>JBGSVH010000074.1:0-15958 GCA_041753055.1 Parvularculaceae bacterium
AGCGCGCAGCAATCAACTGTCGCGCGCCTCGATGCGACAGAAAAACAATTGCAGTCGATCGCCGAGCGCGTCACCGGCGAGGGCGCCGGCGAAACGGTCAGCGCCAACGCGGTGCGCGAAGCCATCGAGGGCATGGCCGAACGCGTCGCCAGAGCCGAAAAAATCGCCGCTGAAGCCTCGCAGCTGAAAGCCGAAGCAGGCGAGTCGGTCGACGCCGACTTCATTCACAAGACCGGTCTCCGCCTCAGAATTCTCGGCGACGAGATCAAGCGCGGCGGCGATCAGATGCGCACGCTCGAAACGACAATCTCGCGGATGTCACAACAGATTGACGCCGCCGAAAAGCGCAGCGCCGAGGGCGTCCAGAAAGTCGCCGAAACCATCGCCGATCTGCGCACGCAATTCGCCAGCGCTGACGCCAGCGATCAGGCGGCGGCGCGCGCCGAAATCGAGGCGGCGGTTTCGGAAATCGCCCAGCACACCGAAGACCGCATCGAGACCCTGCAGCAATCATTCGACGACATGGTGCGCCGCCTCGAAGGCGCCGCCGGCGGTTTGCCAGAATCGAGTCACAACAACGACGACGAAGACGATCAGCCGGCGCAGCGCGCCGCCGCATTCGCCGCTGCGCCGCTTCCCAAAGTCGAATCCGAACCGCTCGACGATATCGACAGCGATCTTGACGCCGCCTTTGCCGCCCTTGAACTCGAAGATCCGATTCCAACGCCGAGCACCGCCGCACCATCGTTCGCGGCGGCGTTTGCGCCACCGCCAATCGCGCAACCACAATCGGTTCAGCCAAAACCGCCGGCGCCAAAGGCGGATCTGGACGACGACGATTTCGGGTTTGACACAGAAGAAAAAGAAGATCGGACCGCCAGCGATACCAGCGAGACGGAAGATGTGCTCGCGGAAATCCGCGAAGCGTTTGGTATCGACGCACCGGAACCGGCGGACGACGAAGCCGAGACCGCGGACAATGACGAAAGCGCCGCCAGTTTCGAGGACGACATCGACAGCGAGGCGACCCTTGCTCCCCTGGCCGACGAAGCGCCGACGCCGCAAGGCGAAAGCGCAACCGACCAGGCGGACTATCTGAAAGCCGCGCGGCGCGCGGCGCGCGAAGCCGCCGCCAAGGCCGCAGCGGATGAAGAAGCGTCTCCCAAGAAGAAGCTGACGCCAAAACAGCGCGCCATTCTCGCCGCACGCATCAAGCGCCGCAAAGCGGAAGCGGAAAAAGAAAAAGCAGCCACGCTCGCATTTGAGGCGTCGCCGCTTGCCGCCGATCACAGCGATGACGATAAACCTGAAGCAGGGTCGATCAAGGCGCGGATTGCCTGGCTGGTCGCCAAGATCAAATCGCGCGCACCCGGCAAAGACGCAAAAGAACCAGTTGAGGCGAAGACTGCAACGCTCGATGCGCCAATTGACGACCTTGCCGAACCGGACGCCAATCCAAGTTTCATCAGCGGCGCCAGCGCCGCGCTCAAAAAATTCAATCTGACGCCAACCGGCGGCGTACTCGGGCTTGGTGTTGCAATTGTCCTGTTGCTTGCCGCGCTGTTCTTCCTGACCAAGGACATTCTTGGCCGCGGCAAGGCGCCAACCCAATCGCAGTCGGTTGAAGCGCCGGCAGCTGCGATGCCCGAAGCGACCGACGCCAACGAACGCATCGAACCCGCAACAGCGCCAGCTTTGGATGCAACCGTCAGGCCGCGCGAACTTTACCTCGACAACATCGCCGTGCTGAAATCAGCGACCACGGATGGCGAAGCCAAGGCCGCGCTGAAGCACATTGAAGAAGCCGCCGCGCTCGGCCATCCGCCGGCGCAGCTGCAGATCGGTGAACTCTACAAACTCGGCCAGCTCTACGATCGCGATCTCGGCATGGCGCGCCAGTGGTTCGAGCGCGCCGCCAATGGCGGCAACGTCCTCGCCATGCACCGCCTCGGCGTCATGGCCGCGCGCGGCGAAGGCGGGCCGGTTGACCCGGCCGCCTCGATCGGGTGGTTCGAAAAAGCGGCGAGCTTTGGCCTCGTCGACAGCCAGTACAATCTTGGCGCGACGTTCCACCCGACGCCGGAAGGCGCGAGCGGCGGTATTCAGGCCAATATTCAGAACAGGGCCAAGGCATATTTCTGGTACTCGATCGCTGCCAGGAATGGCGACACCCAGGCCGGTGAAATGGCGGCGGGTCTTGCCGGCTCGATGCCCGCGGCGGAACGCTCGGCGAAAGACGCCGAGGTCGACGCCTGGGCGCCGAAAACACCCGACCCGCTGGCGAACGAACTCGCCCCGGCGAACTAGACGCACTGCTGACGCGCAGCGGCGGCCTCCCGTAAAACGGGAGAGAATGAGCCGTTCCCTACAATTGGCGGTTTCGCTATCCTCGCCGCTTGCGCGGGAGATCGCCAATGTCGCAACAAGAGGAAATAACGCAGCTCGGCATTCTCGGGCTTTCGCCATTCGTCTTTGGCGCGGCGGCAATGTGGATTGCGCCTTTCATCATCCCGCAATGGGTCGCGCTCAATATCCACACGCTGGTGCTCGCCTATGGCGGGATCATCGCGGCCTATATGGCGGGCGTCGGCGCCGGGGCTGGACTGCATGTCGTGCGCGCCGATCCCTTGCTTCCCGGCATGATCGCAGCGCTCGCTGCCTGGTTTGCGATCTGGCCGGGCGGGTTCCTCACCTTTTCCGTGCCGGCGGTGTGGCGTTATCTCATCCTCATAACGGTCTTTGTCTGGCTGCTGCTCCGCGACCTTCGCGCCGCCGGCAATTTTCCGTCATGGTACGGACCATTGCGCATCCGCCTCACTTTCTGGACCTGCATCAGCCTTGCCCTGATCATGGCGCGGCTGATCACCTGGTACAATTACTGACGGCCGCCCTTAGACCGGCGCCAGCTGAGCGCTGCGAACCGCAATTGAAGAGTTCTTCGGGTGCGCTAATGTACCCACGCCAGCGCGCGGGAGCTTCTCATGACTTTTGACGTCAAGATCCGGAACGGCCTTGTTTTCGACGGCGACGGCGGCGAGCCGGTCAGGGCCGATATCGGCGTCAGGAACGGGAAAATCGCCGAGATCGGGCGCTGCGCCGAAGACGCCGAGCATCATTTCGACGCCGAAGGCGCCATCGTCACCCCCGGCTTTATTGACCTTCACACCCATTATGACGGGCAGATTTCATGGGACGAGGAAATGCGTCCCTCCGTCAATTTCGGCGTCACCACCGTTCTGATGGGAAACTGCGGCGTCGGCTTTGCGCCGGTGCGGCCAAAGGACCACGACCGCCTCATCCGCCTGATGGAAGGCGTTGAAGATATTCCGGGGACGGCGCTGCATGAAGGGATCAGCTGGGGCTGGGAAACATTCGGCGACTATCTCGATGCGATCGACGCGATGCCGCACACCATCGATTTCGCCGCGATGGCGGTGCATGACCCGATCCGCGTTTACGCCATGGGCGAGCGCGCTGCATTCAGCGAGGTTGCAACCGAAGACGACATCAGGGCGATGCAGGCGCTGGTCAGGGAAGCGCTCGACGCCGGCGCTGCCGGTTTTTCAATCGGCCGCAGCGATGTCCACCGCACCGCCGACGGCGACTGGACGCCCTCATCGGAAGCAGGCCGCGACGAACTGGTGGCGCTCGCTTCCGTCATGAAGGGGCGAAAGCGCGGCGTCCTCCAGATCGTCAACGACTTCAATCTTGAACGCCCGGGCGATCAGTTCCCGGCCGAATTCGCGCTGGTTGAAGCCTTTGCGCGCGCCGGCGGACGGCCGTGCTCGATTTCCCTGATGCAGCGCGATCTCGCGCCCGATCAATGGCAGCGCATTTTGAAAGAGACCGAGCGATTGAACGCCGACGGCGTCGATTTCCGCGTGCAGGTCGCGCCGCGCGGCATCGGCGTTTTCAACGGGCTTCAATGCACCATGCACCCGCTGATGGCGCAGCCTCTCTATCGAGCGATCAAGGACAAGCCGCTTGAGGAGCGCGTTCGGCTGATGCGCGATCCCGACTTCAAGAAACGCTGTCTTGCCGACAAGCCGGTAAAGCTCGCAGGGCCCGGATCGTCGACGCCGCCAATCGTCGATACGCTGATCGCCGCCATCGACTGGGCCGCAAACAAATTCTATCGCCTAGGCGAAACGCCGGATTACGATCAGGGGCAGGAAGGATCGCTCGCCGCCGAAGCGCGCCGCGACGGCGTTTCGGTGATGGAAAAACTCTACGACGTGCTGCTGGAACTCGAAGGCAAACAGCTCATCTATTTCCCGATCTACAATTACACCGAGTTTTCCTACGACAATGTCCACAAGATGCTGACGCATCCGAATGCAATGATCGGCCTCTCTGATGGCGGCGCGCATGTCGGCACCATCTGCGACGCATCATTCCCCGCCTATCTATTGTCCTACTGGTCGCGCGATCGCGCCGATCACCGTATCCCCTTGTCGCGCGCGGTGCAGATGCTGACCGCCGACGGCGCCGATTATCTCGGTCTCGCCGATCGCGGGCGCCTGAAAGTCGGACTGAAGGCCGACATCAATGTCATCGATTATGACCGCCTGTCCTTGAAGGCGCCGCGCATGGTGAAAGACCTCCCTGCCGGCGGGCAGCGTCTGTTGCAAGAAGCCAAGGGCTTCCGCGCGACACTCGTTTCCGGCCGGCAAGTGGTGTTGAATGACAAAGTGACGGATGAACGGCCGGGGAGATTGGTGAGGTTTAATTGATGGCGTTCCCACAAATTTCCGCTCATCCCGGCGAAAGCCGGGATCCATTCTTGCTCGCGCGCCGTATTCCGGCTTTCGCCGGGATGAGCAGGACGTAAGTTATGATCTTCACCTTCCGCACCGTTCCCACTGTCATCTTTGAAGCCGGCGCGTCCGCCCGCCTCGGGACGATTGTCCGTTCCCGCATGTCGCGGCCGGTCATCGTCACCGACAAAGGCATCATCAGCGCCGGGCTTATCGACGACGCCTTGAAGAGCCTCAAGGCCGAAGGTCTCGACTATTTCCTCGTCGACGGGATCGAAGCCGACCCGCCGGCGCGTGTTGTTCACCAGTCGGTCGAAATCGCGCGCCAGCATAAAGCGGACGGCGTCATCGGGTTCGGCGGCGGCTCATCGATGGACACGGCAAAGATTATCGCGGTCCTTTTGAACTCGGGCCAAAGCCTTGAAGAGATTTACGGCACGGGAAACATCAAGGGCGATCGCACGTCGCTTGTCCTTCTTCCAACGACGTCAGGAACAGGAAGCGAAGTGACGGACATCGCCGTCGTCACCACCGACGACGACCAGAAAATGGGCGTTTTGGGTGATCAAATGTTCGCCGACATCGCAGTCCTTGACCCGGCGCTGACCTACGGCCTGCCCCGCCATGTGACGGCCGCGACCGGCGTCGACGCCATGGTGCATGCGATCGAGGCGTACACCAACCGTCACAGGAAGAACCCGGTTTCCGACGCGCTGGCGCGCGAAGCGCTGCGCCTTCTCTCATCCAACATTGTAGCTGCGTGCGAAACGCCGGGCGACAAGGACGTGCGCGCCAATATGCTGCTCGGCTCGATGCTGGCGGGGCAAGCCTTCACCAATTCGCCGGTCGGCGCGGTCCATGGCATGGCGTACCCCTTGGGCGCGCTCTTTCACATTCCCCATGGGTTATCGAATTCGCTGATGCTCGAACCGGTCCTGCGGTTCACGGCGCCGGCGGCCGCGCACTTCTACGCTGAACTGGGCGACGTCATCGGCGCCAACGCCACCGGCGGTTTTGCAGACCGCGCCGACGCGTTCATCGGGAAACTTATGGAGATCGTCGCCGCGACCGGCGTCGAGCGGCGGCTTTCCAATCTCGGCATATCACACAATGACCTGCCGCGCATGGCGGAAGACGCCATGAAGGCCGAGCGGGTCATGCGCAATAATCCGCGCGAAGTGACCTATGACGACGCGCTGAAAATGTATGGCGAGGTTCTTTAGTGACCTCTTCACGCGCCGACTACAAACACATTCTTCCCGTGCAAACGCGCTGGGCTGACAACGACATTTACGGGCACGTCAACAATGTCGCCTATTACGGGTATTTCGACACCGCCGTGAATGAGTATCTGATCGCCGCCGGCGCGCTCGATATTCATGAGGGCGGCGTCATCGGCCTCGTCGTCGAAACAGGCTGCAAATATTTTGCGCCGCTGGCCTTTCCGGACAAACTCGACGGCGCCTTGCGCGTTGCAAAAATTGGCAATTCATCGGTAAGATATGAACTGGCGATCTTCAAGGCGGGGGAAGACAAACCTGCCGCCGAAGGCCATTTCGTGCACGTCTATGTCGACCGTAAAACGCGGCGGCCAGTGAACCTGCCGCCCGCATTGCGGATGGCGCTCGAAAAAATCGCCGTTTAGAGCGTCGGGCGAAAAAGTGGGATCACCGGCTTTTCGCAAACCCGACGCGACCAACCAAAGACTGGACCTTCGGGCGATCCAGATTTATCGACCGAAGGTCTAGGGCGTTTTCCGATCAAGTGGAATCCGGTTGATCGCAGAAAACGCCCTAATTCATAGATCTTGAGCAAACTTCGCGCGCCAGAGCGCGCGAAACTTGCTCTAGGCGCGCGCGCCGATTGTCGTTCGATGCAAAAGTCGGTCGTGCCCCTGATAGCCGCCGGTCGCCATGTGCAGCACCGAGCGATTGTCCCACATCACCAATGTACCCGGCGACCATTTGTGGCGATATTGAAACTCGTGCTGCGTCTGCCAGCGATAAAGATCGCCGAGCAAATCCAGCGCTTCTTCCTGCGCCATGCCTTCGACGCCAATGATGTAGCCTGCGCAGCCGAACAGCGCTTCGCGGGCGGTTTCCGGGTGAATGCGAATGAAGGAATGCATCTCTGTCGCCATTGCATCGTCGGAGGGACGAATATCCATTGCCCGTCCTTTGTCGTGTTCGCCATAGGCGCCGGCTTTCGCATAGCCGGCGCGCGCTGAATGAATGGCGCGCTTGCCGTCGATGCGGGCGCGCAAGTCGCCCGGCATTTTTTCAAGCGCCATCGCCTGATTGGCGAACAGCGTATCGCCGCCGACAGGCGGAATTGTAATGCCGTAAAGACAGGTTCCAGCGGGCGGTGTCTTCTGAAAGCTCCAGTCGGTGTGCCAGGCTTCCGCGAAAATCGGCCCGGACTCCGCGGCGGAGCGCGCGACCGCGATGATATGCTTGCGGCCGGGAATGGGCGCAATGAATGGATCGTCGCCGAACGGTCCGAAATAAAGGGTGAAACGTTCGAGATCATCGTCGCTCATTTCCTGATCCGGAAACGAAAGTACGAAGTGCTCAAGCCACGCCGCGCGGATGTCGCCGATCAAGCCGTCAGACAGCGGCCTGGAGAGGTCAACCCCGCGCACGCTCGCGCCGCAGGATTGTCCGGATGGAGTGATGCCGAGCGCGCTCATTAATGTTGGTCCTTCGGGTCGGAGAGGCATCTCACACTGCCTCACCGGATTTGTCCACAAGCCGGCCGGTTACAAAATCGCTTCGTCCATATCGACCTTCGCCACCTGATAGCCGCGCTTCAGATCGTCGATGTGTTTGGTCATCCACTCAGCGGCGAGGTCGGCGTCCTGGCGCTCGAACGCCTCGACGAGCTTTTTCTGCGCGTTCAGGATGCGGTCTTTCGCCTTCGGCGCTCTGGCGATGACATGGCGCAGGCTCTCGCCGATCATCAAATTGAGGGATTGCAGCATCGCCAGCATGACGCGGTTGTCGAGCCCTTTGGCGATCTGCTGGAAAAACTCAACCGCGCAATCGACCGTCGCCTCGTGATCGTCGTTGGCGACGAGCGCCAAGGTCGTGCGGACTTTGTTCAGCTCGGCGACCTTTTCCGCCGATAACCGTTTGGCGGCGAGGCGCGCAGCTTGCGGATACAGCGTCGCCAGCGCGTCCCAGACTTCATGAAAGGTAATCCCGCCGAGCGCGAAACTTTTCGACGCCGCGGCGGCGATATCCGACGCCAGCGGGCGTTTGATGAAAAACTTCTTGGCCGGGCCGCGCACGATCAGCCCCGTCTGTTCGAGAAGCCGCAACCCTTCGCGCACCGTCGAACGGGTGACGCCGAATTGCGTGCAAAGCTCCGCCTCGGTCGGCAGATGCGCACCGTCTTTGAGCCCGCCATCGCTGATCCGTTGTTCGATCGCGCGAAAGACCTTCATATAGGCCGGCGCGCGTTCGAGCGGCTGAAACGCCTTGGTCATCTAGGCGCTCGCCTCGAACAGCTGGCGGCCGATCAGCATGCGGCGGACTTCCGAGGTGCCGGCGCCGATTTCGTAGAGCTTGGCGTCGCGCAAGAGCCGCCCGGTCGGATAGTCGTTGATATAACCATTGCCGCCGAGGAGCTGGATGGCGTCGAGCGCGACCTGCGTTGCTTTTTCAGCGGCGTAAAGAATGCAGCCCGCCGCGTCCTGGCGCGTTGTTTCCTTGCGGTCGCAAGCGGCGGCGACGGCGTAAACATAAGCCTTGCAGGCGTTCATCGTCGTATACATGTCGGCGATCTTTCCCTGCACGAGCTGGAATTCGCCGATCGATTTTCCGAACTGCTTGCGGTCGTGAATATAGGGCATGACGACATCCATCGCCGCCTGCATGAGGCCGAGACAGCCGCCCGACAGAACCGTCCGCTCATAATCAAGGCCGCTCATCAGGATGCGAACGCCGTCGCCTTCCGATCCCATCAAATTTTCCGCCGGCACTTCGCAGTCTTCGAACACAAGCTCGCCGGTGTCCGACCCGCGCATGCCGAGCTTGTCGAGTTTTTGCGCCGTCGAAAAACCCTTGAAGTCTTTTTCGATCAGGAACGCCGAAATGCCGCGCGAGCCTTTGTCCGGCGCCGTCTTGGCGTAAACCGCAAGAACATCTGCTGTCGGACCATTGGTGATCCACATCTTGTTGCCGTTGAGAATATAGCGGTCGCCTTTCTTCTCGGCGCGGAGTTTCATCGAGACAACATCGGAGCCAGCGCCCGGTTCCGACATGGCGAGCGCGCCGAGATGTTCGCCGGAGATGAGCTTTGGCAGGTAGCGCGCCTTTTGTTCTTTCGAGGCGTTCAGATTGATCTGGTTGACGCAGAGATTGGAATGCGCGCCGTAGGAAAGACCGACCGAACCCGACCCGCGCGAAATCTCCTCCATCGCAACAACGTGCGCGATATAGCCAAGACCGGACCCGCCGAATTCGGGATCGGCGGTAATGCCGAGAAGACCCAGTTGACCGAGCTCCGGCCAGAGGTCGCGCGGGAATTCGTTCGTCGCGTCGATCTCGGCGGCGCGCGGGGCGAGGCGATCGGCGACCCAGCGCGCAATCATTTCACGGATTTCCTCAACCTCTTCAGGCAGGCCGAAATTCAGCAGCGGGACATTGCGGGCCATCGGGCGCACTCCTTGCGGTCGGGCGGACGGCCGGTGTTAACGGCCTTTCAACGACCATTATCACATATTGCTATTGTCGGACAATAGGATTATTTAGGGTCATGGCGGGCGCGGGCCCGCGGAAGAACCGGGGAGTTGCCGCCGATGCTCACTCAGCGCCTCTTTGCCGCCGGCATCGTCGCGATCGGGGCCGCCGCAATCCTGATCGGAACCGCGATTTTCCTTTTCGGCGCTTCTGCCGTCGCCAGTTTCAGCGCCGGGCTCCTCGGCCACATTGGCGGGACCGGCGAGGCAGTCGCTGGCCTTGCCGGGCCGGACGCCGACAATGAGCTGCGCTTTTATTCCGTCCTCTGGATCGCCTATGGCGTTATCGCCGTCCGGGCGGCGCTGGAGCTTCCCCGATCGCTCGGGCTCGCACGCCTGCTGTTGGCGTTGTTCTTTGCCGGCGGCGCCGGCCGCGCCCTGTCGATGGCGACGGTGGGCGCGCCGCATGTGCTTTTTGTCGTGCTGATGTGGATCGAACTCCTTGCGCCGCCGGCGCTTCTTCTATTGTCATTGCTCATCAACCGCCGCGACGCGCGCTGACGCGAGAGACCCGCATGGCCCGGATACAGTCACAGATCGACACCGCAAGCGAAGACTTCGCCGCCAACCGCGCGGCGATGGAAAAGCTTGTCGCGGCGTTGAAAACGAATACGGCGAAGGTCGCGGAAGGCGGCGGCCCGCGTTACGCCGACCGCCACAAGCAGCGAGGCAAATTGCTGGCGCGCGAGCGCATTGAACGCCTTGTCGATCCTGGCGCGCCGTTTCTCGAACTTGGCGGGTTCGCCGCCTGGGAGATGTATTCGGGCGACGTCAATGGCGCAGGCGTTGTCACCGGCATTGCACGCATCGCTGGCGTCGAGTGCATGATTGTCGCCAACGACCCGACGGTCAAAGGCGGCACCTATCATCCGCTGACCGTCAAAAAACATTTGCGCGCGCAGGAGATCGCCGCGGAAAACCGCCTTCCTTGCGTCTATCTCGTTGAATCCGGCGGCGCGTTCCTGCCGATGCAGGACGAGGTTTTTCCCGACAAGGACGATTTCGGCCGCATTTTTTACAATCAGGCAGTGATGTCGGCGGCCGGCATTGCGCAGATCGCCGTCGTGCACGGAAGCTGCACCGCCGGCGGCGCCTATGTCCCCGCGATGTCCGACGAGGCGATCATTGTCCGCCGTCAGGGAACGATTTTCCTTGGCGGCCCGCCTCTCGTCAAAGCGGCGACCGGCGAGATTGTCACGGCGGAAGATTTGGGCGGCGGCGATGTGCACACGCGCGAGAGCGGCGTCGCCGATCATCTCGCCGAAGACGACGATCACGCGCTCGGCCTCGCGCGCCAGATCGTCTCGCGCTTGAACTGGGTCAAACAGGGATCGCTCGTCTGCGTTGATCCTGTTCCGCCCGCTTACGACCCCAAGGAAATCTACGGCATTGTCGAGCGCGACATCAGAAAACCCTATGACGCACGCGAAATCATTGCGCGCATCGTCGACGGCTCGGTCTTTGACGAATTCAAACCGCTGTTCGGATCGACGCTGGTCACCGGCTTTGCGCATATCCACGGGTTTCCGGTCGGCATTCTTGCCAATAACGGCATCCTGTTTTCGCCGAGCGCGCAAAAAGGCGCGCACTTCATCGAGCTGTGCTGCCAGCGGAAAATTCCGCTGGTCTTTCTGCAGAACATCACCGGCTTCATGGTCGGACGGTCGGCGGAAGCGGGCGGCATCGCCAAGGACGGCGCCAAGCTGGTGACCGCCGTCGCCACCGCGCGCGTGCCGAAATTCACCATCGTCGTCGGCGGCTCCTATGGCGCGGGCAATTACGGCATGTGCGGGCGGGCCTATTCGCCCCGCTTCCTCTTCATGTGGCCGAATGCGCGCATCTCCGTGATGGGCGGCGAACAGGCGGCGAGCGTTCTCGCAACCGTCCGCCGTGAGGGCCTGCGCCCCGGCGAGGAATGGTCCGCCGAAGACGAAGAAACTTTCAAGAACAAGATAAGAGCCGACTACGACGCGCAAGGATCGCCCTATTATTCCTCGGCGCGGCTCTGGGACGATGGCATCATCGACCCGGCGCAAACGCGCGATGTGCTGGGCCTTTGCATTTCAGCGAGCCTCAACGCGCCGGTGGAAGCGACGAAGTTCGGCGTCTTTAGGATGTGAAAGATGGCGACCAAAGAAGATATACTGGAGCAAGTCGTCGAAGAGTATCTAATCCATCAAGGATATTTCGTGCGGCACAATATCAAGTTTCGTCCATCGAAGGAGCATCAAAACTTTGTTTCGAATCAAGATTCGAACCACAGTGACATAGATGTAATTGGCTTGCATCCTTTGAAAAGCGGCGTCGAAAGGATCGTTGTCGTGGGCTGCAAGAGTTGGCAGGGAGGATTCAAGCCGACGCAGCTGATAAGTGCTATTGAAAATAAGAAGAAGGTCGCTGGCCGAGAAGCGTGGAAGGGTCATCGGGAGTTGATCGAGCCAAAATGGACTGCGGCGTTTGTTCAGAAGGTGCAAGAAGAAACTGGCTCCTCCGAATTTACTTATGTGAATGCAGTCACGAAGCTGGTGGGAGATCGAGCTGACTGGGAACAATACGCTTTATTTCGCGAACGGCTGGGCTCTAATCCAATCCGAGTAATTACCTTCGAGGAAATGGTTGGGGAGATCTGGTCTTCCCTCTCGACAACGCTGGCAGCAACGGAAATAGGCCGGCTATTACAGTTATTTCGTTCCGCCGGCCTTGATCCGTTTAAGCCGTAATTTGAGGAAAGCATCACCGTGACCTACCAACACCTAACCGTCTCCACCGACCCACGCGGCATCGCGCGCGTCACGCTCAATCGCCCCGAAGTCAAAAACGCCTTCAACGAGACGCTGATCGCCGAGATCGCCGACGCGATGAAAAACCTCTCCAACAACGCCAAGGCGCGAATGGTCGTGCTCGCCGGCGCCGGCGACGCCTTTTCGGCGGGCGCCGATCTTTCCTGGATGAAGCGCGCATCGGAATTTTCCGCCGCCGAGAACAAACAGGATGCGCGCCGCCTCGCCGGCATGCTGAACGCCATCTATGAATGCGAAAAGCCGGTGGTCGCGCTGGTGCAGGGCCCCTGCATGGGCGGCGGCGTCGGCCTCGCCTCGGCCTGCGACATCGTCATCGCTGCAGACGACGCCTTCTTTGCGCTTTCCGAAGTCCGTCTCGGGATCATTCCGGCGGTCATCTCGCCCTTCGTCATCGCCGCGATCGGCCCGCGTCAGGCGCGGCGCTTTTTCCTTACCGGCGAACGCTTCGACGCGGCGAAAGCAAAGGAAATAGGCCTTGCGCATGTGGTCTGTTTGCGCGCGCAGATGGAAGAAACGCTCGACGGGGTCATCAAGAACCTTCTCGCCTGCGGCCCCGCCGCCCAGAGGGAGGCAAAGGCGCTCATTCGCATCGTCGCCAACCGTCCGGTCGACGACGCGGTGATGGAAGAAACCGCCGGCCTCATCGCGCGCGTCAGGGCGACGCCGGAAGGCAAGGAGGGCGTCGCGGCCTTTCTCGAAAAGCGCAAGGCGAACTGGATAAAGGGCTAAAGATTTGTTCCGCAAAATCCTCATCGCCAATCGCGGCGAAATCGCCGTCCGCGTCGCCAAAACAGCGCGACGGATGGGTATCGCGACCGTCGCGGTTTATTCCGACGCCGACGCCAATGCGCCGCATGTCAAGGCGTGCGACGAGGCCGTCCATATCGGCGGCTCGGCGCCCGGGGAAAGCTATCTGAAAGTTGAACGCATCATCGCCGCGGCGAAGAAGACGCATGCCGAGGCGGTCCATCCCGGTTACGGCTTCCTGTCCGAGAACGAGAAATTCGCTGACGCGCTCGACGAAGCAGGCATTGTCTTCATCGGCCCGACCGCGGCGACGATCCGCGCGATGGGCTCGAAATCGGCGGCTAAAGATCTGATGGAAAAAGCCGGCGTGCCGACGACGCCCGGCTATCAGGGCGCCGAACAGTCCTATGAAACCTTCCGCCGCGAATGCGCGGCGATCGGCTATCCTGTCCTCTTGAAGGCGACGGCGGGCGGCGGCGGCAAAGGCATGAAGATTGTGACGCGCGAGGCCGATCTCGCCGAGCAGCTCGCTTCCGCGCAGCGCGAGGGAAAGAAGTCCTTTGGCGACGATCGCATTCTTGTCGAGAAATACATTCCGCGCGCGCGTCATCTCGAAGTGCAAGTCGTCGGCGACGGCAAGGGCGAGGTGGTCCACTTCTTCGAGCGCGACTGTTCGGTGCAGCGCCGCCACCAGAAGATCATTGAGGAAGCCCCCGCCCCGCATCTGACCGCAGATGTGCGAGCGCGTCTCCACGCTATCGGCGTCAACGCCGCAAAAGCGGTTCAATACCGTGGCGCCGGCACCGTCGAATGCCTCTATGACGGCGCGGAAGGCGTTTATTTCATGGAAATGAATACACGCCTGCAGGTGGAACACCCGGTTACCGAGGCGATCACCGGCGTTGATCTGGTCGAATGGCAATTTCGCGTCGCCGCCGGCGAAGGCTTGCCGCTGAAGCAGAAAGACATAAGCGAAAACGGCCATGCGTTTGAAGCGCGGCTATACGCGGAAAATCCCGACAACAATTTTACACCGTCGATCGGGACACTCTCGACCTTGCGCCTTCCTGGCGATCTCGCCCGCATCGATTCAGGCGTTGAGGAAGGCCAGACGATCACGCCGTTCTATGACCCGATGATCGCCAAGATCATCACCCATGGCGCCTCGCGCGAGGAAGCGCTGGCGCGGCTGCGCGCCGCTTTGCGCGAAACCCGTGTCGCCGGGTTGGAGACCAATGCGCGCTTTCTCCACCGCCTCGCCGCCGACCAGGACTTCATCGCCGGCGATGTCTCGACCCGCTACATCGACGAGCATGGCGACAGTTTGTTTGCGAGCACGCCGGTCGGCAATCGCGCCATCGCCGCGGCATTGATGCAACGCCATATCGAGGTCACTTCGAAGGACGGGCGCGACCCCTGGGAATCATTGACCGGCTTTCGCTTGAACAAGCCCGCAAAGGCGGTCGCGTGGATCACGCATGAGGGCGAACCAGCGATTGCGCGCGTCACCGCGACGGCCAAAGGCGCCGATGTCGAGATCGATCCCAACGCGTCCGCCGCCGGGCGGCGCAATGGCAACGCCGCGCTGTCGCCATTCCGCTTTTCGTTCAGGGGCGCGCCGTCCGCAGCCGGCCTACGCCTCAGCCTCGACGATGAAACCTTCGAGGCGACGGTGGTCGACCACGGCCGCGCCAAACGCGTCTTCATTGGCGCCGATCATTGGGACATTCAGCACCCGGACGTCCTCGCCGGCGCCCTTGCCGGCCATTCGGCCGAAGGATCGCTCAACGCGCCGATGCCGGGCGTCATCACGCTGATCAAGGCGAAACATGGCGACCATGTCGAAGCCGGCGCGGTCCTCATGATCATGGAAGCCATGAAAATGGAGCACGCAATCAAAGCCCCCCATGACGGCGTCATCAAATCCTTCCGCTTCAAGCCCGGCGATCAGGTGAAGGACGGCGATTTGCTGGTGGAATTTGAGGAGAGCGCTTAAGCAGGCCCGGCGCGCTGCGCCAATTGCGCCCGGACAAATGCTACAAACGCCTCATCCTCGCCCTGCAAATTGTTTTCGACATAGCGCGCGAAGTCGGGCCGCTTCAGCCAGTAGGAAAAGAAGTCCGCCCATGAGCCCCAGCGGCGGCCGCCCTGACCCGTCGGCGCGTCCTCATAAAGCAGGATGAAAGCGCGCTCGAACAGGGCGAGCAGCATCTCGTAACAGATCGCCTGGCGCCGGCGTTGTTTGGGCGTGAGGTCTGCGGACGAGGATCCGTCGAGCGCATCGAGTTCCGGGTGCGCGAGCGCGGCTTCAAGCAGCGACGAATATTGCTGCGACAGCGCCACGTAGATTTCATCCTCGCGCTGCTCGATTTCCTTCGCCTCGTTGACGCGTTCGGCGCGCAATTCGCGCCAGATCGTCACGACCGCGACGGGCAGGCCGAGCACCGTGACGAGATAGCTTAAAAACTCCCACAGGCGCATCATTCCTTCGTCGATCATTGCGCGGCGTCCTTTTGTTCCGCGCTCATCCTAACCGCCGCCGCCCGATGCAAAAAGCGCAAATTGCCGACTGGCGGGCGAAACGGGGGACGGGTATTGTCGCCGCGCTCGCATGGAGCGAGGGAGAGACAACATGTACGACATGAAGCACGTGAAAAAACTTGGCAAGCTCGGCGAGCTTGCGCCTGACGCCATGAAGGCGTTTGCAGCGTTTGACAAAGCCGCGCTTGCCGACGGCGCCATTCCGGTGAAGTACAAGGAGCTGATCGCGCTCGCGGTCGCGATGACGACGCAGTGTCCCTATTGCCTCGAAATTCACCGCAATGCGGCAAAAAAAGCCGGCGCAACCGACGCCGAGATCGCCGAAGCGGGTTTTGTGACGGCGGCGCTGCGCGCCGGCGCCGCGGTGACGC
>JBGSVH010000075.1:0-20495 GCA_041753055.1 Parvularculaceae bacterium
CGGCGCTCACGGCGGGCGGCGGCGCTTCGGGAACCGGTTTCAGCATCCAGCCGACCGCAACCCCGATCAGCAGCGACGCCACCGCAATACCGCCGGCAACAGGCAAAGAGGCGCCGCGCAGCGCGTTCTTTTCGCGGTCGCTTTGCTCGATGTGAAGCGATTTCAACAGATCGGTCTTGTCGTCCAAAAGCGGCAACTCCGGTTTCATCCGTGAATCTAGAGACTTGCTGCGACCAGTGCAACGTGGCGCAGCGGCGCTTTGGCGCGTCATTCGGCGTAGTGCTGTCATTCGTCAACCGTGGCCGGCTGGCGCCTCGCCCCATTTGCGCGAATACCACAACGCAAATACGTCTTTCCCGCCGCTTGAAAGGCTGCGGCGAGGCGCCATCTCTTCAGCGTATGGATGGTGTGCGGCCTATCGCTGCATTCTGTCGGCTCTTTGACAAGTGATCAGATTTATCGCGCGGCGCGGTCCTCGCTTTGGCGCTGGCGCGTCCTTGCATCATGTACGCGAAAAATTCGTGGCGTTGGGGAAAGTGAGAATTGCGGAAAGTGCGGACAAATCGCCTGCAGTTCCGATGAAACAAGGAATCGTGAACGGGCAAGGCCCGGAGATAATCCGCTTTGTACGGATAAAGATCGCCTTGCGCGTGTCAGCCGCGTTCCAGGAAGGCTTTGAGAAGCGCGGCGCTGTTTTGGGCCTCATCCTTGGCGGCGAAGACAAAGGTGACCGTTCCTTTGGCGCAGAGCGCGCGCAGCGCGGCGACCCCTTCCTTGTTGGCGGCGAGCTCGGCGCGGTACCGCCGCCGGAACCCGGTCCATTTTTCCGGATCGTGGGCGAACCATTGCCGCAAAGCGGGCGAGGGGGCGATGTCCTTCGTCCAGTGATCGATCTTGGCGGCGGCCTTTGTCAGCCCGCGCGGCCACAGCCGTTCGACCAGGACGCGGACCCCGTCGGCCTTTGCCGGCGGCTCATAGACGCGTTTCAGGCGGATTGGCATGAGCGAGAGCCTCCCATGCCTTCCCTCCCGCCCGCAACCGCATTATGACGCCCCTCCATGGAACAGATCTGGACATTCTTGACCTCGCGGCCGACCGATCAGGGCTGGCTCTGGTGGCTTATCCCCACGACCTTGCAGGCGCTCGCCCTCATCGTGGCGCTGCTGCTGGCGCAGGCGTTCCTGATGTATTTCGACCGCAAGGTCTGGGCGGCGGTGCAGATGCGCAAAGGCCCGAACGTCGTCGGGCCGTTCGGCGTGCTGCAGTCCTTCGCCGACCTCTTCAAATTCGTCTTCAAGGAAATCGTTATCCCGGCAGGGGCGAACAAGGCGCTGTTCCTGCTGGCGCCGATCATCACCTTTGTCCTGGCGCTGGTCGGCTGGGCGGTCATCCCGGTCGGGCCCGGCATGGTCGGCGCCGACATCAATGTCGGCATTCTCTATCTCTTCGCGATCTCCTCGCTCGGCGTTTACGGCATCATCATCGGCGGCTGGGCGTCGAATTCGAAATACCCGTTTCTCGGCTCGCTGCGGTCAGCAGCGCAGATGGTCTCCTACGAAGTCTCAATCGGGTTCGTCATCATCACCGTCCTGTTGCTGGTCGGCTCGCTCAACCTCTCCGACATCGTCAATTCGCAGGCGCGGGCAGGCGGCGGCTTCTGGAACTGGAATTTCATTCCGCTGTTTCCGATGTTCGTCGTCTTCTTCATTTCGGCGCTCGCCGAGACCAACCGGCCGCCATTCGATTTGCCGGAAGCTGAATCGGAACTCGTCGCCGGCTATCAGGTCGAATATTCCTCGACCCTCTTCCTGATGTTCATGATCGGCGAGCTCGCCAACATTGTCTTGATGTGCGCAATGCTGACCTTGCTGTTTTTCGGCGGCTGGCATTCGCCGTTGCCGTCCGGCTGGGTTCCGTTTCTCGAGCAGATACCAATCTTCTGGTTCATGCTGAAGACGTTCTTTTTCTTCTTCATGTTCGCGATGGTGAAGGCGATCGTGCCGCGCTATCGCTATGACCAGCTGATGCGGATCGGCTGGAAGATTTTCCTGCCGCTGTCGCTTTTCTGGGTGGTGCTGGTATCGGGCGTGCTTCTGGCATTCCCGGATTTCGCCGCCTATTTCCAGAGCTGGAGATCGTAAATGTCGAGAGTTGGACAGGCGCTCAAAGGCTTCATGCTCGCTGATTTCGTCGGCGCATTCTTCCTTGCGATGAAATATTATTTCCGGCCGAAAGCGACGATCAATTACCCCTTCGAAAAGGGGCCTTTGTCGCCGCGCTTTCGCGGCGAGCATGCGCTGCGCCGCTACGCCAATGGCGAGGAACGCTGCATCGCCTGCAAGCTTTGCGAGGCGATCTGCCCGGCGCAGGCGATCACCATCGAGGCCGAGCCCCGCGATGACGGCTCGCGGCGGACGACGCGCTACGATATCGACATGACGAAATGCATCTATTGCGGCTTTTGTCAGGAAGCATGCCCGGTTGACGCCATCGTCGAAGGACCGAATTTCGAATTCGCCACCGAAACCCGCGAAGAGCTTTTTTACGACAAGGCGAAACTCCTCGCCAATGGCGACCGCTGGGAACGCGAGATCGCGAAAAATCTGGAACTCGACGCGCCGTATCGGTGAGGCTTCAGGATTGGTCTGCCGCCAACGCTAGTTCCCGCGCCACGAGGAGAAGTTTCTTATCGCGTGTCCACAGGACGCTGCCGGAAAGTCGGGCTGACGCCAGTAAATGCGCATCGACATAACCGATGCCTCGGCCAAAAAGGCTGAATCGCTGGATAAACGTCATTGCCTCGTCATTGGTTGCAACGACGGCCTTGGGCAGGGCGACCAGAAGACCAAGAACCTCTTCGCGGTTCTTGAGGTGCCCGAGCGCGATTTCTCCGATGACGAAGGGATGCGACAGCACTCGCCCTGCGTCCAGCACGTGCGAAACCGCCGCATCGCCGCTTCGCAGGAAATCGACGAAAACCGATGTGTCGACAATCATTGCTGGGTGGGGGCGCCCGGCAACTGGCGCCTTGGCGCGGCGACCAACTTTGGCTCGGAGCCGCCAAGCCGCGCGAGCCGGCGTGCGCTCTCCCGCTCAATGAGCGCCTTAAGCGCCTCCCGAATTAGGCTTGACCGTTCTTTGAGACCGGTCAACTTCTGGGCAGCGTCGACAAGTTGGTCGTCGAGAGCGATCGTAGTGCGCATAACATCTCCAAAGCATTGAAACTAGCATCAAATGATGCCAGAATCAATGCCTGCGATCGCCTTTTCTCTACACCTGCCGATGCCGAGAGACAGCGAAAAACCTCAAATTGGATGCATTTTACCAGAAGACTGCACCTGGTTGCCCCCCCCCCCCGAAACCGTGTCATTTTCGGCGCGGGGAGAAGGGGGATTAACATGCCAATAATTGATGAAATCGCCGATCAGTGGGCGCTGTTTGCAGTGGTGCTGGCGGTGGGATTTATTGTCGGCTGGTTTGCGCGATATTTCTTGCTGGACATCAGAAGAAAGCCTGTGATCGACACGCTTTATGAAGTCCGCGGAAAATTCGGAAACGAAGAGCGCGAAGTTTTTACAAAAATGCGTTTCATTACCGGACAAATTGAACAAATGAGAGCCGCTGCAGAAGCTCAACAATTAGCCGCGAAGCTGACTGCTGAAAAAATGAGCGAGCTCTACGACTATGTGGAAGGGAACTTCTTTTCCGACGAGATTCCGGAAAAGCTTGAAGGCGTTAGCAGTGCTGTCCGGAAATTGGAATCGAGCGGCGAAACGGGTCACCTTATCGCCAAAGTCAGCTAAATCCGCTCCGCCACGATCTCCATCAGCAGCGGCGTCGTCATGACCGTGCGCGGATCGGCTTCCGCTGCATCCCATGCGCTGGCGACTTCGTCCGCCCATTGAGCAGTGACGCCGCCGCGCTCGGCGAGGCGGCGCGCATGCGGCGGTATGAATGTTTTAGGCCACTGCCAGACGAAATCCTTCGGTGTCGCCGAGAAGATAACGGGGTTTGCCTCAACGAGCTTCAGCCCCGCCTCGGGCAAAGCCGGGATCAAGGTTCGCGCGACATTGATTTCGCCGGCGCTCTCGTTCCAGTCGCGAATGGCGGTCTCGACAAAATCTTCGAGAACCGGCTGGCGCGGCGTCCACGCCATCGTCCCCCAGTCGAAATAATCATGGCAGATGAACTTGCCGCCGGGCTTCAAGGCGCCCGCGAGTTTCTTCAGCACGGCGACCGGGTCTTCGATAAAAATGAACACCCAGCGGATGAAGACCGCATCGACATTGTGGACGGGAATGTCGTCAAGGACGAGATCGACGCTGTGCAGCGTAATGTTCTGAAGCAGCCGCGCCCTGGCCGAGGCTTCGATGGCGCTCCTGAAATTGTCCGAACGGTCGAGCGCGTGGACCCGGCCGGTGGGGCCGACAATCTCGGCCAGATCGAGCGTCGCATGGCCGGGCCCGGACCCGGCGTCGATAACGACGGAGCCGTCGGTAATCCCGGCGCGCCGCCACACATCAAGGACCCGCGGCCGCCAGACCCGGTGCTGCACGCCAAGGCGCCAGGCTTCAACATCATGGGTGCCGAGATAGTAGCTGCGTTCGCTCATTGGGGCCTCTCCTTGCCATCAAGTCGCGTTCTAGACCCAAAGCCGGTTCGACACCGCCCATTTCTTGTGGAAAACCTGTCAGCCGGGCTCAATTTCGCCGCGGCATCTCCCTTTGCAAAGCCTGACGGCGCGGTCTAAAACCCGCCGCACTTCAACCGGCGCTTCCGGCGGCAAACCCTTGTTTCCGGCGACGCTTCCGTTCAACCCGCCGCCCTGGCGCCATGTCAGGACCCGGCGGGCCCCGCCCAGAGAAAAAGCCCATTTTAACGCCATGACCATCGTCGCCTTCGCATTCTGGGTTTTCGCGCTGTCAGCGGTGGCGTCGGGCCTGATGGTGATCGCCTCGCGCAACCCGGTCCATTCAGTCCTGTTCCTGATCCTTGCCTTCATTTCGGCGGCGGGCCTCTTTGTGCTGATGGGCGCTGAATATCTCGCGATGGTGCTGGTCGTTGTTTATGTCGGCGCGGTCGCGGTGCTGTTTCTCTTCGTGGTGATGATGCTTGATGTCGACTTCGTCGAACTGAAGCAGGGCTTTCTGCAATATCTGCCCTTTGGCGTGGCGATTGCGGGGCTTGTGGTGGTCGAGCTTATTCTTGCGTTCGCGGCGTGGAAAATGCCATCGGACGAGGCTTTCGCAGCTGCGCATCCGGTCGCAACGCAAGGATCGCCGCTCGCCGGTCCCGATGCGCCAACCAATATCGAAGCCTTGGGGCTCATCCTTTACACCGACTACGTCCACTATTTTCAAATCGCCGGCATGATCCTGCTGGTCGCCATGATCGGTGCGATTGTTCTGACTTTCAGAACGCGCGAAGGGGTCAAGAAGCAGGATCCGGTCGAGCAGGTCGGGCGGAAACGCGAAGCCAGCGTTGAGCTGAAAAAAGTTCCAACAGGGCAGGGGATCTGACAATGGCCGCGATCGGGCTTGGACATTATTTGAGCGTCGCCGCTATTCTCTTTGCAATCGGCATGGCGGGGATTTTCGTCAACCGCAAGAACGTCATCATTATCCTGATGTCGATCGAGCTCATGCTGCTGGCGGTTAATGTCAACCTCGTCGCGTTTTCACAGTTTCTCGGCGATCTGACCGGACAGGTCTTCGCCTTCATGGTGCTGACGGTCGCTGCGGCGGAAGCCGCTGTCGGCCTCGCCATTCTGGTCGCCTTTTTCCGCAATCGCGGTGATATCGCTGTCGATGACGCCAATCTGATGAAGAATTAGGGACGCGCTGATGGAGCCGTTTGTCGTATTGCTGCCGCTCTTTGGCGCGCTCCTCGCAATGCCGATTGCGCGCATGGGCGGCCCGCGCGCGGCGGAAATTGCAACGACGGCGCTGGTTGGCGTCGCCTGCGTTCAGGCGTGGCTATTGTTCTTCGATGTCGGGATCGGCGGACATGCTCGGACGATTTCGCTTTTCACCTGGTTCCAGTCGGGTAATTTCTTCGCCGACTGGGCGGTCAGGCTCGATACGCTGTCGGCGGTGATGCTGGTCGTCGTCAATACGGTGTCGTTCCTCGTTCACGCCTATTCGATCGGCTACATGCATGAAGACGAGGGGCGCCCGCGCTTTTTCGCCTATCTGTCGCTCTTTACCTTCGCCATGCTGTGTCTCGTCACGGCGGACAATTTCATGCAGCTCTTCTTCGGCTGGGAGGGGGTTGGTCTCGCCTCCTATTTGCTGATCGGGTTCTGGTTCAAGAAGAAGTCGGCAAACGACGCCGCAATCAAGGCGTTCGTCGTCAACCGCGTCGGCGATTTCGGGTTCGCTCTCGGCATTTTCTGCGTTTATTATGTTTTCGGTTCGGTGCGGTTTGACGACGTCTTCGGCATGGTCGCGTCGAATGCTGTTGTCGTCCCCTGGGGCCAAAGCGTTGGCGCTCCGATCCGCGAGCTCACCATCCATTTCCTCGACTGGGATTTTCATGCGCTGACGGTGATCGGCGTTCTCCTCTTCATCGGCGCGATGGGCAAGTCGGCGCAGTTCCTACTGCACACTTGGCTTCCCGACGCAATGGAGGGTCCGACGCCGGTGTCGGCGCTCATCCACGCCGCGACCATGGTGACAGCTGGCGTTTTCCTCGTCTGCCGCTGTTCGATCTTCTACGAATATGCGCCGAATGCGGCGGCAATGATTACGCTGGTCGGCGCAACGACGGCGTTTTTCGCCGCGACGGTTGGCCTGCTTCAAGATGACATCAAGAAGATCGTCGCCTATTCGACCTGCTCGCAGCTTGGCTACATGTTCTTTGCGGCGGGCGTTGGCGCTTATGGCGCGGCGATGTTCCACCTCTTTACTCACGCCTTCTTCAAGGCGCTGTTGTTCCTCGGGTCGGGCGCGGTCATTCACGGCATGCATCACGAGCAGGACATCAAGAAGATGGGCGGGGTCAGGACCTTGCTTCCGCTCACGCACATCATGATGCTGATCGGCACCATTGCGATTACTGGCGTCGGCATTCCGGGCGTCAAGATCGGCGACACGCCCCTTGGCACGGCGGGCTTTGTTTCCAAGGACATGATCCTTGAAAGCGCCTATGCGGCGGGCGAGGCCGGCAAGGCGTTCGGGTATTATGCGTTTGTCCTTGGCATTCTCGCGGCGGTGATGACGGCGTTCTATTCCTGGCGTCTCATTTTTCTCACCTTCTATGGACCGACCCGCCTTCCGGAATCGGTGCGGAAACATCCGCATGACGTGCCGACCACCATGCATGCGCCGCTCGTCGTTCTGGCGGTCGGCGCGCTGTTCGCCGGCATGGCGTTTTTCGGAAATTTCGTCGGACCGAACGCCGACAAATTCTGGAATGGCGCACTTTATTCCGCGTCCGCCGCCGCACACGCGCCATCGCATGAAGCAGCGTCAGCCGAGCACGCAGCGCCCGCCGCGCATGAAGGTTCCGCCCATGAAGCAGCGGTGAGCGAAGACGGTCATGGCGAGCACCACTTCCCTTCATGGGTGATCTGGGCGCCGTTCTTCGCGATGCTTTCGGGGACGCTGGCGGCGGCGTGGCAGTATTTGCGCGGCGATCCGTTAAGGCTCGGCCTCTTGCGCCCCGGCGGCATGATCTACGGGTTCCTCAAGAACAAATGGTATTTCGACGAGATTTATGACTTCCTGTTTGTGAAATCGGCGCTCGCGCTCGGGCGGTTCTTGTGGCTCGACGGCGACGGCAAGACGATTGACGGCGTCGGCCCTGACGGTATCGCGAGTGCGGTCGCCGCCGGCGCGCGGCGCATCGTCAAGGTTCAGTCCGGCTACATGTATCACTACGCCTTCATCATGCTGATCGGCATTGCAGCGCTCGTCACCTTCATCGTCTTCCGGCTCGGAGGCGGGCAATGAACGAGCTCGTCGCTGAAAGCCTTGCTGGCCAGCCATGGTTGTCGCTGCTGACTTTCCTGCCCCTGATCGGGGCCTTTGGCATCGCGTTGCGCCAGATGATGGCAAAGCGCGGCGCCGACGGCGAAATCGGCGCCGTCGAGCAAAAGCAGATCGACAAAGTCTCAAGGGACGTTGCGTTCCTGTTCACCTTCGGGGCGCTTGCGGTCTCGGTGTTTATTTTTGTCGCCTATTATGACCCGACGCTTGGCGGTTATCAGCTGGTTGAACATGCGGCCTGGCTCGGCGGCGGCGTTTCCTACAAGATGGGCGTTGACGGGATCTCGATCCTTTTTGTTCTACTGACGACGTTCATCATGCCGATCTGCATCGCGGCGTCGAGGGCGATCGAAAAACGCGTCCCGGAATACATGATCGCATTCCTGATCATGGAAACGCTGATCCTCGGCGTCTTCTGCGCGCTCGATCTCGTGGTGTTTTACCTGTTCTTCGAGGCGAGCCTCATTCCGATGTTCCTGATCATCGGCGTATGGGGATCGAAAGGTGAAAAGACATTTGGCGGTTTCGTCATGCCAAGCCGCGTTTATGCAGCGGTCAAATTTTTCCTTTATACGCTGCTTGGATCGGTGCTGATGCTGGTCGCAATTTTGTGGATGTGGCGGTTTGCCGGAACGACCGATATTCACGCACTGCAACAAACGACCTTTCCGGCCGGCGCGCAAAAATGGCTGTGGCTCGCCTTCTTTGCGTCTTTCGCGGTCAAGATGCCGATGTGGCCGGTGCACACCTGGCTCCCCGACGCGCACGTCCAGGCGCCGACCGCAGGGTCGGTCATCCTCGCTGCGATATTGCTGAAAATGGGCGGCTATGGATTTTTGAGATTCTCGCTGCCGATGTTCCCGATCGCGAGCGCCGATTTTGCGCCGTTCGTTTATGCGCTGTCGATCGTGGCGATTGTCTACACGTCGCTGGTCGCGCTGGCGCAAGAAGACATGAAAAAACTGATCGCCTATTCGTCCGTCGCCCATATGGGCTTTGTGACGATGGGGATTTTCACCGGAACGACGCAAGGTATCGAAGGCGGCCTCTTCCAGATGCTGAGCCACGGCTTCATCTCCGGCGCGCTCTTCCTTTGCGTCGGCGTTTTGTATGACAGGGCCCACACGCGCGAGATTGCGGCCTATGGCGGGCTCGTCCACCGGATGCCGTTTTACGCGTTCCTGTTTCTTTTCTTCACCATGGGCAATGTCGGCCTGCCGGGGATTTCCGGCTTTGTCGGCGAATTCCTCACCATGGCCGGCGCCTTCAAGGTCAATTCATGGATTGCGTTTTTCGCCGCCTTCGGCGTCATCCTGTCCGCCGCCTATGCGCTGCGATTGTACCGGCAGGTCATGTATGGCGATCTGACGAAATCTGGCCTGATGGCGATTGTCGATGTCGACAAGCGCGAGATCGCCATGCTGGTCGCCTTGCTTGTCTTCGCGCTTTTCCTCGGCGTTTATCCGCATCCGGCGCTATCGGTCTTTGCGCCCTCGGTTGAGATCTTGACGACGAATTACGACGCGGCGCTCGCTGCGGTGGGAGCGCGCTAATGTCCTTCACCGAAACGCTGTTCTGGGTCGTCCCTGAATTGATGCTAGCCGCCGGCGCGATGGCGTTGCTGATCGCCGGAGTCTTTCTTGGCGACAAATCCTCGCGGCTCATTTCAACGGCTTCAATTGCGCTCCTTATTGCCGCGTTGATGGTTGTTGTCGCGCTCAGCGGCGGGCCGGCGCATGAGCTTTTCAACGGCGCCTTCCGGATCGACGCTTATTCCTCCTTCGCAAAAATCCTGATCCTTGCGGCGGCGGCGCTCGCCATTTTGATGTCAGACAAATATCTTGCTGGCGAGCAGCTCGGAAGGTTCGAGTATCCGGTGCTGATCGTCTTGGCGGCGCTCGGCATGTCGATGATGGTGTCGGCGAACGATCTCATTTCCCTTTACATGGCCGTCGAGACGCAAAGTCTTGCGCTCTATATCCTTGCGGCCTTCAATCGCGATAGCCGCCGTTCAACTGAAGCGGGCCTCAAATATTTCGTGCTGGGCGCGTTGTCGTCCTGCCTGCTGCTTTACGGCGCATCGCTGATTTACGGGTTCACCGGCGCGACGCAATTTGACGCGATCGCCAGCGCCGCCTCGAATGCGCGCGACAATGTAGGCCTCGTGATCGGCCTCGTCTTCCTGATTTCAGGACTGGCGTTCAAGGTTTCCGCAGCGCCGTTCCATATGTGGACGCCAGACGTTTATGAGGGCGCGCCAACCCCCGTAACCGCGTTTTTCGCCGCTGCGCCGAAGCTCGCCGCAATGGTGCTGTTCTCGCGCGCGCTGGTGACGTCATTCCCGGATATCATCGATCAATGGCGTCCGATCATCGCCATCCTTGCCGTCGCCTCGATGGCGGTCGGCGCCTTCTCCGCAATCGTCCAGTCGAACATCAAGCGGCTGATGGCCTATTCATCGATCGGCCATATGGGGTTCGCCCTGATCGGCCTTGCGTCCGGCACTGCCGAAGGCGTTGGCTCGGTGCTCGTCTATATGGCGATCTATATTGTCATGACTATTGGCGCATTTGCCTGCATCCTGCTGATGCGGCGGTGCGGCGGCATGACGGAGGCGATCGACGATCTAGCCGGTCTGACGAAGACCAATCCGGGTCTCGCGCTGATCCTGACGGTCCTGTTCTTTTCGCTCGCCGGCGTGCCGCCGACTGCGGGATTTTTCGGAAAACTTTTCGTGTTTCAGGCTGCAGTTGAAGCCGATCTCGTCTGGCTTGCGATTGTCGGCGCCATCATGAGCGTCATTTCGGCCTATTATTATCTGCGGATTATCTGGATCATGTGGTTCAACGATCCGGCGCCAGCCTTTGAGCGTGAAATCGGATCGCGGCTTGGCCTCACTGCCTTCGGCTCGGCGGCGCTGGTCTTTCCAGTCCTGCTTATTTTTATGGGTCCGCTGCTCAAGGCGGCGCAATTTGCGGCCGCTTCGTTGTTTTAGCGGATGGGCGTCTTGCTTGCTTCCGGCGCACGGGTCGAAATTTTTGACACAATCGATTCAACCAGCCTTGAAGCGAAACGCCGCGCCGCAATGGGTGAGGCCGGCCCGGTTTGGTTCCTCGCGCACCGCCAGACCGCCGGTTATGGTCGCCGTGGTTCAGCCTGGCGCCAGAGCGATGGCGATCTTGCCGCAACGCTGCTGTTTCGTCCGACGGTCAAGGCAGAGCTAGTGCCGCAACTTTCATTTGTCGCCGCGCTGGCGGTCGCCGATGCGATTTTGCGGTTTGCTCCAAAGGTGCAATTGTCGATCAAATGGCCCAATGATGTGCTTGCCTCCGGCGCCAAGATCGCAGGCGTGCTGCTGGAACTTGTCGCATCGCCGCCGCTGATCGCCCTTGGCGTCGGCGTCAACATCGTGTCGTCGCCATCGGGGCTCGCCTATCCAACCGCGCGCCTGATCGACCTGACGGCGCCAGCCGCGCCGCCCCGGCCGCGCGACTTCCTCGCAACGCTCGATGAGGTTTTCACCGCGTGGCGCCAACGCTTGGAAAGCGATGGTTTTGCGCCGGTTCGCGCCGAATGGCTGTCCCGGGCCGACAAGATTGGCAAGCGCGTCCGCGTCCAATTGCCCGGTGAAATCGTCGAAGGCGTCTTTCAGGACCTCGATCTTGATGGCGCACTCATACTAGACTGCAACGGCGTTCGCCGCAGCATTGCGGCTGGCGCCGTGCTGCCGCCGGAAAGGGCGCGATGACAAGTTCCGCAGGATTTCTGCCAGAGAGGGCGCCATGCTGATCGCCATTGACGTCGGCAACACCAATTCGGTGATTGCGCTCTACGACCACGAAAAACCGCTGGCGCAATGGCGGACGTCGACTTCATCAACCCGTACGGCCGATGAATACGCCGTCTGGCTCGTTCAGATCATGGCGATGAGCGGCTACAAGCTCGAAGACATCACCGACTGTATTATTTCGAATGTGGTGCCGCAGTCGCTGTTTCATTTCCGCAATCTCTCTCGGCGCTATTTCAATTGCGAACCCTTCGTAGTGACAGCCGCATCGATTCCGGGCGTTGACGTGAGAATACCGAAGCCGTCAGAGGCAGGGGCTGACCGCCTCGTCAACGCGGTTGGCGCCTTTGTCGCCTATGGCGGCCCGCTCGTTGTTGTTGACAGCGGCACCGCAACGAATTTCGACATGGTCGGCAAGGATGGCGGGTTTGAGGGCGGCATTATTGCGCCAGGCATCAACCTTTCCATGCAGGCGCTGCACGACGCGGCGGCGCAATTGCCGCGCGTTGCGATCGAACGGCCGGCCAGCGTCATCGGCAAGGACACCGTCGGCGCCATGCAGTCGGGCGTTTTCTGGGGCTATATCAGCCTCATCGAAGGATTGATCCGCCGCATCAAGGATGAATACCCCGAGCCCTTGAAGGTCGTTGCGACCGGCGGCATTGCGGCGTTGTTCCAGGGGGCGACCGACGCCATCGATATTTTCGACGCCGATCTCACCATTCGCGGCCTCTTTGAGATCCATAAACGCACAGAGGCGAAACCTTGATGGCAAAAGACGAACTCGTCTTCCTGCCGCTCGGCGGTTCCGGCGAAATCGGCATGAACATGAACCTCTACGGGTTCGGGCCGTCGCATGCGCGCAAATGGATCATGATCGATTGCGGCGTGATGTTCGGCGATCTGTCGACGCCGGGCGTTGAGATCATCTGCGCCGACCCGACTTTCATTCTTGAGGAAAAAGAAAATCTTCTCGCCCTGATTTTGACCCATGGTCACGAAGACCATATCGGCGCGGTCGGTCTGCTTGCGCCGGATTTCGAGTGCCCGGTCTATGCGACGGCCTTCACCGCAAAGCTCGTTGAAAGCAAGCTTGAAGAACGCGGCGCCAAGATCGATATGCGCGTCATCGACCTTGGCGCGCGATTGACGATCGGGCCTTTCGATATCGAATTCGTGACGCTGACGCATTCGATCCCGGAGCCCAATGGCGTAATCATCCGGACGCCGCTTGGCGTCGTCCTTCATACTGGCGACTGGAAAATCGATCCGGAGCCGACGCTGGGTCCAGTCACCGATTCATCAACCTTGCGCGCGATTGGCGACGAGGGCGTCCTCGCCATGGTCTGCGATTCAACCAACGTCCTGTCGTCCGGCGAGTCGGGTTCGGAAATGCGCGTCAAGGAAAGCCTGACGCGGATCATCGCCCGGCAAAAAGGCCGCGTCGCGGTGACGACCTTTGCCTCAAACGTGTCGCGCCTTGTGTCGATCTGCGAGGCGGCGAAGGCGGCGGACCGGTCCGTATGCCTTCTCGGGCGGTCAATGCTGCGTCTCATCGGCGCGGCGCGCGATGTCGGTATTCTCCCCGACGGCGTCAAATTCGTTGAGCCGCAAGCGGCGGGATTTCTGCCGCGCGAGCATGTGCTCTACCTTTGCACCGGCAGCCAGGGCGAACCGCGCGCCGCGCTCGCCCGGATTGCGCGCGACGACCACCGCGACCTAACGCTTGCTGAGGGCGACACCGTGATCTTTTCGTCGAAGATCATTCCAGGCAACGAACGCGAGATCTTCACCCTGATCAACGATCTCGTGGAGTTGGGCGTCAAGATCATCACCGAAAAGGACGAATTCACCCACGTCTCCGGCCATCCGAACCGCGACGAACTGAAAATGATGTATGAATGGGTGCGTCCGAAATATTCGATCCCGGTGCATGGCGAGGCCCGGCACCTCGAAACCCACGCCGATTTTGCCATGACGCTCGGCGTTGAGGATGCAATATCGCCGCGCAATGGCGATTTGATCCGCCTCGCGCCGGGACGTCCGGCCGTCATTGACGAAGTCCCGGCAGGGCGATGGCTGCTGGATGGAAACATCATGACGCCTGACGGCGCTGGGCCGATGCGTGAGCGCCGAAAGCTTTCCCATTCGGGGCTGGTCACTGTCGCCATGGCGATCGACGAACATGGCGGCCTTGCGGCGCCGCCTGCGGTCTCCATCATCGGCGCGCCGAGGGAAGCGCCCGGTATTGACGATATCGGCGATGTTATCGCTGAGCGCACCGAGGCGGCTTTCCTGTCGCTGGCGAAAGTAAAGCGTCAGGACGACGGCGCTGTTGAACTGGCTGCGACGCGGGCGGTCCGCAACGAAATGACCGCGATCTGGGGCAAACGTCCCGGCGTCGCTATTATTGTGCAAAGGGTCTGACCTGATGAATCCCGTTGGCGCCTTTGTCATTTACGTTTTGATCTGGTGGTGCGTTTTCTTTGCGATGCTGCCGGTTGGCGTGAAGGGCCGATGGGAGGGAGAGGGCGATGGCGTTGACGGCGCCGACCCGGGCGCGCCCTCCAATCCCAATCTCAAAAAAAAGGCGTTGTGGACCACGTTGACGGCCTTGGCGATCTGGGTTCCGACGATTGCGCTGATCTTGAGCGGCGTAATTAATTTTCGAGATTAAGCTCCGCTTTCTCTTGAACAAACTTCCGGGCTCGCTTACGCGTCGGCCTGAACGCAATCGCGCGCCGATGAATCGTCGGGAAGGGGAACTATGCCCGATCCTGTCACCCTCGACGACCGCCCGACCGGGCCGGCTACGCCGGCGTCGGAAGCGTCCGCGCTTCATGACGAATTGACCCTCGCCGAACGCTTTGTCGACCCGGTCGAAGAAGCGATTGAAGCGCGCGATGTCAGCCGTATCCAGGAACTCTTCGATGAGCTTCACCCCGCGGACCTCGCAGACGTTATTGCGCTGCTGCATGAAGATGACCGCCTTACGTTGATCGAGCTACTGGGCGGCAGCCTGCCGGCTGATGTCCTTCCCGAACTCGACGCAAATCTCACTGAAGAAGTCATTTCCGCCATGCGCCCGGAAGCGGTCGCGGAGGCGGTCAGCGAACTTGATACCGATGACGCGGCCTTCATCCTCGAGGAGCTCGATGAAGCAACGCGCGCTGACATTCTCTCAAAGACCTCGGCGCTGGATCGCCTCGCGCTCAATCAGGCGTTTGATTTTGAAGAGGAGTCCGCCGGCCGATTGATGCAGCGCGAGGTTTTCGCTGCGCCGTCTTTCTGGACCGTTGGCCAAATCATCGACCGCCTTCGCGGCAAGGAAGAATTGCCGGACCGTTTTTATGAAGTCTTTGTCGTCGATCCGGCTTTCAAGCCAATCGGATCGGTCCCCCTTTCAACATTGCTGAAAACGCAGCGCAATGTTCAGATCGATACGATCATGAACGATGACATCTGGACCATCCCGGTCAACATGGACCAGGAAGATGTCGCCTATAAGTTCGAGCAATACAATCTGATTTCCGCGCCGGTTGTTGACGCGTCCGAACGCCTGGTCGGCATGATCACCGTCGACGATGTCGTCGAAATCGTTCACGCGGAATCACAGGAAGACATGCTGGCTCTCGGCGGCGTTGAATCGGATGCGGGCCTTACCGATTCAGTAATAGAGACCGTGCGCTCGAGATTTTCCTGGCTGGCGGTAAATTTGGGGACAGCGATTCTCGCCTCGCTGGTGATTTCATTGTTTGGCGCTGCGATTGAAAAAGTCGTGGCGCTCGCGGTGCTGATGCCGATCGTCGCGTCAATGGGCGGCAATGCCGGAACGCAAACCCTGACGATTGCGGTCAGAAGCCTTGCGATGCGGGATCTGACAGCGTCGAACTCGGCGCGCATTATCTGGCGTGAAACCATTGTCGGCGGCCTCAATGGGATGTTGTTCGCCGTCATTTTGGGCGTGCTTGCCGGGCTTTGGCATCTCTCCATGGGCGGCGGTGAAAACGAGTCGCTTCGCCTCGGCCTCGTCATTGGCGCGGCGATGATCGTCAACCTTGTCGCGGCGGGCCTTGCCGGGATTTTGGTGCCGCTAGGCTTGCAGCGCGTCGGCGCCGACCCGGCAGTGTCGTCGGCCGTCTTTGTGACGACGGTGACGGACATCGTCGGGTTTTTCGTGTTTCTTGGCCTTGCGGCGCTGGTTCTGCTTTAAGGCGGACGCAACAAGGCGCGCCAGCGAATGCGCGCCCTGTTTCGTAAGATCTCAGCCGTGTCGGTCGATCCGTGCTTTTGGCGCGCGGTCGAATGTCACCCATACGCCAATCAGGCCGACGAACAGCATGAGCCACGTTGCCGGCTCCGGCACGTCGTCCGGCGGCGGTGGCGGCGGCGGACATTCCTTGTCCGTTTTGGGATTGCAGGGCGGCGGCGTCACCACAGGCGGAACAACGATGCCGGGAATTTCATAGGGCGGAATGTAGGGCGGCGTCCATTCCGTCGGCGGCGGCGGGTAAACCGCCGCGGGCGGCGTCGTGACCGGCGGGATTACCGGCGCTGGCGGCTGGCCTTGCGGAACCCGTCCTGGTCCTCTCGGCGCCGGTTCATATCCGGCTAGCCTTTTCGGGACGGGACGGGATCCTAAAAAGGCGCGGCGGCCTTTCGCGGATTTTCGTCGCCACAGCAACCGCAATTAATGACAATGTCATTGCGGATGTCGCCGACGGCTCTGGCGTAAAGTTCGGCGAGTTCTTTCTCGTCGATGTCTTTTTTCCCGCCAAACCCGCCAGTCCATACAATCGCTGCTGCGAGAATTGCCGCTGCGATTATGTTGGCAAAACCATTGCCCATCATGGGAGCCACCACACCTAAGCGCCCGGTTGGATGAATTGGGCGGTCCGGAAACTGCCCCAGCGAATGCCAAAATGGGAAATCGGACCGGGCGCCGACTCCCCCGCGGCTAGGCTTCCAAGGTTTGTGCCAAGATACCCGCCAAGGGAGTATTCTGACGAAAATGATCCATTTTCCGGGTCAGAGTCCCGATAGCGTCCGCTCATCCCACCGCAGATCAAGCGGTTAGGCGGATTGCGGCGAATCCGTCACTATGCTTTTGTGGATGGCGTGGCTGATGCCCGGTGCGCCTACCAAGACGGCCGGGCTCATGCTAACAATGGTTAATGCGGCCCGATGGGGAGGGCCGGGGCGGCGGCTCTGGTCGTTTGCCCAAGTCGCGTGAAGAGGGGTTGGCGGGTCAGCATGAAGACGGGAGCGACCGGTCTCAATCTGATCAAGGGCTATGAAGGCCTGAGAATGTCGGCTCACTACTCGCCAGGCGAGGAGTGGACTGTCGGTTATGGCCATACGTCGACGGCGCGCCATGGTATGAGCGTCACCGAAGGCGACGCCGAACGGCTGTTGCGCCAGGATGTTCAGCCCATCGAAAAAATCATCGGCGACACGGTTCGCGCGCCTCTCAACCAGAATGAGCACGATGCGGTTGTCTCGCTGATCTTCAATATCGGTGAAGAAAACTGGAAGCGCTCGACGGTGCTGCGCAAATTGAACGAGGGCGACAAGCTCGCCGCCGCGCGCGCGTTCGAAATGTGGACAAAGGCGCGCGTCAATGGCGAACTTGTCGCGCTTGACGGTCTGGTGCGCCGCCGCGCTGCTGAAAAATCATTGTTCCTGATGCCGACGGACGCCTCGCTCGTGGTGCCGACCGCCGATGTGCGCCCGGCGCCGGAATGCGAATTTGAATTCAAATCCGACCGCGAGCTGAAGGCCTCGCCGGTTGTCGATTTCGACCGGAAAACCGCAGGCAAGGCGCTGACCCTGTCGAATGAAGAAAAAGCCGCGCGCTCGCGCGCCCTGTTCTCGGCGACGCAGGCGCTGTCCGTCGATCCAAGCAAGATGATCATTTCAAAGGCGGAAGAGCACGCCGACATGGGCGTCACCATTGGCGCCATTCTCGCCGGGCTTCTCGCGTTTGCGATGACCGGTCTCGGCGGCGTCTTGCTGATCGGACAGGAATTCCCGCGCTTTGCTGAATCGATCGGTCTTGGCTATGACCGTTTTGTTGCGATTTTTGAAAATCTGCCGATGTGGCTTGCGGCGATCGGCGCAGCAATTTGCTATTTCATTCTCTACATCCTGGTGAAGCGCGTCGCCCGTCATGATTTGAAGAGACAACGCGCACAGGAATTCGCGCGGCTTCGCGTTACCGAATAGGATCATCCGTTCCGGGATGGTATTGCACCTGATCAAACTCTGCGCTGGCGCGGACGGCGTCGATGTTCTTCGCGACCGCGTTGAAAACAGCGTCCGGGCGAACCGGCAATCCGGCCGCGGACCAGTGCACAGCCATGAAACGCGGATGTTTCCGCGCCAGCGCGCCGAACTCCTGGCTGGCGGATCAATCTACTGGGTCATCAAGGGAGCTGTGCTGGTGCGCCAGAAAATAATCGATCTTGAGCCGCGCACCGGTGATGATGGCATCGAACGCTGCGCCATCATCCTTGATCCCGCGCTCAATCCGACCGAAATTCAGCCGCGGCGGGCGTTCCAGGGATGGCGATATCTGAAAGCGGAGGACGCGCCACGCGATCTTTCGTTGGCGCAGGCGTTAGCGCCGCCGGCGTTGCGCGCAAAGCTTGCCGAATTGGGGCTTCTTTAGAGAGGGAAAAGACATGGCGAGGGGATTGTTCATGGGTCTGGGCGCGATCGGCGCGCTCTCTGCGGCGGTGGCCACGGGCGTCGTGGTCAGGGGTCAACACGATGCGCCCGCCCCTTCGTCAATTGCAGAAATCCAGTCTGCCGGACCGGTCTGCATCGCAAGCAACGTGCGACTGGTTGAGGGCATGACCCGCAGTTGCATGACTTCCGCGCAATTTGAAACACTCCGCGACCGGGCGGTGCTGGGCGGCGACGGCTCAGCTGTTGAAGTGAATTTGTCGGGCCCCGACGTCGCCGACGCCGACGCCGCCGCCGCCATTCGCACCTGCGCCGAGTACGATCTTCGGATCGGGCAAGGCTGGTACGCGCTGTCAAACAGCGACATGCGGCGCGAGGAATATTTCAAGCGCGCCTGCGGCGCGCTTCAATGGCTCGTCAAGGCGAAACCGGCGGCGGAATCCTACTTCGTCGACGGCCGCGCGGCGGCATCCGATGTGCAATCCATGGCGTCGAGCGATGCATTTGGATTTGGCGAATCGGTCAGCGCGGCCGCCTCTGAAGTGACCGAAGTCGACGATGGCGTCTGGAAAATCATCAATCCGGCCAGTGAGACCATGGTTTACGAAATCGCGCATGGCGATTTCACTGGCGGCGGCCTCGGCGAGATTCTCGCCTATGTCTCGACCGGCGTTTCAGGCGGCGCGGCGCGCGCGGGTTCCATTGGGCTGATTGAAAAATCAGCGGCTGACGGACCTTGCGCCTTTAAACCGAAGTGAAGTTGACCGGCCAGTTGTCGATGAGCCGGGTCTTGCCGAGGATGACCGCCGCGAAAATGCGCGACGGCTTAGTAATTGCGGAAGGGCCCATCGGCTCGAGCAAATCGTCGCTGCGCACCTCAAGGTAATCGATCGACCCAAACCCTGCGTCGGTCAAAAGCCGCCGGCCAAATTCCATGGTCTCGGCGGCGCCAGCGCCGCGCTCAAGGTGCGCCGCCATTTCTGCAAGCGCCTTGTTCAGCCCTGCGGCGATCGACCGTTCGCCGGCGGTGAGATAGGCGTTGCGCGAGGACATTGCGAGGCCGTCCGCTTCGCGGACAATCGGCGCGCCGACAATCGCGGTTGTCATGTCGAGATCTTTCACCATGCGGCGAATGACGTGAAGCTGCTGGTAATCCTTCTCGCCAAAAACGGCGTAGTCCGGGCGGACCTGGTTCAGCAATTTGCAGACAACCGTAGCGACGCCGCCGAAGAAATGCGGCCGTGACGCCCCGCAAAGACCCTGAGACACCGAATGGACCGTTACCGAGGTCTGGAACCCGTCCGGATAGATTTCTTCGCGGGCGGGAATAAAGGCGAGGTCGCAACCGGCTGCCCTCAACAGCGCCAGATCGTTCGCCTCCTGGCGCGGGTATGCGCCGAAATCTTCATTGGGGGCGAATTGCGAGGGATTGACGAAAATACTGGCGACCGTCCTGTTCGCCAGCTCGGTCGAGCGGCGAATAAGAGAAAGGTGCCCTTCATGCAGCGCCCCCATGGTTGGGACGAACCCCACGCTGTCGCCGGCCTCCCGCCATCCCTTGATCCAGGCCCGAAGCGCTGAAACCGAACGAACAACGCCTATTTGCGGATCGACGTCGGCTGCAGGCATGCTATAGGTCCTTGCTAGGCGGGTGACTGGGGTCGGAGTGGCTAATGCGACAAGCAATCGGCGCTTTCAAGGCGGCGCCGCGTTTTGACTGGAAAAGAGGCGCGATCACAGCGCTGTTCCTGCTGGCGCAGGGTTGCGCCGCGCTGACTGGAAAACCCGATCCGGATATCGTCGCATCCCAAGGGGAAGCGCTCCGGGTCGCCCGGGCCGAAGCGAGCGAGCTGCAGGCGGAAGTGGCGCGTCTTGCCGCCGAAAATTCGACGCTCGAGACCAAGGTTGCCGATCTGGAGAAGAAGGCCGCGAGGTTGGCGGCGCTTGAACCATCTCCGGGCGGCGCCAGTGGACCCGACGCCGGCCTGAAAGACCGCCCGTTGGCGGTGGTTGCAGCCGACAAGCGGCCATCG
>JBGSVH010000076.1:0-7674 GCA_041753055.1 Parvularculaceae bacterium
CGTTTGGTGCCTTCGTCGCAGAACACCTCTAATTCCCGCTCTGACATCCCTGCCTCCTGCTTGCCGCTAAGCATATAGGAAGTCGGACCGGGATTCAAAAGCGGTGGGAATGGGCCTAAATTTCAAACTGAGACACTACCCTGCGCCGACCCGTCACAACCCGCCGACCCGTCACAGCCCGCTGACCGCTTTGTGACTTTGCGGCAACGCTTGCCGCGCGTCCTTGCGACGTCCCCTGGTCACGGCGCGCGGCGGCCATGCGGCTTCGCGCGAAACGGCGCGGCGATTTCTGGCCGGGCCAGAACTCATCGGCCGATGAGATCACCGGTTGAGTTTAGCGGCCGGCCTCGACGTCCTGCCCGAACTGGTTGTCCTGGCGCTGGCCCGGCTGCACGTACCAATACAGCAGCAAGAGGACTCCGATCACCGTGAGAGCGATCAGCACCCACCAGCCGCTGCGGCCAATGTCGTGCAGACGGCGAACCCCGATGGCGATGCCCGGGACCAGCGTGACGAGGCTGAACAATATGCTGATCGGGCCGTTGCCATTCGAAGTCCTGACGAAGCCGGAGAACAATATCGCATCGACAATTGCAATGGCGATTGAAATCAGGACGACCGCCAGCGCCGCCCACCAATAGGCGCCGCGCGAGGAACGGCCCTGAAAGGCCGCATAATTCTTGAAGAAGAGCGGCAGCGCTTCGCCAAAGCTGACCATTCGGTTTGATGGGATTGCGCCAGTCGAGTCACTCATGGATTGCTCCTGTGCTGATCAATGGACGGTTGCGGCGTTAGCACTGTTTGCCGCGCCGGGCAAAGCGGCAAGGACAATTGAACGAAATTGTTGCGCCTCCTCGGTTCAATTGGCGGCGCGGGCGCGCTAATAGGAGAGTTTGCGGCGGGGCGCGGGATGAAGCTGTTCGGCGGGAAAATTTCGAAGGCGAAGCTGAAACGCGCGAAGAAGGCGTCGCTGCGCGCCTTGGCTATGGCGCTCGTTCTCATTGTCCTGTCGCCCGTCATTGGCGCCATCGTCTATCGTTTCGCGCCGCCGCCTGGGACATGGACGATGCTGCAGCGCAAGATTTCCGGCGATGTCATCATTCATCCGTGGACGCCCCTGAAGAAAATATCGCCGCATCTCGTGCGCGCCGTCATCGCGGCGGAGGATTCGCGCTTTTGCCTCCACAAGGGGATCGATGTCGCGGCGATCGAAGATGCGATGGACGACAACAAAAAGGGCGCCAGGCGTCGCGGCGGGTCGACGATCACGCAGCAGACGGCGAAGAATGTCTTTCTCTGGCAGGGCGGCGGCTGGATCCGCAAAGGCTTCGAGGCCTATTTCACGCTCGTCGCCGAACGGATCTGGGGAAAACGCCGCACCATGGAGTTGTATCTTAACGTCGCTGAATGGGGAAACGGCTATTTCGGCGCCGAGGCGGCCGCGCGCGGCCGCTTCGGCAAAAGCGCCGGAAACCTGTCGCCGCAGGAAGCCGCCCTTCTCGCCGCCGTGCTGCCGAGCCCCAACAAATGGCGGGCGGTCAATCCCGGACCCTATGTCCGCGCCAGGGCCGCAACCATCCGTAAGCGGATGGATGTCGTCAGGAATGAAGGCCTTGACCGATGCGTGCTGGTCAAGTGAAGTGTCAGCCCCGGAGGAGGGTCCAATGACCGAACCAACGATTGCCCAAACGGCGCCGCTCGCTGTCGATGTCGAGGTAGGCAAGTCCTATTTCTGGTGCGCCTGCGGCCGTTCAAAAGCGCAGCCTTTTTGCGACGGCTCGCACAAGGGCACTGACTTTACGCCGTTGAAATGGACGGCGCTCGAAAGCAAGCGGGTGTTTTTCTGCTGCTGCAAACACACCAAAGGCCAGCCGCTCTGCGACGGCTCGCACAAGGCGCTGTGATGGCGAAAACCTCCGCGCGTCACACTGAAATTCTCGACGGCTACAAAACCGGCCAGTCGCGTTTCAACAAATGGTGCGAGGAAAAACTCGGGACCTTTCGTCTCACCCATTGGGAATGGGGGCGCCTGTCGATGCTGTGGGAGATCGACGACCGTTTCGTGATGCCGGACGGGGTGATGTTCGGCGGTCATGTCGCCTCCGTCGCCGATCACGTCGCGGGTCTTGCCGCGATGACGGTGCTTGAAGCCAATGACGAGCGCTTCCGCACCTCGCGGCTGGAGACGAATTTTTTCCGCCCGATCATGAAGCCGAAAGCGGCGATTGAGGCGCGGGTCGTCAACGCCTCGAAGAGCCTCATCCATGTCGAGGCGGATTTCCTGAATGGCGACGGCAAACTCGCGGCGCGAATCAACGCCGTGCAGATGAAACGCAAGGAAGGGATTAGGGACTAGGTTTTAGTCCAGGGCGGCGATAGAAGCCCTGATCCCTAATCCCCAGTCCCTGATCCCCAGTCCCCAGATGCCCGATCTTCTCCTTGAACTCTTTTCCGAAGAAATCCCCGCCCGCATGCAGAAAAAGGCGGCGCTCGATCTTGAGCGGATGATGAACGAGCGCCTGCTCGCGGCGGGGTTCATGCCCGATGGGGTGAAGGCGTTTGCCGGCCCGCGGCGGCTGGCGCTGATCGCCACCGGCCTTCCCGCGCGCCAGCCCGACCGCATGGAAGAAAAGAAGGGCCCGCGCGTCGGCGCGCCCGAAAAGGCGGCCCTGGGATTCCTCAAATCCGCAGGGCTTTCCTCGCTCGACCAGTGTGAAATCGCCAGCGATAAGAAGGGCGACTATTACGTCGCGAAAACGCTGGAAAAGGGCAGAGACACCGCCGCGGTGATCGCCGAGGCGGTTTCCGATATCGTCCGCAATTTTCCCTGGCCGAAATCGATGCGCTGGGGCGACGGCGATCTGCGCTGGGTGCGGCCGCTGAAATCGGTGCTGTGCTGTTTCAACGACGAGATTGTCGACTTTGCGATTGACGGGGTCAGAGCCGGCGATGTGACGCACGGTCACCGGCGTTTTTCATCAGCGTCGATCCATGCGCGCAATTTCGACAAATATGTGCCGTCGCTGACCAGCGCCAAGGTGATGCTCGACGGCCGCGCCCGTGAAGAGCTGATCGCCGCTGACGCCAAAACGCTGTGCGAAGCGCAAGGGCTTGAACTGGTCGAGGACAAGGGATTGCTCGCTGAGGTCGCCGGCCTTGCCGAATGGCCGGTCGTCATGATGGGCGCTTTCGACCGGAAGTTTCTGGCGCTTCCCGATGAAGTCCTGACCGCGTCGATGCGCGGCCATCAGAAATATTTCTCGGTCAAGGATCCGAAATCGGGGCACCTCGCCAACCGATTTGTTTTCGTCGCCAATATCGAAGCCGCTGACGCCGGAAAATCGATGCGCGCCGGCTATGAGCGCGTCCTGACCGCGCGATTGTCGGACGCGTGGTATTTGTATCAGAAAGATCTGCAGACGCCGCTCGAAGACCGCGTCGCCCATCTTGACCGCGTGACGTTTTTTGAAGGGCTGGGCTCGATCGGCGACAAGGCGCGGCGCATCGCGGCGCTGGCGAAGGAAATCGCAGCCGCGGTCGGCGCCGATCCGGCGCTCGCGGAAAAAGCCGCGCTGCTCGCGAAAGCCGATCTGACCACCGGCATGGTCTACGAATTCCCGGAACTGCAAGGGTTTATGGGGCGGTATTATGCGCTGGCGCAAGGCGAAAAACCCGAGATCGCCGACGCCATCCGCGATCACTACAAGCCGCAGGGCGGCGATGATGATGTGCCGACCGCGCCGGTTTCAGTTGCAGTGGCGTTGGCCGACAGGATCGATACGCTGACGGCGTTCTGGGCGATCGGTAAAAAGCCGACAGGGTCGAGCGATCCGTTTGCGCTGCGGCGCGCTGCGTTGGGGGTGATCGAAATTGTGCAATCGACCGGATCGAGATTGCCGTTAGTTGAAATCGCGGAACGGCATTCGCATCGAGTGCGCAATGACGTGAAGGCTAGCGGACCTGTTCAGTTAATCAACACTGGCTATTCACCAGACCTCCTCTCCTTCTTCCACGACCGCCTGAAAGTCTACCTGAAAGACAAGGGCCACAAATACGACGCGATTGACGCCGTTCTGATGAAGGCGGACGGCGCGCTTGAAGACGATCTCGTCCTCATTGTCATGAAACTCGAAGCGCTTGAAGCCTTCCTTAAAACCGATGACGGCGCCAACCTCGCGGCGGGGTACAAACGCGCGGCGAATATTCTGAAAGCCGAGGCGAAGAAAGGCAAATTGCCCGAAGCATCCGCGGTCGACGGCAAACGTCTTCAGCAGGCGGAAGAAAAAACGCTGTTTGCGGCGCTGAAACCCGCCGAGGAAAAAGCCGCAAAGGCCGTTGCCGCTGAAAAATTCGCCGACGCCATGACCGCGCTCGCAAGCTTGCGCGCGCCCATCGACGCGTTCTTCGACAAGGTGACGGTCAACGCCGACGACGAAGCCCTGCGCGCCAATCGCCTCGCGCTGCTTTCGCGCTTCATCGCCGCGACGGCGACGGTCGCCGATCTCTCAAGGCTTGAGGGCTAGCGCGGCGCTACCCCAATACCGCGAATTCCGCGCAAGTCATTGATCCGTATCGGGAATAAAAATCCATCCTACACCTCGCCGCAGGCTTTATGATGGAGGCTGGTTAAACAGGAGCCTTTGAAATCGTGACGCCGGCCTGCGCCAATCGCTTCTTCCCCTTCGACGCGAATAAATCGCGCGACGCGGGCAGAAGCGGGCGCCGGACAATGCGGACAAATCCGCTGCGCCCCGCATGGGAACTGGATTGCTGGAAGGACGCGGCCGGGAAATTGTCCGCACATGGCGGCGATTGCACCGGCGGCGGATCAGAACGGCGAGTTGAACGCGGCGAACGAAACCGCCTTGGCGTCCTTGTCGGACAAGACCGCCCTGGCCGGATCGATGCCCCAGTCGATCTTGAGCGCCGGATCGTTCCACAAAACGGCGCCATCGTGTTTCGCCGAATAGAATTCGGAAACCTTGTAGGCGATCTCGGTCATCGGCTCCAACGTCGCAAAGCCGTGCAGGAACCCGGCGGGCACGAGCAACTGCGCGCCATTGTCGGCGGAAAGATGCACGCGCACATGGCGGCCATAGGTCGGCGAGCCCTTGCGAACATCGACTGCGACGTCGATCGCCGCTCCCTTCAGAACGCGCACCAGCTTTGCCTGCTGGCGCGGCGGCGCCTGAAAATGGAGGCCGCGCACGGTTCCCGCCTCTATCGACAACGAATGATTGTCCTGGACGAAAATGTCGGCGATCCCGGCGGTGCGAAAGCGTTCGGCGTTATAGGTCTCAACGAAAAATCCGCGTGCGTCGGCAAAGCGCTTCGGCGTGATGATGAGGACGCCGTCAATTTCGGTCTTGCGGATGTCGAGCATCAATCCCTCTTCTCACCCAAAGCGCAGCAGCAAGATCGCCGCGGCGATGGTCACCACCAGCATCACGGCTTCGCGCGCATAATCGATCTTGATATATTTTGCTGCAAAGCGCCAGTTGAACGGCAAGGCGAGGATCGGCGTCATCACCGCAAAGACGATCGCCGCGTCGGCGCCATAATGATGAAAGACAAAGGGCGTGCCGCCAAACAGGGCGACGCCCGGAATGACGGTCAAATAGGTAAAACGACGGCTGTCGCCGCCGGTCAGCAGCACCGAAGAGAGCAGGCGGTAAGGGACCAGCAGCAGCATCACCGACAAAAGCTTCATGTAATGCGCTACGCCGTGATAGGCGTCGACATAAAGGATGCGGATAAAGAAATCGGCGAAAAGGACAATGCCCGCGAACAGCGCAAAACATCCCGCCTCATAGACAAGGCGCATGCGCCGGTAAACGCGGGTCAGATCATGCGCCCGCTCGCGATGAAGTTCGGCCAGCGCCGGATAGGCGATGCGGCGCTGCACGGTCTCGATGACGGCGCGCGCCGAGACGATCCAGATGGTTGCAATCGAATAGAGCGAGAATGCCTCAATGGTGAACAGCCAGCCGAACAGGATCTGGTCGCCGCGCTGCACCAGAAACCCGAAAGTCGAGGCGATCACCAGCCATTTGCCATAGCTGAAAATCTCGTCGAAATGATCGCGGTTCCAGCCGAACCGCGCCGGCGGGCCTTTGAGGAAGACATGGCTGCCGCCGCTCTTGACGATTTCGGCGACGACGGCGCCGACCGCGAGCGAGTAAACCCCGAGCCCCGACAGCGCCGCGCCGGCCATCGATATGAGCGCGATCATTTGCGCGCCGAGTTCCAGGCGGATGACCGGGACAATATCGAGCGTGCGGTTGTGGAGCGCGATCCGCATTGCGGAAAAACCGGAAATCGTCACCGAAAGTGCGATGCAGAACAGGAAAACCGGCAAACGCGGATCGGCGTAAACCGATGTCGCCGGGGTAACGCCGTTTGCGGCAAGGACCGGCAGCGCAAAGGCGGCGATGACGAGAACGCTCGCGATCAGGACGCAGCGCGCCAGCTGCATCGAGCGGGCGGTGGCGAGGAAATCGGCCTCCGCGCCGCGCCGCGAGCGGACGATCGAGGCGTCGAGGCCAAGATCGCTCATCATCGCGATCCAGATCTGCAAGGCGAGCGTGACACCCATCAGGCCGAAGGCGTCAGGCGCCAAAAGCCGCGTCATGATCAGATTGGAGACAAGGCGGATGCCTTGCGCGGCGCCAAAACCGGACAGCGCGACAACGCCGCCCTTGAAGGCTCTCGCCTTAAGGCCCGAACCGTAAAGACCGGCGCTGCTGAAAAACTTTCCGAACATGGCGCTGAGCATCAGGGGAGTTTGGTTAACAAAATGCCGGAGCGGGCGGCGGCTAAAGGCTTGCTGCGACGAGTTACTGGAATGGGCGCGCGGCGCAAGGGGCGAATTGGCGCGACGGGCGCCCGCGACGATGTTGGTTATGGCGCAAAACTTGATAAGAAAGCGCATCCGCCGCGTATTTTTCTCGCCGTGCAGCGCGCGCAGGGCGCGCGAGAGGAGCAAAGCAAGGGCGCCATGATCAACCGCTACGGCCTCATCATCGGCGCGATGAAGGCGGGGACGACGACCCTGTTCGATCACCTTGCCCGCCATCCCGAGATCGCCGGGTCGAACCCGAAGGAGCCGGGATTTTTCGCCTTTGACGATCTCTATCGCGAGGGACGGGATCGTTACGAAGCGCTGTTTTCATGGGACCCGGCGGTTCACAAGGTCGCGCTCGACGGGTCGACCGACTACGCCAAATATCCCCATTGCGGCGACGTCGCCGGGCGCATCCGCGCCTATCGGGCGGATTTTCGTTTCATCTACATCCTGCGCCATCCGCTGCGCCGGATCGAAAGCCACGCCCAGCATGTCCAGCACAAGAAGCGCGAAGTCGGCCGTATCGATTCCGATCGTAACGACCACAGCCTTGACGCTGGGGTCTCGCCGGTTTCGCTCGACATTTCACGATACGCCATGCAGCTCGATCAGTATAAGGATTATTTCGACAAGGGCGCGGTGATGGTCACGTCGGTCGAGCGCCTCGCCGCAAATCCGCAAGGGGTGGCGCGCGCGGCCTGCGTCCATCTGGGCGTCAATCCCGAACGTCTCCCCGCAAATGTCGAACGGCGCAATGAAGCGGGCCAGACCTGGCGCGCCCGCGATCTGCATCCCTTATGGCGTGCGGCGTCCGCCGTCGCGCCGCTACG
>JBGSVH010000077.1:0-4977 GCA_041753055.1 Parvularculaceae bacterium
CGTTTGGTGCCTTCGTCGCAGAACACCTCTAATTCCCGCTCTGACATCCCTGCCTCCTGCTTGCCGCTAAGCATATAGGAAGTCGGACCGGGATTCAAAAGCGGTGGGAATGGGCCTAAATTTCAAACTGAGACACTACCCGATTGCTGCTTGCTTATTGCCCGTCGACTGCGAAGGTGAGGATGGTCTGGCCGGCCGCTGCACCGCCCGCCGCGCGCCATAAGAGCGCTTCCCGAAAAATGCTTTTGCAAGCGCCTATTCACCTTAGGTTTCGATTTCGCCGAATTTCAGTTTCGCGTATTCCTAGAGCACAAATTGCTTCACACGCCAAGAACTGTACAGAAGGATAGAAATCTGCTGCGCATGTTAACCATGAAAATGCAGTTGATCACTCGCTCCACCCTGTTCCTTTTGCCGCCCGCGTTCGACGATCATAATCGCCACGAATATTGCCCGGAGTGCGCCGAAATTTGGGGCCTCCTCCATTATTTCCGGCAATCATGGAGACCCTCGACATTCAGCGCCAGGGCATCGCCTACCCCCGGCCAGCGCTTGTGGCGCTGCTCGGCGAAGGGCGATGGAACTGCCCGACGCTGGCGGTTGCCAGCAACGCGCCAGATGCGGAAGGGGTTACGATCAAGCGCTCAAACGGCGTTCTTTATATTGATAATGCATGCGACATCGGCCGCTATTTTGCCGTCGTTTTAGGCAGGCCGGTCCCGCGCGGAAGATAGCCGCCGTCCCGTCAGTATTCTTTGTCCGCTTCAGCCCCCGCATCAGCTTCGTCATCGCCCATGATGCGATAGGAGGGGCGGCCCGGCGCTTTCATCCGGTAGGCTCGTAGCGGCGTTCCCGGCCGTAAGCTTGGGCGCCGGTCAGGAGTGAGCCGAGGGCGAATGCGATAGCGGGCGGATTCGGTAGGGTCGTCCTCGCGATATTCGCCGTCGCCGCCGATCGCAAGGAACCCGGCCGCACCGTCGGTCCCGCGCGCTTCATTGGCGACGTACCAGGCCATCAGGGCGACGCCGACGCTGAGCGCGACGATATAGGCGATGCTTTCCATTGATCGTTCCGGCCTGGTTAACGCCAACGTCCCTGCAAACCTTGTGCTAAAGGGCGAAAATCGTAACCGCCGTTAACCAAATGGCGCCCGTCAGCCAGTTATGAATGCGTGTGACCTATGCAACCGAAGCAACGCCGTCCTTGTCGGTCGCCCGAATGGCGCGGGCGACCGTCTTTGCGCTTGGTCTGACACTCTACGCAGCGCTGGCGTCGGCCGCGACCGTCATCTTTCCGCCACTCGGCTTGATATTTCTCGTCCCGCTCGTCATTGGCATTGTCGCCGTCGCGCCGGCGGCGAAAGCCGCGCCGCGCAAGCTGGTTTTTTCGATGCTGCTGGTCGCGGCTTTCGCGCTGGCAGTGTGGCCGGTTTATCTTTTCGTCAAGCTTGGCCCGCTGCCTATTTTAACGCCGCCGCGGCTAGTCCTTTATATGGTCAGCGCGCTTTGGGCCTATGACATGACATTCTCACCCTGGCGGCGGGCGCAGTTCGTTGTGTCTGTGCGAAAAAGCCGGGCTGTCACCATTTGTGTGTTCGTCTTTTTTGCGCTGGGGCTCTTCAGTCTTCCGTTTGCGGAAGGCCGGTCAATGGCAATCCCGGAATTCATCCGTCAGCTGTTGATCTGGCTGGTTCCCTATTGCGCGGTCCTTACCTATTGCCGTCGTCAGCGCGACTTCGTGTTGCTGATGAAAGTGTTCATCGCCGGGGCTTTTGCTGTCGCGCTGATCGCCATCGGCGAGGTGCTGACCCGTCATCTCCTCGCCGGCGCCCTGTCGCCTTACATTGCTGATGACGCCGAGTGGCTGCGTAATGCCCAGGCGCAGAAAATCCGCGACGGCGTTTTCAGGGCTCAGGCAACCCATACCCACCCGCTGTCGCTTGGCGAACATTTAGCGCTGTCGTCGCCTTTCGCGCTCGCCTTTATTGTGTCTGCGCGCAATATTCGGGCGCGGCTGTTTTGGTCTGGCGCGTTGGTCGCCATTGCGCTGGCGGCGTTCGCGACAAATTCCCGCGGCGCTATGCTGGTGATGGTATTGTCGTGCGGCGCGATGGCGTCGATGCTTGCCTGGCGGTTCTTGAAGCGCGCCTCCGCATCGCGTTGGCGGCCGATGGCCGGACTCATCTGCCTTGCTTGTATTGCGGTCTCACCGGTCGCGGCTATCGCGATGACCGGGATTATTTCAGGCAAAGGCGGCGCCAGCGCCGCAAATTCAACGCAGTCACGCGTCGATCAGGTCGAACAGGCTTGGCCGAAAATCTTGAAGCGGCCGGTTGGCGGCCACGGAACCGGCCGTGCAACCCGCGTTCTCGGCTATTGGGGCCTGACGCTGACCATCGACAATTACTATCTGACGCTGGCGCTCGATTACGGCTTTCCCGGCCCCCTGACTTTTCTTGCGATGATTGGCGCCTTTGGCGTAACCGCCTTGAAGCGGTCGCGACTTTCGCACCCGTCGCTTGGCGTTGTCTATCTGGCGTGTTTTGCGTCAGCAATCTCGATTGCAGTCGGGCGCGCGATTTTATCGCAAACAAGTAATCTCGCCATGCTGTTCGTCATTCTCGGGGCTTACGCCGGCGCGAGCGTCAATGTCTCGCGTCAGCGCGCCCGCAACCGGATTTAGCGGGAATCGGCAAGCTGGCCAACGGTATGCGCCTGATGCAAAGCCGTCAGCGTCGGATGATCAATCCCCGACACGAGTTCTCCAATCAACGGAGCAACGCAGGCCTTGTGGTATTGATATCCTAGGAGCCCTGAACTTTGATAAAGCGAACACGCGCGGTCCGCCTTTTTCTCGATGCGCTCGTAGAGCGCTGAGATCGTTGCGGAGCTGGCGAGGTCGCTATTCGAATAAGAGAACTTGACGTCGCCAGCAAAGGCTGGCGTGGTTGTGATGACTGCGGCCAATAGCGTGAGCGCGGGGGCAAGGCGGATGGCGAAGGTGTTCATTTTTCATCTCCATTTGGCAAAGACCATTTCGCCCTCTGATCCAATTGATCATGCAACAGCGGCTTGCGCGCCAGTGCGCGTCAATTAATGACAGGATGATGGCGAAACGAGATGGCAAATGCGATCCGTTTCGGCGCGCCAGGCGCGCGCTTTGCCGCAAGTGGCTTCGCGGCGGCGTGAATGCCAAGAAGAAGAGGACCTGAATTGACTTACAACGGAAAATGCGCGCTGGTCACCGGCGCATCCGCCGGAATTGGCGAGGCTTTTGCTGATGCGCTTGCAGAAAAAGGCGCCGATCTTGTTCTGACAGCGCGCAGGGGCGATCGCCTCAAACAGCTCGCCGCAAAACTCGAAGAAAAATTCAATACAAAGACTCTGGTCGTCGAAGCCGATCTTTCGCAGCCGGACGCGCCGGAAAAGATCGAAGCGGCGGTCAAAGCGGCGGGCCGCCAGATCGATATTCTCGTCAACAACGCCGGATACGGCCATCCGGGCCAGTTCCAGCAGGCGCCATGGACGGCGCACCGCGCCTTTCTTGAATTGATGGTGAATATCCTACGCGCATCTGCTCCGCCTGTTCTTGCCCGGCATGCAGGCGCGCCATTACGGGCGGATCATCAACGTCGCCTCGCTCGCCGGGCTGGTGCCGGGTTCAGCCGGACACACCCTCTATGGCGCTGCAAAGGCATTCTTGATCGGCTTCTCGCAATCGCTGGCGGCGGAAAATGACGCAACCGGCGTCAACGTTTCGGCGCTCTGTCCTGGATTCACATATTCCGAATTCCACGACGTCAATGACACGCGCGCGCTTGTCGAGGCCTTGCCGAAGTACATGTTCATGCGTGCGGGCCCGGTTGTCGACGGTGCGCTTCGAGCGGTTGAAGCACGTCATGTCGTTTACGTGCCGGGCTTATGGAATAAATTCGTCGCGTGGCTGATCAAGGCGCTGCCGCGGCCTTGGGGCGCAATTATTGTCACGCGCCAGTCGCAACGCTTTCGTCATGCGCAAGATGGATAGGATCAGGCGGTCTTCGCAGTTCCAAGCTCGCTCTTGATCCATGCGGCGAGAGACGATTTCGGCGCCGCGCCAACCTTCGTCGCAGTCAGCTTGCCGTCCTTGAAGATCATCAGGGTTGGAATGCCCCTGACGCCGTAACGGCCGGGCGTTTCGGGGTTATCGTCAATATTGACCTTGGCGATCGTCAATTGACCGGCAAATTCCGCTGACAATTCTTCGAGCGCCGGTCCGATCTGCTTGCAGGGCCCGCACCATTCCGCCCAGAAATCGACGAGGACGGGCTTGTCGGCGGCAAGAACGTCCGATTGAAACGAGGCGTCTGTAACGGGTTTGGTGGTCATGATTTTTCCTTGGCGGCCCCTGACGGGCGATTCGATTGAAGCGAGAAGATAAGCCCGGCGCGCGGAAGATCAACCGGCGATCACGCAAGCGTCAAGGCGTGTGCGCGATCGAGAGTCTCGTCCGGGATCGCCATCAGCCGGGCGTCAAAGGTCCAAAGCAGCGCCATCTCAATCTTATGCCCGGGATAGATTTGCTGAAGAAGGCCGCGATACGCGGCCATCTGCGCGATATAGGCGGCCGGGACGTCCTCGATCCGGTGCGGCGGCGGCCGGTTGGTCTTGTAATCGACGACGAGAATGCGGTCCGGCAGGACCGCCAACCGGTCAATCTGCCCGGACAGCGACAGACCCTCCCGTGTGCCGCGCGGCGCGCCGCCGATGGCCGCTTCGGCGAGCCCGGCCGGTGCAAAAACTTCGGCGAAGCGGGGGTCGTCGAGTACGCGAAGCGCCTCGTCACGCATCGCCTCACGATCGCTTTGCGAAAATCCGGCGGAGTGATGGGCGAGCAGGCGGTCGGCGGCGGCGCGCCGTTTTCCCGGCGCAATTTCCGGCAGCAGTTCGAGAAGACGATGAAGCGCGCGGCCCTTCAGATAGGGTTCGCGGCCGCGCG
>JBGSVH010000078.1:0-13938 GCA_041753055.1 Parvularculaceae bacterium
TCGTGCCGCCCGAAATCGAGGCCGCAGCGCGCGTCCAGTACCGCCAGCAGCATCGACAGGCGCGCCCCGTCCCAGCCGACGACCGCCCGCCTTGGCGCAGCAAGGGTCGACGGCGACACCAGCGCCTGGATCTCGACAAGCACGGGGCGGGTTCCTTCGATGCCGGCAAAGACAGCGGCGCCCGGCACCGGCTCGCCCGCTTCGGAAAGAAAGAGTTCCGATGGATTGGCGACTTCGCGCAGGCCGTCGCCAGTCATGTCGAAAACACCGATTTCGTGGGCGGCGCCAAAACGATTCTTGACTGCCCTCAACAAGCGGAACGACCGCCCCTGCTCGCTTTCGAAATAAAGGACAGCGTCGACCATGTGTTCGACAACGCGCGGTCCGGCGATCTGCCCGTCCTTGGTCACGTGACCGACAAGCGCCATCACCGAGCCGGACCCTTTGGCGAAGCGGATGAGTTCCTGGACGCAGGACCGCACCTGCGTCACCGTGCCGGGCGCTGCGGGCAGCGCGTCTGACCACAGCGTTTGAATTGAATCGATGATGACAATGTCAGGCCGGTCGGCCTTCAAGGTGGCGAGAATATCGCGCAAGGCCGTCGCCGCCGCGAGCGCAACCGGCGCTTCAGAAAGGCCAAGCCGCTGCGCGCGAAGCCGGATCTGGGCGGTTGCTTCCTCGCCCGAAATATAGGCGACCTTTGCGCCGCCATTGGCGAGGCCTGCCGCAATCTGCAACAGCAAGGTCGACTTGCCAACGCCCGGATCGCCGCCGATGAGCAAGGCCGAGCCCGGCACCAGCCCGCCGCCGCAGGCGCGGTCGAATTCCGCATTGCCGGTCAAGATCCTCGGCTCGAATTCGCCGCCGCCTTTCAGCGACGTGAAGTCGAGGACCTTGCCCTTGCCGGGCTTCGACGCCGCCATCGAGCCAGGCGGCCCCGCCTCAACCGCTTCCGCAGCGATTGTATTCCATTCCCCGCAGGCGTCGCACCGCCCCTGCCATTTCCCGTAAATGGCGCCGCAGGACTGGCAGATGAAACTCTCGCTCTGGCGGGCCAAGGACTACTCCGGGCTGGATTGCGTGGCTATCGTCTAGACGAATGCGCGGGCTAAAGAAAAGCGTGAAACTGCACCCGGACCTCGCCGCGGCCGCCGCCAGCCGCTAGGGTTTGCCAGACGACACGGTACGGCCTCTCTTGGTTGAAATCAGGCACAGGAGAATTTGATGAGCAATCAGAGTCTCAACGCGATGAACCCCTATCTCGACGGCCTTTATGAGCCAGTCCGCAAAGAAGTGTCAGCGAGCGACCTGCCGGTCATCGGCGAGATACCGAGAGATCTCAACGGCGCCTATTTCCGCAACGGGCCCAACCCGATGACGCCTCCGGCAGGATTGCATCACTGGTTCGACGGTGACGGCATGATCCATGGCGTCTGGTTCGAGGATGGCCGCGCGCGCTACGCCAACCGCTATGTCCGGACTCCGGATTTCGAGGCCGAACTCGAAGGCGCCGATTCAATGCCGGGCATTTTTTCTCCGGCGCGCATCATTGCCGGACGAAAAACCGTCTACAAGGACACCGCCAACACTGACCTTGTCGTACACAACGGGCGCCTGCTGGCGCTCTGGTATATTTCGGGGCAACCGGTCGCGGTCGACCTCAAAACGCTGGAAACGATTGGCGCAGAAGACTTCGGCGGCAAATTGCCGATGAATGTTTCGGCGCATTCAAAAGTCGATCCCGCAACCGGCGAGTTCGTGTTTTTTGATTACGCACTTTATGAACCGAAAATGTCGTTCGGCACGGTATCCGCCGATAACCGGCTTTCGCATTTTCAGGAAGTCGCCCTGCCCGGTCCGCGCCTGCCGCATGACATGGGGCTGACGGAAAATCATGTGATCCTGCACGACCTGCCGGTTGTCTTCACCGACAGCGCAATCCGCAACCGGATGTGGCAGATCCATGTCGCCAACCAGCCGACCAGATTCGGCGTCGCACCGCGAAAAGGCGGCGGCGTAAAATGGTTCGAGTTTCCGACCTCCTACATCTATCACGTCATCAATTGCTGGGAAGAAGGCGACGAAGTCGTGATGGCCGCCTGCAAGATGGTTCCAAACGGATTTGAGCCTGATGCCGCCTCCTATGGCCCCTACGCGCCGATGGTGACGGTGCTGGCGCTGCGCGCCCAACCCTTTTTATGGCGGATGAACATGAAGACCGGCAAGGGAACCGAGACGCAACTCGACGATGCGCTCAGCGAGTTCCCGGTCATCAACCTCGATTACACGGGACGGAAATCACGCTGGTCCTATCACGTCGTCATGGACAATCATGTGCTTCAGCGGTTTTCAGCATTAAGAAAATATGATCTCGCCAGCGGCGAATACGAACAGCACACCTTCGCGCCCGGCGTTTACGGATCGGAGCCCGCTTTTGCACCATCAGGCGGCGGCGAAGACGATGGCTGGATCGTCACTTTCACCACCGATCTCAATGGCGCCTCCGAGGCGCAGATCATCGATCCGAAGAATTTTTCAGCGCCGCCGGTTGCGCGCATCAAACTGCCGCAACGCGTTCCCGCCGGTTTTCACGGGACCTGGGCGAAAGCGTCGTGAGCCTGTTGCCTGGCGATCCTCGCCTGCCGGTCATTGCTGAATTTGGCCGCCATGGCGCCCAGAATATTTGAATAATCGTCGGTCCATACGCCGACATAGGGACTTGGCGATTCAATCAGCCAGCCGTCATGACCTTCGGACAGCTTCGAGATGACGGCGTCCGACCCGACAACCACGGCGGATGCGCGCGATATCATCGGCCCGAGCGGGCCTGATGTTTCGGGTTCGAACCTGATGACGCGTGATTGCAGCCCGGCGTCGGCTGCAATCCGCGAGGCGACAGAAACGACATCGAGATAACGATTTGACGTATGGAAAAAGATGATGCCGTCGCTCGTCAGCCGGTCGCGATAAAGCGCCAGCGCTTCGCGGGTGATCAGATGCGCGGGGATTGAATCGGACGAGAATGCATCAACGACAATCAGATCGACCTTCGGCGCGCCAGCGCGCTGTTCGGCGGCAAGCGCAAGACGCGCGTCGCCGATCTTGACCGGCGCGGCGGGCGCACAGCGCGCAAGGTACGAAAACCAGCGGTCGTCGCGGGCGATGTCTGCAACATGCGGATCGATTTCATAAAACGTCCAGTCCTCGCCGGCCTTTGCATGACAGGCAAGCGCGCCGGCGCCAAGACCGACCGAGGCGACCTTCAGCGAGCCTTTTAGCCGCCGCAACCCTGCGATCACCTGTCCGAACGGCCCCTCGAACGAATAATAGGCGAGCGGCGTCTTCTCGCCCTCCGGCGTTCGCAATTGCAGATTGTGAACGATAGCGCCGTGCACAAGGATATGCACCGGCCCTTCGTCGGCGTCGGCGCGGTAGACCTTGCTGACGCCGAAAAAGCTGCGCTCTCTCAGGATCAATTCGCCATAGGCGTTGTGGTTTCGCGCGCCGATCGCCATCGTGTTGGCGAGCAGCGCGGCGACGGACGCGGCAAACAGCACAGCATTGTTGCAGTTCTTGAACCCGACATAGGCCGCGCCGAAAGCAAGCGTGACATTGGCGGCGAGAACAAGCCGCGCCGGAGCGCCCTCAATCATTCCGGCGCCAGCGCCAAATAATACGGCTGCGAGCATCAGGGCTATTGGCGGCGCGATCATGGCCCCCTTGTCGGTCTGATTACAGGCCGCAATCACGAAAGCCGCCGCCGTCAGCAGCAGCGGATATTCCCAGACATCCGGGAAAATCAACGGTGCGGCGAGCGCAACGAACGCCCCGCCGATAACGCCGCCGAGCGACATGCAAAGATAAAATCGCGTCAGCCGCTCCGCTTCCGGCCGGCTTCGCGCCAGTTCGCCATGACACGCGAGCGACACCAGAAAGAACAGCGCCAGCGGCATTAGTGATGACGATAACGGATCGTCGACCCAGACCGCATTGGCAATAGCGGAAAAGGCGATGGCGCCCGGGAACAGCATGACTGTCCGCTTTCGCCAGATCTCGCCCGCGCCGCTGAAGGAAAAAACGAAACTCAGGAGGTAAAGCGCCAGCGGCGCCACCCACAGGAACGGCGAGGGCGCAACATTGGTCGTCAAATGCGTTGTCACCGACAGCATCAGTCCCGAAGGCGCGATGGCGATCAGGATCCACCAAAACGGACCTGAACGGCGCGCCGTTGCGCGCGCCGATTTTGCCGCCGCTTCAACCGCAGCGCCGCCGCGCCCGGCGACACAAGCGGCCGAAACCGCAAGCAGGCCGATCAGAATGATATATCCGACAGTCCACATCCGCGCCTGGGTCGAGATTCCAAGCGTTGGCTCGAGCAGCACCGGATACAGCAACAATGAAGCGATCGACCCGATATTGCTTGCCGCATACAAGAAATACGGATCGTGTGCGGATGGATGCGCGGTATGGGAAAACCAGCGTTGTAACAACGGCGCATTCGCCGACAACGCGAAAAACGGCGCGCCGATTACCATCGCCATCATGCCGATAAGCCAGAACGACTGCGCGCCGTTGGCGGGTGGCGTTGCGCCGCTCGGCGCCGCGAACGGAAGGAACACCAGCCCCGCCCCCATTACCGCAAGATGGATTGTCGCCTGCGCCCGCAACGAAAAACGCGACGCGATGAAGTGTGCGTAGAGGTAACCTAGCAACAAAGTCGCCTGGAAAAACACCATGGCGGTGTTCCAGACATTTGGGGCGCCGCCGAGCATCGGCAGCGCCAATTTCGTAAAAAGCGGCTGTACTGCAAACAGGAGATAGGCGCTGGCGAAAACGGCGGCGGTGAAAGCCGGCGCGACATGAGCGGCAAGACCGCTCATTGCCCTTGTTTCCCACAAACTTTGAGACATTTATGACTCCGCCGGATCAATATCCCGCTTAGCCGAAAGGTGATTAATTTCCGTAAACGCTCTTGGCCCGCTCGACGAAGGCCTCCGACATTTTGAGGAAAGCCCGTTCGAACACCGCCTGCGCTGTCGCCTGCAGGACGAAACTGCGGAATTCGAAGTCGATCGAAAAATCGACAATCGAGCCATAGTCAGGCCTGGGGCGGAAGGCCCAGCCATTCTTCAGCGACCGAAACGGCCCATCGATATAGTCGACATCGATCCGGCAATTGGCGCGATCGAGCCTGACGAGACTGCGGAATTTCTCGCGAAAAACCCGATAGGCGACGACCATTTCCGAGGTCAGATACTCGATGTCGCCGTCGCTTTTGCGGCCGATGATCCTCAGCGCGACGCACCAGGGCAGGAATTCCGGATAGCGTTCGATTTCCGCAACCAGCGCGAACATCTGCCCGGCCGAATAGGGAACTGCGGTGCTGGTGCGCCTCGATGTCACGACGACGCCCTATCAGGCATTGGCGCATTTCGCCGCGCGGGCGTATCCGTCATAAAGATCGAGCATGCGCCCCTGCCAGTCCGCGACCGGTTTTGGCGTTTCATAGAGCGTCTCACTGGTGACCGAGCGCTGCCACATGAACGGCGCAAAGACGAGATAATCGCAAAGGTTCGGCGCGCCGCCGCCTAGAAAACGGTGTGCTGTCAGCGGCGTCGAAAGCACGGCGATCGCCGCTTCGGATTTTTCCTTGTGACCGGGTGTTGCTGCGACTTCTTCAAGCGATTTGCCAAACCGCCCTTCCCGCGAGGATCTGAAATACACCTTGTCGGCGTCGGCGACGACGGCTGCAAGTTTCGGAATGAGGATCGGTGCAATAGCGGGATAAAGCGCGGCTGCAAGCCACGAGGAATAAAACGCCGCTGCGGCGCGCTCACCGTCGCTCTTGGTCAAAGGCTGTGTTGGAAACTTCTTGTCGAGCCAGACAGCAATCGCGGTGCTGTCCCTGACAAGTTCGCCGTCAAAATCGATCACGGGGACTTTCGCGTAGACCGGATCGGGATATTTTGATTTGTCGGCGAAGGGGACGGGCTTTGTCTCAAACCGCAGTCCTTTGTGAAGCAGGGCAAATTTTGCGATCCAGCAATAAGGGCTTGGACGCACATCCTCATCGGCCAGCGCAAGATCGTAAAGAATTCGCGTCATTTCAGCCCCTGGCTTCTCTGGCGGCCTTCAACCGCGCAAAATCCTCGCCCGCATGATGCGACGACCGTGTCAGCGGGCTCGACGCAACCATCAGGAAACCCTTGGCGCGGGCAATGGTCTCGTACGACTTGAATTCGTCCGGCGTCACAAACCGATCGACTGCGGCGTGTTTGCGCGTCGGCTGGAGATATTGCCCGATGGTGATAAAATCGACGCCGGCCGAGCGCATGTCGTCCATCACCTGCATGACTTCCTCGCGGGTTTCGCCGAGCCCGACCATGATCCCGGATTTCGTAAACATCGACGGGTCGCGGTCCTTGACCTTTTCGAGGAGGCGCAGCGAGTGAAAATAGCGCGCGCCGGGACGGATCGAGAGATAGAACCGCGGCGCCGTTTCAAGATTATGATTGAAGACGTCGGGTTTGGATTCGATGACAACTTCCGCAGCCCCGGCTTTGCGCAGAAAGTCCGGCGTCAATATTTCAATTGTCGTTGTCGGTGTGCGTTGACGAATGGCCCTGACGACCCTGGCGAAATGTTCGGCGCCGCCATCAACAAGGTCGTCGCGATCGACCGATGTGATAACGACATGCGCCAGCGCCATCTCGGCGACCGCGGTTGCGACATTTTCCGGTTCTTCAGGGTCAAGCGCCGCCGGCAATCCGGTCTTCACGTTGCAAAAAGCGCACGCCCTCGTGCAGGTGTCGCCCATGATCATCATGGTCGCATGCTTTTTCGACCAGCACTCACCGATATTGGGGCACGCCGCCTCTTCGCAAACGGTATGGAGGTTCTTGGAGCGGACGATCGCTCTGGTTGCGGCATAGCCCGCGGAGGTCGGCGCCTTGACGCGAATCCATTCGGGCTTGCGCAAAAGCGGCGTTTCCGGCCGTTTCTGCTTTTCGGGGTGCCGCGCTTCGGGAGCGCCTCTGGTCAAATCAAGGATCGTCGCCATGGCGCACCTCTAGCAGCGGGCGCCTGCAAACGAAAGCGGGCGCTTCGCGAAGCGCCCGCTGCATCTCCGGCTGGCTTTGTGGCCTTAAAGCATCCGCTCGACGGATTCGACGATTTCGTCGAATGGGCGATGAATGATCGCGCCATCGAGCGGCTCTCCGAGGGAAAGATGGATCGCTTCCCACGCGTCGACTGACTTGATGCGCTGGGGATCGGAATGAACGCCGGTCAGTTTAGAGGCCTCGGTCGAGAATTTCACGATATCGCGACTGACCGGCAAGCGCAGCCAGCGCCACACGCGCCGGTCAAGCTCACCATTAATATAAAGGTTCCAGCGCTCGTCGCTGTCGTCATTCTCGATCGAAAAGAACAGCGTTCTGAAATCACCGGCGTCGGCCAGAACCAGAACGCCATGATCATGCTCAAAATAGCGCGGCGCACGCGCGAGATTCAAAAATGACAGCTCGCCAAATCCGCATTTCAGATCGGCCTGAGCCCTGCGTTTCTCAATTGTCTTTTCCTCGAAATCAGAAACAAGCTGCGGCCAAGCCTGACGGCCGACCAGATACAAGCCGCCAAATCCGACAATGAAATAGCTGGCGCCAACCTGCAGCAGGTGCATCAGCCCGCCGGTCTGATAGACGAACGCCATCACTAGCGGCGCCGTGAATGCAAATGCCGCCGCGAGCGGCCGCTTGAAGCCGATTAGGTCTTCGCGCGCGAAATCCATAATATTATCGACAAATTGCGCCGACCGCTTCAGGCGGACCTCAATCGGCGCGGGGATGGCGACGCGATCCGTGTTCAACATAACCAGGCAACTCCTGTTACAGAATTGGCGAAACGAAGTTATGCTGGCATTTATGATTGCAACGTATTGCCGCCCGGTTGCCGCCACCGGGCGAATTAATGTCGAGTTTGCCTACAATTCAAAGATGATTGTCTGCATGGCGCCCCGCCTAAGCCGCGTCGTTCCAGCGCACGATCGAGACGCCGACCTCAGCATCGTTTTGCCAGATCTTTCGGACAATGCCGATGAAACGCAGAGTCGGAATGGTTAGCGCAAATTCATCCGGGCAGTGCGCGTCACCGTTAAAGGCGAGGCGCAAGCCGGAAAAACTCTGGTCAACAATTCTGCAGCTGGTTTCGTGTTCCGGTGAGAACATGGCGGAGCCAACGCGGTAAACGCGGGCGCGATCAGAGTCACGGCCATTCTCGCGAATGATCGTCGCCCGGAGCGGCCGCCGGGAACGGTTAACCGATCGCACTCTTTCTGCAAGGCGCGCCTTTATCGCCGCTTCGAGGATCGGGTCGATTTCAGGCTCGGGGGCCTTGCGTTTGAAGTTCAATCCAAAAATACCCATGGCATCCCTCGACCAGCCGTGCAGCGCCGGCAAATTCTCCAATTGAGGGAAATTGATGCAATCGGCGGGCCACGGGCGAGCGTTAACCACCGCGGATTTTCCTTAACCCAGGCTTCGGCCCACCGCCCCGCCGCCAATCGCAGCCTTCAAATTCAATTTTGCGCGTCGCGATAATCTGCTACAGGGGCGCAATTCCATAATCGGGAGAAATGAAATGCGCGTCGGGGTCCCCAAAGAGATCAAAAACAACGAGTTTCGGGTTGGCATGACGCCCGGGGCCGTCCGGGAATATGTCGCCCACGGCCACAAGGTGATGGTTCAGACCAATGCAGGGGTCGGCATCAAGGCGACCGACGACGATTACAAGGCCGCGGGCGCCAGCATTGCCCCGGACGCCGAGACGATTTTCGATGAAAACGACATGATCGTTAAGGTAAAGGAGCCTCAGCCGTCTGAATATACCCAGCTGCGCGAAGGCCAGATCCTCTACACCTACCTTCACCTCGCGCCCGATCCAGAGCAGACCAAAGGTCTGTTGAAATCGGGCGTCACAGGCGTCGCCTACGAAACCGTGACTGACGATCATGGCGGCTTGCCCCTGCTGGCGCCGATGAGTGAAGTCGCTGGCCGCCTCGCCATTCAGGCTGCGGCCTATTCGCTGACCGCGCCACAAGGCGGCCGCGGCCTTCTCATGGGCGGCGTCCCGGGCGTCCTCCCCGCCAAGGTCCTGGTCATCGGCGGCGGCGTCGTCGGCACTCACTCCGCGAAAATGGCGATCGGCCTTGGCGCCGAAGTCACCATCCTTGACCGCAACCTCCGCCGCCTTGCCTATCTGGACGATATTTTTGGCGGCCGGGTGAAGACCCGTTATTCGACCTTCGAAGCGCTGGCGGAAGAAACCGACGCGGCTGACGTCATTGTCGGCGCCGTGCTGATACCAGGCGCGTCGGCCCCGAAACTGGTTACCCGCAAAATGCTGTCCGGAATGAAACAGGGCGCCGTGCTGGTTGACGTTTCCATCGATCAGGGCGGCTGTTTCGAGACATCGAAGGCGACCACCCATGCCGAGCCGACCTATGTCGTTGACGGCGTGGTGCATTATTGCGTCGCCAACATGCCGGGCGCGGTGCCGCTTACCTCGTCCCACGCCCTCAACAACGCCACGCTCGCCTTCGGTCTCCAGCTTGCCGACGAGGGGCTGGAAGCCCTGAAAAAAAACAAGCACTTACGCAATGGTCTCAACGTTCACCGCGGCAAGATCACCTACAGGGCAGTCGCCGATGCATTAGGGGCGACTTATGTTGAGCCGCTGGAGGCGCTGAGTTAGACGGCCAGCCCTCACCATCACGATTAGTTGAGGTCTCTCGAGCCTGGTTTTGATGCAGGTGATGAGGCTTGCCATCCGCGCCGGTTCGGCGGCATTATGGGCGTGGGAGAATCTTTATGCGACACGGCTTTACCGCTATTGCGCTGGTGACCGCCCTGACGATGGGCGCGGCGCATGCAGCGCCGAACTTTGGCGCGTCGTCGCATCGGCTTGGCGGCGGCGTCAGCAAGCCCGCCGAAAAGGAGCGCAATCCCCTGGCGCTGTTTGAGCTGGCGCTTGGGCTGATCGGGTTCGATCTGTCCGCCAGTGTTGAACCGGTCGTCGGCGAGACCCTGAACGATGGCGCCTCCAGAGCCAAGAAATGCGATCAGGCCAAGGAGACCGAAGTAGCCAAGGCGGAAACGAAGAACGGGTCAGACACCGGTTCGTCAAGAGGCCGCGCCAGAAACGGTGAGCCGGTTTACCTCGCGTTCTAGAATTCGGCGACGCTTGAGCCGCGACCCGCTTTCAGCTGGAAGCGGGTTTTCCTTTTTAACCTAGGGCGTTTTCCGATCAGGTGGAATCCGGTTGATCGCAGAAAACGCCCTAATTCATAGATCTTGAGCAAACTTCGCGCGCCAGAGCGCGCGAAACTTGCTCTAGGTTTTTGGATCGTCACGTCGGGCCATGCGGCGCGCATCGTCAGCATAACGGCCGCTGCGAAGGCGGAACCCAACGAGTGTGATCCCTGAAAGCGCAAACGCCAATCCAGTAATGGCGAAGGCGCGCAGCAACGGATTGTTGAAATTGTCGCGTTCGCGATAATCCATGATGTGCAGCATCCAGAAAAAATCGTAAAACCGCCACGCCCGGTTTCGCCGCGTCAGCACCACGCCTGTATCCGGTGAAATATATAGCCGGGTTCTGTCGACGTCGGAAAAATCCGCGCGCCAGACAGGGCTCGGCCCACGATATTCATGGGGCGGATTATCGAGCCGCGAAAGCTTTTCAATCTCGCCTTCGCCGGCGAAATCCGCGACGGCGACCCGACGCGCGTCGCTTTCCGATATCGGCGACAGCCTATCGCCGGTATCGGCGTCAAACATCGCCAATCTGTCGCGCGATGAAACCACGTAGACTTCCCTGCCGAGCCAGCTTTTCAGCGTCACTTCCTGTGCGCCGGCGACTTCCGAGACGACGCCAGCGGGCGGGAAGTAATTGTGAACCCGCAGTTCCACGGGCGCGTCATAGGCCTTGTTTGGATCGCCATGGACGAGCGTAATCGGCAGCAGGCTCATGACGACGCCGCTGCTCATCCACAGCAATATCTGGACGCACAAAGCAAGGGCCAGCCAGCGGTGCAGTGCTTGAACGGATCGCCGGACCTGCATCGGGATCAATCCGCCAGATCGCCCGCGGCGTCAGGGCGCCGCAACAGGTCCTCAAACGCAGCCCACGGATCGGCGCCGCCCGCAACCTTTTGGTCAATGAAGGCTTCAACGCGATCGCGGCCAAGATTGTAGTTGATGACGTAAGACCGGTAGGTGTCGATGAAATCGAGACTCTTTTGCGAGCGCTCGGGCGATTCAAGACCGTATTTCAAGGTCAGCGCCAGCGCTGCCTCGCGGCTGATCCGGCTGTCGAGATAGTCCCGCGCAATGAAATTGCGCGCATGCGACAATTTCCGGCGCGCCTTGTTGAGCTGATCGAGCTTTACCGCCTTGGACGGATCGAGGCCGGCGAGCGGAAACAGGACTTCGCGTTCAAATCGCAATCGTTCGTCGCCAGGGAAAGCCAGCGCGATCCCGTAATTTGCCGCCCCCTCCCCCAAAAACGATTGTGGGCTGAAAAGCGGGTAGATCGAATATTCGATCCAATTGTTCTGGCGGCGCAAATCGCGTTCAACAACCAGATTCCAGAAATGGTGGCCGGGATACCCTTCATGGCAGCCAAGGTCGACGGCGCGATCAATGGTGATCGGCAAATCGGTATTGACCTCGATGATGCTGCGATAGTCGCCCTGATACCAATTGTAGCCGGTCCAGGGCTTGTCCGTCACATACCGGACGGAAAAGCTTTCTCCGTCCGGTACCTTATAATGCAGAAGCGTCCGGAGCCGGCATTCGGCGATGGCGGCGTCGAACACGGTTGCCAGCTTGTCGCCGGGAACATTGAGTTCGGCCATGAAAGCGGCGACACGCGCCGCAAGTTCGCCGTCACCGGGAAGGATATTCTCGATTTCAGCGCGCGCAACGTCGAATTCTGCGATCGTGTAATCGGGCGGCGCGACCCCATATAGCGCCCGCGCTTCATCATTGAAGGCGAATTTCTTGCCTTTTGCCATCCGGGTACGCGTCAGCGCGGCGGTTGCAAGCCCTTTAAGTCCCTGCTGGCGCGGCGACGCGGCGCCTTGCGCCAGAACATCAAGCGCTTCGAGAATATCGCGCGCTTCAATCTCAAGGTCTTCGAGGGATCGCTTGTGCGCCTTGGCGTCATCCGCCCATGCCGGCGGACCACTGTACGCGTCGATATAGGCGGCGTCGTATTGGCCAAGCTCAAGACCCAGCTTTACAAACCGCTCGGCGAGTTCGTCGACGCCAATAACCGTAATCTCCGCGGAGGGAAGCGCCTCAGGCGCAGCATCCGCCGCGACGGTCTTGTCTGGATCGCCGCCGCAGGAAGCGGCAAGCAGCGTTGCCGTAGCAGCGACGATCCATTTATTCATGGCTAAGCGCCTTAAGCGCGCGCGCCGGAAAAGGTCGACGTACCGAACGCGCCGAGCTTGACATTGCCGCTGAGCGCATCGCCCTCGACCTTGCCGTCAAATTCGAGCGTAATTGGCATCGGCGAGGTGACTTTCGCCGACCATTTCACGGCGTCGCCAGCGACCGAGCCGTTTTCGATCGGAACCGCGCCCATATTGCCCGACATCGAGCCGGTCAGCGCTGCGCCGTCCGCCTTCAGTTCCAGCACGCCGGACTGCTCGCCCATCGGGGTCTTGATCTTCAGATTCCACTTGCCGTCTACGGCCATGGGTATTCCTCCTGTAGGGGCGCCTTGATGCGCGTTTGAAAAGTCGGCGGGAGATTACAGACTGGAGACCGCAGCGCAAGGCGGCGGCGCAGCCCTCCCTGCCTTGCACCTCTATTTGAGCTCCGCCGCCAGCCTGACGCCCATATACTGGGCGGTGACGCCGGAATCGATGCGGCTTCGGTTGGCCGTGCGCATGTCGACGGGAGCGCTCGACCAGGCGCCGCCGCGGATCACGCGCTTGCCGCAATCGCCGTCCGTCACCGCAGCCCCATCCGTCGGCGCCTTGACAAAATTATTGACATAGCAATCCGCGACCCATTCGCGCGCATTGCCCAGCACATCATAAAGACCGAAGGCGTTGGCTTCGTAGGATCCAACCGCACTCGCCTCACGCACCGAAACCCTCGAGCGGTCGAATTTATCGCCCCACCAATAAGCGGTAGTCGATCCAGCGCGTGCTGCATATTCCCATTCAGATTCGGACGGAAGCCGGTACTTCCGTCCGGTCTTCTTCGACAGCCAAGACGCATAGGCGGAAGCGTCGCGCCATGAAATGCCGAGCGCTGGCAGCTTTCCGGTTTCGTCCGCGCGCTTCTTGCTGCAGGCGCCCTCGGCGACACACGCCGCCCATTCGGCGCGGGTGATTTCATAAACGCCGATGGCAAACGGCTTGACCATCACGTCGCGCTGCGGGCCTTCATAGGCGTTGCGTCCGGGTTCAGACGAAGGCGATCCCATTTTGAAGGTCCCGCCCGGCAGCGACGCCATCAACGGACACGCACCGCAATCACGGAACGTCTTGCCGGGACTGGCATTGACCGGGACGGCGGCTGGCGCAGCGGCGGCGCTGGCAGCCTCAACCGGCGCGGAAGCGATCTCCGCGGCGACGGGTTCTGGTTCCGCAGCGACATCGCCTGCCGGCGCCTCCCCATCGGTTTCCGCAAAGACATCGACAAATTCTTCCAGCGGCGCAGCGCTGCCCGGCGTCAGTTCTGGCGGTGCGGTGTCGGGTTCAACAACCGGCGGCTCGGCGACATTTGCGGCCGCAACTTCTGCCGGCGCCGCAGCCGCCACAGGCTCGGCGTCGTTCTTCATCATCATGAAAGCCACAACGCCAAGAACCGCAAGGCCAGCGACGATCCCGCCAATCAATAGTCCGCTCCCTGATTTTTTCGG
>JBGSVH010000079.1:0-7137 GCA_041753055.1 Parvularculaceae bacterium
GCGCGCTCAACGCATTGTCACGCTTCTGCGGTTTCAGCTTCCGCATCTCGCCCTCGTCCTTGTCGGCGCGCCAGCCGGCGACCTCGCCCTATGCCCGCAGCAAATTCGACAGCGAACACGCGGTGGCGCGCGCATCGGGGGCAAACCCGCAACTGGCGCTGCGTCTGCCGGCGATTTACGGTCCGGGCGATCTTGTCACGCTTCCCTATTTCAAACTGCTGAAGTCGGGTTTCGCTTTTGAGCCGGCGACCGAAACGCCGGCGCGCGCGTCGCTGCTGTTCGTCGAGGATGCGGCCAGCGCCTTCATCGCCGCCGCAAGCCTTGGCCAGCCGGGCGCAGTCTATGAAGTCGAAGACGATGCGCCGACAGGCCGGCAGTGGAGCGAGATCGGGCAAACGCTTGCCGGCGTCTTCGGCAATACGCCGATGGCGCTCAAAATCCCCAAGCCCGCGGTGGCGCTCCTGCATGAAGGGGTCAGGGCGGCGGAAAGCATTTTCGGCAAGACGCCGTCGATACGTCAGGGACAGGTCAACGAACTTTTTCACCCCGACTGGGTCGCGCGCGACAACCTCTTTGGCGCGGCGACCGGCTGGGCCCCGAAGACCACGCTCAAGGAAGGGTTTGCAAAAACCGTCCGGTGGTATCAAGAACAGGGCCTGTTATAGGTTCCTCGGCCCTTTAATCGGAGTGACGCCATGACCGGCCTGCAGCAATCGGGAATTCAGGATGACGACGATCTCGTCTTCCGCCGCATTTGCGGCCTGCTCGAGCCCTTGAACCACAAGAGCGTCAAGCTCTCGCGCGACATCGACCTTGTCGCCGATCTGGAAATCGACAGCGTTTCCGTCCTCGATATCGTGATGGATATCGAGGATTATTATGACATCTCGATTCCGGTGAACACGATTTCCGAAACGAAAACGATCGGCCAGCTGGTCGACGCCATTCACGCCATCAAGGGCGGGCAGGCCTAGACCATGAGTCTCTTCGACAAGTTCGAGAAAAACGCCGCGCTCTACAACGGCCTTTCGGCAATGGGCAAAAATCCTTTCACGGTGGTGATGGAAGAAGTGCTCGGGCCGACGCGCGCCAAGATCAAGGGGCGCGAAACCGTTCTCGCCGGCACCCATAATTATCTTGGCCAGACCTTCGAGCCGACGGCGATCGCCGCCGCCAAGGAAGCGCTCGACAAGGAAGGCACCGGCACGACGGGTTCGCGCTTCGCCAATGGCACATTTTCCGGCCACACACAGCTCGAACGCGATCTTGCCGATTTCCTCGGGATGAAAACCTGCGTCGTTTTCTCGACCGGCTTTGTCGCCAATCTTGGCGCCATCGCCGGCCTCGTCGATCCCTCCGAGGATGTCGTCCTCGTCGACGCCGATTGCCACGCCTGCATCTATGACGGCTGCACGCTTTCAGGCGCCGAGACCATCCGCTTCCGTCACAACGATCCCGAAAGCCTCGACAAACGGCTCGGCCGCCTTGATCCGAAGTTCAAGGGAAAGCTCGTCTGCATCGAAGGCATGTATTCGATGTATGGCGACATCGCGCCGGTGAAGGAATTCGTCGAGGTCGCGCACAAGCACGGCGCCCATCTTCTCGTCGACGAAGCGCATTCGTTCGGCGTCTATGGCGAGACCGGCAAGGGCGTTTCGGAAGCCGAAGGCGTGATGGACAAGATCGATTTCTACACCGGCACCTTCTCAAAGGCGCTGGCCTCGATCGGCGGCTTTGTCGCCTCGAACCATCCGGAGGCGGAGTATCTGCGTTTCTCCTCGCGCCCCTATAAATTCACCGCCTCGCCGTCGCCGTCGACCATCGCCTCTGCCGGCGCGGCGCTGAAAAAGATCAAGGAAACGCCGGCGATCCGCGCCCAGCTGTGGGCGAATGCGAGCCGCCTGCATGGCGCCTTGACCCAGTTCGGGCTGAAGCTGGCGTCAGGGCCCGCGCCGGTAATTTCGGTGCTGCTGCCGACCCGGGAAGAGGCCTTTGCCGCGTGGAATTTCCTCCTCGACGAGGGCGTTTACGTGAATATGGCAATCCCGCCGGGGACGCCCGGCAAGGAATCGCTGCTGCGGCTGGCGGTCTCGTCCGCCCACACTGCGGACGATATCGACCGGCTGGTCGCCGCCTATGGCGCGATGGCCGAAGCCTTTCCGAGCGCGCGGGTCACCGGTTAGATGTCACAATTCCTTGTTCTGTGACCGCTAAACATGGTCTTGCCCGATTTGGGACGCGTTATTGGCGCGCGTTTCGCTTGGGTGGTAGGTTGTGACGGGATTCAGGATGGGTATGCGTAATGATGCGTAAAGTGGTGCTTGCGGCGGCGGTTTTGGCCGCACCCTTGTTGCCAGCCGCCGCCCTCGCCGGCGACGACAGCGCGTCGGGGTTCACCCATGTCAGCTGCAGGGGCGGTGCGAACGAAATCCGCGTCACCATTTCCAATGTGAAGGATAATGTCGGCTTGATCGTCGCGGATCTCTATCCCGACAAGGAAGAAGGCTTCCTCCACAAGCCCGGCCGCCTCTATCAGGTCGCCTTCGCCGCGAGATCCCCGCAGACGACTTTCTGCATGTATGCGCCCGCCAGGGGAAAGTTCGCGGTTTCGGTCTATCACGACAAGAACGCCAACAAGGATTTCGACAAGGGCGCCTTTGGCCTGCCAGCCGAGCCCTATGGCGTTTCGAACAATCCGCCGATGCGCTTTGCAGCACCGACGGTCGACGAGTCGGTCTTTGACGTCGACGGCGTCGCCGCGGTCGAGATCAGGCTCCGCGGCTGAACGCTGGGCTGGCTTAGCTCCTTACACGGAAGAGACCTACCTCGCCCCTTCCGGCGAGCTTGCCGACGCACCAATTCGGGGGATTGGATCGTACGTCCGGCAGAGCCTATAACCCGGCAGACGTCAAACGAGGAAACGCGCATGGCGGACGGCGAAGCGGCGACCCGCATCATTATTGAAGAAGCGACAGGCGCGGCGGGCAGGAAAGCCTTTATCGCGGCGGGCAAGGTCGCTTATGCGGGCGATCCGAATTACGTCGCGCCGCTCGAATACGAAGTCGGCGCGCGCCTTGATCCCAAAGCCAACCCGGCGCTGACGGGGGCCGAAGTCGCGCTGTTCATCGCCAGAAAAGACGGCAAGGTCGCTGGCCGCATCTCCGCTTTCATCAACCCCTTGCATCTTCAGACCTATGATGACGCCACCGGGCATTTCGGTTTTCTCGACGCCATTGACGATGCGGACGTGTTCGCCGCTCTCCTAAAGACCGCCGAAGACTGGATGCGGACGCGCGGCATGAAAAAGATCGCCGGGCCATTCTCGTTCTCGGTCAATGAAGAATGCGGGCTTTTGATCGACGGCTTCGACACGCCGCCCTATGTGATGATGCCGCACGGAAGGCCCTGGTATCAGCGCCATGTCGAGGCATTGGGCTATCAAAAGGCGATGGACATGTTTGCGCTCCGATACATTCCGCGCCGCCAGTTCATTCCCGAACGCCGCATGAAATTCATCGAGCGCGCGCTGTCGTCGCCGAAAGTCAATATCCGCAATATCGACTTCAAACGCTTCAACGAGGAAATCGCCACGCTTGTCGATATCTTCCGCGACGCGTGGAGCGACAATTGGGGCTTTGTCCCGATGACCGAAGCGCAGATCAAGCACATGGCGAACGAGCTTCGCCCGATCATCGAGAAATACAACATCATCTTCTGCGAACTAGAAGGCGAGCCGGTCGCTTTCGGTCTTGTCCTGCCTAATGTGATGGAACTGATCCGCGATTTCGACGGCAAATTACTGCCGTTCAACTGGGCGAAACTGTTGTGGCGGCTGAAGGTGAAAAAACCGAGCCAGGCGCGCATGCCGCTGATGGGCGTCCGAAAGAAACTCCACGGCAAACCGATCGGCGCCGCCTTCGCCTACAAGATCATCGAGATGGTGAACTCCGCCAACATGGATAACGGCATCACGTCGTCGGAGCTCTCATGGATTTTGGAAAACAACCCCGACATGCTCAATATGCTGACCGACATGGGCGGAGAAATTTACAAGACGTACCGGATTTATGAGCGGGGGTTGTAGACCGAGGAAGCATTACCTTGGCGAAACAACTACCGCAAAAACGGCTCATCAAAACTGCGCAATTTCCGCGAATGTAAGGTCCCTGCATCGGCTTCGGCGCGCAACAGCTCAATCGCCCTGAGCCCGATCTCGAGATGCTGCGCGACGCGCGCCTGATAGAAGGCGTCGGCCATGCCGGGGAGTTTGATCTCGCCGTGCAGCGGGCGGTCGGAAACGCACAACAATGTTCCGTAAGGGACGCGATAGCGAAAGCCGTTGGCGGCGATCGTCGCCGATTCCATGTCGATCGCTATGGCGCGGCTCTGGTTGAGGCGCACCGCGATCTTTTCGAAATTGAGCTCCCAGTTGCGGTCGCTGGTGGTGACGACGGTGCCGGTCCTTAGCTGTTCTTTCAATTGCCCCTTCGCGATGCCGCTAACCTGTTCGACGGCGGCGGTCATGGCGAGCTGCACTTCGGCGATCGTCGGCAGGGGGATCGAGGCGGGAAGCGCATCGTCGAGCACGCCGTCTTCGCGCAGATACGCATGCGCAAGCACATAATCGCCAAGGCGCTGTGTCCGCCGCAAGCCGCCGCAATGGCCGATCATCAGCCAGACATGCGGGCGCAACACCGCGAGGTGATCGGTGATGGTCTTGGCGTTCGACGGCCCGACACCGATATTGACCAGCGTCACCCCTTCATGCCGCCCTTTCACGTAATGATAGGCGGGCATTTGCGGCTGTTTGGCGAGCGGCGGCCTTGTCGGCGCCGCGCCCTTCCGGGTGATGCGGTCGCCCGGTTCGATCAGCGCGTCGATCTCGCCTTTCTCGACCAGTTCGACGCCGCGCTCGATGAATTCATCGACATAGCGCTGATAGTTCGTAAACAGAATGAAATTCTGATAGTGCTCGGGCTTCGTCGCCGTGTAATGCTGGATGCGGTGCAGCGAATAATCCGTGCGCTCGGCGGTGAAGAGCGACAGGGGAAGCGCGCCGCCGCGTTCGAGGATCATGCCGCCGTCGACGATGACGTCATTGGTCGCAATGAGATTCGGCATGTAGAAATAATGCTGCACTTCCTCGCGCTGGTCGGCGTTCAGCGTCGCGGTCGCCCGTTCAAGCGCGAAGGATAAGGGGATCGGCGTTCGCGATTTTCCGACAAAGAGCTTCGCCTCGAAGCTTTGCGAAATCCGGGTCAGCTGTTCCAGCAGGTAATTGGCGAAGAGTTTCGGCGCGGTGATCGACGAGCCATGGAGGCTGGTCGAAGCGATCTGGCCGAGCGCGAGGCTGCCGGTCTGGATGGCGCGTTCGGCCGGCACCTCGGCGCAAAGATAGGGGTAGGTCGGCGCGGTGAACGGCCCGGCTTTCAGGTTTCCCGCCGCGTAGTCGGCAAAGCGCTTTTCAACCGCGCCGGTCGCCTCGTCATAAAGCGCGATCAGGCGCTCGACGGCGGCTTTCGGGCTGGCGCAGTAGACAAGATCGTCGGCGGGCGCGCCGGTTGGCGGTTTTGGCGGCATCAATTTCCCTGTTCTTTTTGTTGGGCAGGGACAATAGCCGCATTCTCGTCCGGCGCCAGCGTCTAGCCGAAAGCGCGTTTCGCCTTGAGGATGGCTCGTTGCGCAAGGATCGCGGCCGCATCGCGCGCCGGGAGGGCGCCGGGCGCCGGCGGCTTGCCGCCCCATTGGCGGATACGGTGATTGGCGAGGCGAAGCCGCGCTTCAGCGTCTGACACGCGGCTGCGCCAGGTGACAGAAAACGAAATGCAGGGCGCCGGCCCGGTCTTCACCCAGTGCGGCGCCTTTACCGGCACATAGAGGCCGTCGCCCGGCTCAAGACCGAAGCTTTCGGCAAAGGCGTCGTAATCGGGATGATGCGGCAAATTCCGGTGCGCCTTTCCGGCGTGATAAAGTTCGTGCGTCTCGTCCGGGATGATGCCCTTGTCGGTCCGGTAGATGGTCATTCTTTTCGATCCGGACAGGTGCATCAAGATGTTGTGCTCAGGATCAAGATGCAGGGGCGTTACCGCATTCGCCGACGAAATGAAGATGAAGCCGATTTTCTTGTGCATCCTGCCGGTCGTCTTCGCCGCTGCGGGCGCAATATCGGCAAGGCAGTCCTCAAGCGCCGCGCGATAGGCGGGGTCCTGTTCGACACGACGGATCACCATCCACGAATTGCATTCATGGATGCGGCGAATGGTTTCCTCGATCGAAAGGCCCGTTAGCGGCGTTTTGTCCGGGTCCTGATTGATCGGGATGTCGCCGGAATTGTATTCGACCGAGCTTGCGGGAAGCCGCGCCGCCAGCTGCAGCAGCGCCGGCAGGGTAAAGAGCGCGTTGCCCGACAGGTTGTGCCGGAGGCGGAAGGGCTTGTCCGGATACGCGCCCGCCATGGCGTCTTCAGGGTTCTCAAAGACCGGCATTGCCGCTCTCCTTTTTCTTCGCGGATTTTGCGGCGGCGCGTTTGGTGATCTTGCGCCGCCGGCGCAGCTTCTCGCCCGCCTGTTCAAGCTGCATCAGAATATCGAACAGAAGTTTTTGCGTGCGGCCATTGCCGCTGACATTCAAGGCTTCGATGACGCGGCGGCTGCGCCACAAGGGCTCGATCATCTTGTGGCCGGGCGCGGCGCAGGAATCGACAAAGCGAAGCCCCGGACGCTTTTCCAGTGCGCGCATCATCTCGATTTCGAGCATGACGCCCGGCGAGTAACGCGCGTAATTCTCGTCATAGGCGATCTTGAAGGAATAGCCGGCGCCCCCGGCGGTAAAGTTCACAATCATCGCGATCGGCCTGCCTTCATGGGTGAGGCGGTGGCAATCGAGAAGTCCCGCCTCGAACGCCCGCCGCGTCGCGGCCTTGAAGAACGCGTGGCCGCGCCTGGTGCTGCCAAGCGCGGTTTGTGCGCCGCCTTTCCAGCCGGCGCTTTCAAGCGCCAGGAAATCTTCAGTCCAGCCCGCAAGCTGATTGCGCGCGCTCAGCGTTTCAAAGGCGACGGCGCCGCTGTCTTCAAGGCGCGCGCGAAGGCGCCGCGATTCCTTGCGCTTCTTGCCGCGCAGCGCGCCTTCAAGTTCTGC
>JBGSVH010000080.1:0-7851 GCA_041753055.1 Parvularculaceae bacterium
CATGGTCGCGACTGCGGCCCCTGCGCCCAATTGCGGCGCGCCAGAGATTAGCCCCGTGGCGATGCCCGGTCCGAAGATGCCGAGCGCCAGCATGGAGAGCGCGGCGAGAATGGTCGCGGCCGCGTCTTCGAGGGTCACGGCGCCGGCGGGGAACGCCGCGGTGATCGACCCGAAGATGGTCGAGCCGATGCCGACGATGATGGCGAGCACCATGAGCTTGACGCCGGAGGAGATGACATTGCCGAGCACGCGTTCGGCGATGAAGGACGTCTTGTTCCAGAGCGCGAAGGGAACAAGGACGAACCCCGCGAGCGTCGTCAGCTTGAACTCGATGATGGTGACGAAGAGCTGGATCGCCAGAATGAAGAAGGCGAAAAGGACGATCACCCAGGCGAGAATGATGATGGCGATGGTCACGAAATTATCGAAAAAGCTCGGGAAACCGAGCAACGCATTCGCTTCCGTGAGCAAGGGATAGGCGGCGGTGTAGCCGGTGTCGGCGACGAAGCCCGGTTTCATGAGGTCGGCGGCGGTCAACGTCGTGCCCGTGGCGACAAGGCCCAGACCGGCGAAGCTCGCGAAGATGATGTCGGCAAGCAGCCGGAAATTATTGATGATGAAGGCGAAGGCGCCGACATAGAGCACCTTTTTTACGAACTGGCCGATGACGTTGTCGACGCCGTTCATCGACCAGAAGAGGCCGGCGAGGACGATATCGATGCCGATGAGGATCGCGGTCAGGAAGCCGACATCGCCTTGCAAAAGCCCGAAGCCGCTATCGATGTAGCTGACGAAGGTCGCGGTAAACGTGTCGATGACGTTGAGATTGCCCATTGCCTATCGCCCGTTCCTGTTTCCTCAGGGGTAGATGACGCCGTCGCCGACGAAGCGCGCCCGGTGAATGCGGGCGCGCTCTTCCATTTGCAGTTTGCGCGCACGGTCGAGCGCGTCGGCGCGCGAGGCAACGGCGAAAAGCTCCGCCGTGTGCATCGCTTGCTTCGCTTGCAGCGCGAGCAGCTGGTTCGACGCCTGTGAGACCTGAAGGCCGCCGATGGCGCTTTCGCTCTGCGCCACGATCTCGTCGAGCGTTCCCATATCGGCCGAGATGGTCTCGGCGATCTTCGCCTGCATCAGCATGGCGTCGTGAAAGGCGCGGCTTGCCTCTTGCCAATGCGCGCGGGCGTCCGCCGCCATCGCGGCGTTCGGCGTCGCGCTGTAATCCTCCGGAAAGAGCGATGTGAACTGCGCGTCGATCGAGGCGACATCATAGGCGAGCCCCTTGGCGGTCTTGATCAATGTTTCGATCTCGACGAGACGCGCTTTCAAGGCGGCTCGCGCCGTGTAGGGAAGGTTGGCCAAATCCTTCACCTGATTGACGATCATGGCAGCCTCGTTGGTGAGCTGCTTGATCTGATTGTTGATCATGGTCAGCGTGCGCGTCGCGGTCAGAAGATTCTGCGCGTAATTGGTCGGGTCGTAGACGATGCCGCCGAAGATCTGGGCGCTGGCGCATGTGATCGGCGACAGGGCAAGCGTCAGCGTTGCGACGCTCATCAACAAAGCGGGTTTCATTCGGCGGCGCATGGCAAGGCTCCTTCGTTGAATTGGAAGCGGTCGTCGAGAATCTGGCTCGCCCAAGGGAGGCCCTTGGCGGCGAGGAACCGGCCCGCGAAATCGCCGGCGCTTTGGAGAACGATCCTGTCGATCAGCGCCTGGTCGGCGGGCGATGAGGCGCCGCAGAGCGCGAGCGCGACAGGGCCTAATCCGAGCTCGAAGAGGCGATTGCCGATCGCCGACTGGTAATAATAGTGGCGCTTCGGCGTCGCCGTTGCGATGAGATCGATCTGCCGCGCATTGAGGCCGAAACCTTCATAAGTCGGGCGGATGCTGGCTTCCTGCGCCCGGTCATTGGCGAGGAAGATTCGCGACGGGCAGCTCTCGATGATGGTCGGGGCGATCTTTGAAGCCGCGATGTCGCTCAAGGACTGCGTCGCGAAGACGACCGAGACGTTCTTCTTGCGCAAGGTCTTCAGCCAATCGCGAAGCCGCGCGGCGAAGAGCGGGTGATCGAGGAATACCCAGGCCTCGTCGATCATGAGAAGCGTCGGCCGCCCATCGAAACGCGCATCGAGGCGGTCGAAAATATAGGCGAGCGCCGGCGCCACGGCCGCCTCGCGGCGCATCAGCGCTTCCATCTCGAAGCCGTGCGCCTCGGCAAGATCGAGCGTGTCGCGCTCGGCGTCGAAGAGGTTTCCATGCGCGCCGTCGATGGTGAAGGGCTTCAACGCCGCGCGGAGATCGGCACGTTGCAGGAGCAACGCCAATCCTGTGAGCGTCCGCTCCCGCACTGGCGCTTCGGCGAGGTTGGTCAGCGCCAGCCATAGCGCGTCCCGGATCGATGGATCGATCGCGACGCCCTCCTGGGCGAGGATGCCGAGAAGCCAGTCCTGCGCGCGGGACCGCGCAGAAGCGCCGTCGATCGCGGAGAGCGGTTGGAACGCCGGCGCGTCTTCGGAACCGAGATCATGAAACGCCCCGCCGAGCGAATTGATGGCGGCGCGCAAGGAGCGCCCCTTGTCGAAGGCGAACACTTGTGCGCCCTCATAGCGGCGGAACTGCAGCGCCATCAGCGCGAGGAGAACGGACTTCCCGGCGCCGGTCGGTCCGACAATCAGCGTATGGCCCACGTCCCCAATATGGGTGGAGAGCCGGAACGGCGTCGTCTCATGGGTGGTCGCCACTAGCAGCGGCGGGCCATTGAGGTGTTGATTCCATGCGGCGCCCGCCCACACCGCCGACAAGGGCGCGAGATGCGCGACATTCAGCGTGTGGAGCAGCGGCTGGCGGATGTTCGCATAGAGCTGTCCCGGCAAGGATCCGAGCCAGGCGTCGACTGCATTAACGCTCTCGCGGATGGTGACGAATCCGAGCCCGTTGAGCACGCGCTCGATCTCCTTCGACTGAGAATCGACAACGCTCGCGTCGTCGTCGGCGACCACGACGCTCGCCGTGAAGTATCCGAAGGACACATCGTCTTGCCCGAGTTCCTGCAACGCCGCATCGGCGTCGGCGGCCTTGTTGTCGGCGTCGGCGTCGACAAGGATGCTCTGCTCATTGAAGAGCGTTTCCTTGATGATGGCGGCGATGGATTTCCTCTTGGCGAACCATTGCCGGCGGTATTTGGCGAGCTCCCTCGTCGCCATCGGCTTGTCGAGCGCGATCAGCCTCGTCGTCCAGCGATAGGGAAACCCAAGCCGGTTAAGGCTGTCGAGAAAGCCCGGCTCGCTTGCTGGCGGAAAGCCCTGAATGCTGATGATGCGGAGGTGCTTATTCTCTAGCATCGGCTCGAGGCCGCCAGTCAGCGCAGAGTCGGCGAGGAGCGCGTCGAGGAACATCGGGGATTCCGGAACGGCGACGGGATGGCGCTTGGTCGAGATGCAGCCATGCAGGAAAGTCAGTGTCTCGGCATCGTCGAGCGCATGACACTCGGGCAGAAGCGCTGCGAGGAGATCGATGGCGCGATCGGTCTCCAGCGTGAACGTATCGAGGTAGTCCCGCCACGAAGCGGGCGCCGCGGCGTTCTCGCGCGTCAGGAACAGCGCCTCGCCCTTGGTCGTCCGATCGGTCGGCGGTAGCCAGGCGATGGTCAGATGATAGGCGCTCTCGAAATGCCGTCCTCCGCTTTCAAAATGCGCGCGGCGTTCTTCGTCGACGAGGAACGCCGCGCCGTCCCGCCAGCCGGTGGATGGGTACTCGCACGCGGGAACGCGAGCGGCTTCGAAAAAGAGCGCCCATCCGGAGCCAAAACGCTTCAGCACATTGTTGACCCGCGCGGTGAAGCTGACGAGTTCTTCGGCGCTGGCGCTTTCAAGATCGGGTCCGCGATAGCGGATGGTGCGCTGGAAGCTTCCATCCTTGTTGAGGATGACGCCCGGTGCGACAAGAGCCGCCCACGGGAGATAATCCGCAAGGCGTTTCGGGCGCTGCTGATATTCGCGGAGATTCAGCATGCGAGATATGCCTTGTGCTTCAAGTGCCGGACGCCGACCTCGACGAATTTCGGGTCCTTCTTCGCGGCGTAAACCGCGCCCGCATGGCCGATCATGAAAAGAAGTATGCCGGCCGCCCACATTTGGAGACCGAGACCGACCGCGGCGGCGATCGTCCCGTTGAGGATCGCAATCCCGCGGGGCGCGCCCGCCATCATGATCGGCTCGGTGAGGCTCCGGTGGATCGGGATCGAATAGCCGGCGGTCATAAGTTTCTCCTTTCAGATCAGCGCGCCGCCGCCGAAGGAAAAGAAGGCGAGGAAGAAGCTCGTCGCGGCGAAGGCGACGGAGAGGCCGAAGACGATCTGGATGAGCCGGCGAGACCCGCCGGACGTGTCGCCGAAGGCAAGCGACAGACCCGTGATGATAATGATGATGACGGCGACGATGCGCGCGACAGGCCCTTCGATCGAGGCGAGGATCGAGGCGAGCGGCGTCTCCCAGGGCATGCCGGACCCGGCGGCGTGCGCCTCTGAGACGAGCGCCAGGGCGCCGATGCTGAGGCCGAGCGCGATAGTCAAAACTCTCTTGTTACGGATCATGGACGGGCTCCTTCGCTGACGATTGAGAATGACGGGGGATCGGCCGGCGCCAAGCGGTAGCCATGGAGGGGGTCATGGCCGTCGACGCGGAGGATGTGCTCGACGCGCCGCTCAGGCCCGCGCCGGCCGATATGGATGATGAGGTCGATCGCTTCGCCGATGAGGGCGCGGGGGATTTCGTGGGCGCGCTCCGCCGTTAACTGCTCAAGTCTTGAAAGAGCGGAGGCAGCGGAATTCGCGTGCACGGTCGCGATGCCGCCGGGATGACCGGTGTTCCAGGCCTTCAAAAGATCGAGCGCCTCGCCGCCCCGCACTTCGCCGATGATGATGCGGTCGGGCCTGAGCCGCATGGTCGATTTGACGAGCGCCTGCAGATCGACGCCCGGCGCGGTCCGAAGCGCGACGACGTCGTCGGCCACGCAATAAAGCTCGCGTGTATCTTCGAGGATGACGATCCGCTCGCCGCGCTTGGCGGTCTCGGCGAGGAGCGCGTTCGCCAGGGTCGTTTTTCCTGACGAAGTGCCGCCCGAGATGAGGATGTTCTCGCGCCTCTCGATCGCCGCTTCGAGGATCAGTGCTTGCGAGCGCGTCATCGCTTCGGTCTCGACCCAACAGCCAAGACTCATTTCGCGCCTTGCGGGCTTGCGGATCGAAAAGGCCGGCGAGATCGAAACGGGGGGCAAAACGCCCTCAAAGCGTTCGCCGGTCGCGGGCAATTCCGCGGAGACGATCGGGCGCGCGCGGTCGCAAGTCTCGCCAATCTGGCTGGCGACCAGGCGAATGATCCGCTCGACGTCGCCGGCGCGCATCGAAACGCTTTGCCGCTCACGGCCCTCGCCGAGCCGCTCGATAAAAAGCGCGCCGTCGGGATTGGCCATGATCTCGGAGACGCTCTCATCCTCGAGCGCCGCGCAGATGACCGGCCCGAACGCCGTCTTCAGCATGGCGGCGCGGCGGAGATCGGTTTCGTCGCGAGGTTCTCTCACGGCCGAGCCTCACGATTTGCAGCGCGGACGCGAGAAACGTCACCGTTCAACTCCGCTGTGACGGCGTCATCGTCAGGCGTCTCAGTTGCAGTGTCCATTAAGTCGCCGCCAGCGTCATCGTCCTCACGGCGGACAAGATCGATGCGCGCGAGCAGCGCGTCGGCGTAGCGTTCGCATCCCAAGAGCCGCGCCGAGACTTCCGTCACGAATTGCTCAAAGCGCTTTCTGCCCAAAGCCTCGGCGCCCGCGCGCATCGGTTCAGGCAAAGGCGGCGTCACTGAAAGATAATGGAGAATGAAGAGCGCAAAGCTTTCGGTCTGCGCGGTCGCATCGTCCGCGAGGCGCTCCATCGCGCGCGCGAGCTTGTTAATTCGAGCCCCGAGCTTTTCGAGTTCGCGTTCCTCACCTTGGCGGTCGAGCGTCGCGCGGAGGGCGGCCTCGACGACTGCGGTCCTGGTGGCGCCGCCTGATTTGACCGCACGCGAGAGCAGCTGGTCCGTTTCCGGGGAGAGGATGATATGGAGGCGCCGTCCAGTCATAGCGCGCCTCACAACATCTTGCCGAGGCGCATACCGCCGCGATCGAGCGCGGCGGCGCGCGCGAGACTGCGCCGCGAAACCTCTTTCAGGCGTTTGGCGTCGGCGAGATTGTCGCCCTCTTCCAGGATCGCCTGCTCGGCTTCGGGCGCGTCGACCTTGTCCTTCGCCGGCGCATCGAGTTCGGGCTTCAGCGCGAGACCGCCATCTTCGGCGTTCGGCCCTAGAACCCGCTCGAACCATGGCTGGTCGAGGCGTCTGTCGGTTCCGGCGGTTCGTCCGATCCAGTCATCGGCGCGCGGAGCCGGCGCGTCGGCGTAGCGTCCGTCGCTGCGCATCGTAATCGCCGGCGGCAAACGACGGGTCGAAAAATTCGCGTCCCTGTAATAGTGAAGCTTCTTCGCCCTAATCGGTGCCGTCCCCGACACCATGACGATCGCTTCATCGGAGGGGAGCTGCATCACTTCGCCGGGCGTCAACAGAGGCCTGGCCGTCTCCTGGCGCGAGACCATGACATGGGCGAGCCAGGGCGCGAGGCGATGGCCGGCGTAATTCTTTTGCGCCCGCAACTCCGTCGCCGTGCCGAGCGCGTCGGAGATTCGCTTCGCCGTCCGCTCGTCATTTGCGGCAAAGGCGACGCGGACATGGCAATTATCGAGGATCGAATTGTTCGGCCCGTAGGCTTTTTCGATCTGATTGAGGGACTGGGCGATGAGATACGCCCTGACGCCGTAGCCGGCCATGAAGGCGAGCGCCGATTCGAAGAAATCGAGGCGCCCCAGCGCCGGGAACTCGTCGAGCATCATCAGGAGTTTGCGGCGCCGCTGCGACTTCTCGCCTTCGAGCGTTTCGGTCAGGCGACGCCCGATCTGATTGAGGATCAGACGGACGAGCGGTTTCGTGCGCGAGATGTCCGACGGCGGCACGACGAGATAGAGCGAAACGGGATGCTCCGCCGTGGTCAGATCTTCGATCCGCCAGTCACACTGGCTGGTGACAGCGGCGATGGTCGGATCGCGATAGAGCCCCAAAAAACTCATCGCGGTCGAGAGGACGCCCGAGCGTTCATTCTCCGATTTGTTGAGAAGTTCGCGCGCGGCTTGCGCGATCACGGGATGGACGCGGGGGTTCTCCATGGTTCCGAGATGATTGGTCGCCATCATCACCGAGAGCGTGCTCTCGAAGGTGCGTTTGGGATCGGAGAGGAACGCCGCGACGCGCGCGAGGGTCTTTTCTTCCTCGGCGTAAAGGACGTGGAGGATGACGCCGACGAGGAGCGCGTGGCCGGTCTTCTCCCAATGGGAGCGGCGTTCGAGCGAGCCTTCGGGATCGACGAGGATGTCCGCGATGTTCTGGACGTCGCGGACCTCGCGCTCGCCCTTCCGGACTTCGAGGAGCGGATTGTACCGCGCTGAATTCAAATCCGTCGGATCGAACAGCAGGCAGTGCGAGAATTTCGAGCGCCAGCCGGAGGTCAATAGCCAGTTCTCGCCCTTGATGTCGTGGATGACGGCGCTGTCGGTCCAGGAGAGAAGCGTCGGGGTCACGAGCCCGACGCCCTTCCCGGACCGCGTCGGCGCAAACGCCATGACATGTTCGGGCCCCGAATGCCGGAGATAGTCGCGGCGCCAGCGCCCGAGAAAGACGCCCGCCTCGCTGAAGAGCCCGGCGCGATCGATGTCGCGCCGCTTCGCCCAGCGCGCCGAGCCGTAGGTCGTCACATTCCGCTGTTGCCGTG
>JBGSVH010000081.1:0-21734 GCA_041753055.1 Parvularculaceae bacterium
CGGGAATGCGCATCGACCCGCCGCCAACACTTGCATGCGCGACCGGCACGACACCGGCGGCGACCAGCGCCGCCGCGCCGCCGGACGATCCGCCAGAGGAATGCTCCGTGTTCCACGGATTGCGCGTTTTGCCGGTGTTCAACGGTTCAGTGGTAGCGGTCAGGCCGAATTCCGGCGTTGTCGATTTGCCAAGGCTGACGACGCCAAGACCAAGATAGGCGTTGATCAGCGGTGATTGTTCCTTGCCTTTATAGCCCGGAAACGCCCGACTGCCGAAAGCGCTCGGAACGCCGGACACATCGTCAAGGTCCTTGATGAAGGTAGGAACGCCCGCCCACGGCCCCGTAGCGGCGCCGGCGGCCTCTTTCGCCCGGTCAAAGGTCTTGAAGGCGATTGCATTGATCTTCTTGTTGACCCGCTCGGCGCGATCGATTGCGGCGCCAACCGCTTCAGCGGCGCTGAGCTCGCCATTATTGATTCGCGACGCCGTTTCGACCGCGTCCAGCTCCGCAAGATCGTTCGACGCCTTCTGGTCCTGCCGCGCACATGCGCTAGCAAGCGCGAGGAGCGACGCCCCCCCGCCTGTTTCCAACATTGTTCGGCGTGTCATTGGCATGCTCCAGACCTTTTTTTTGAGCGGCGACTCCGGCATGATTGATGCTCTCTTGCGGCGGGGCCAAGGTCAATGGCGCCTTGCAGCAGTCAGTTCCGCAGCGTTCAATGCAGGCACAAGAAGAGGGCGAACCATGCGGGCCGTGCAACTGGCGATCAAACTGACGCTTTATTACGCGGCGATTACCGGCGCCGTGCTGCTCGCGACGCGGTTCATTCCGGAATTTCGAGACTACATGCCGATTGGCGGCGCAACAGCGCTGCTGACGAGTGTCAGCCATGACCCATTCACGGCGATTGAGATTGGCGCAAAGGGCGTCGAAAGCCTCAAGGGCAGTCTGTTGTGGCTGGTTATCGCGGTCGTCGGCGCCATCCTCACCGTGGTCCCGCTCGCCTGGACTTATATCGCGGTGCGCACGCAGGACGAATACGACCAGTCGCTGGTCGAGACGATGATCATCCTGCCGATCGCGGTGACCAGCATCGTCATCATGGTCAATCAATCGCTTGCGCTCGCTTTCGGCCTCACCGGCATTGTCGGCGGCGTTCGTTTTCGCAACACGCTGAAAAGCGCCGGCGACGCGCTCTATGTCCTCGCCGCAATTGGTGTTGGTCTCGCCGCGGGCATTGGCGCGCTGGAGATCGCGCTGGTGATGACCGTCGTCTTCAACTACGCCTTCGTGGTTTTGTGGCTGACCGATTTTGGCGCGCGCAAGGGCGCGCATCGCTATATGCGCCACGCAGAAAAGGACCATCACAAGGACAATGATCACAAGGACAACGGAAAACACAAAGGCGAGACCGCTGACGACGATAACATCGATGACGGGCCCGCCCTGTGAGACGGCTGATACTGTTTGCGTTCCTGCTTTTGTTCGCTGGCGCCGCGGCCGCCGAGACGGCGCCATCATTCACCAGAGAGCGCACCTTCCAGCTCGACGCCAGCCTGCGCGAGATTTCAGGGCTGGCGCCCGCCGGATCGCATTCTGTCTTCGCGCATAACGACGAATTTGCGATCATTCATGAGATCGATATCGACACCGGCGCGATCATCCGCTCCTTCGCCTTCGGACAACCGACGGTCAACGGGGATTTCGAGGGAATCGCGCGCGTCGGCGACGAAATATGGCTGGTCACCGGAGATGGAAGACTTCTCGAAGGAAAAATCAGGAAGCACGCAAAGCGCACGCGCTTTAACATGTATGACACCGGGGTTGGTAAATATTGCGAGACAGAAGGCCTCGCGCCAGCGCCCGGCCCGGACAGTTTCTTCATTCTCTGCAAGAAATTGCTGAATGACGACGCAAATGATCTGAGGATCTATCAATGGTCGTTGGCTGACCGCTTTTCTGATCCAAAACTGGTCGTCAACGCCCCGCTGGCTTCGCTCGCGCCGGCCGCTGTCGCCGCCGAGTTTCACCCGGCGGACCTTTCTCGGATCGCCAGTTCAGGAAATTTCTGGATCCTCGACGCCGCGGGAAACCTGCTTGAAATCACCGCCGCCGGCAAGCTGGCCCGTTACATATCGCTGGATCGGTCGCTTCATCCGCAATCGGAGGGACTGGCATTCCTGCCGGACGGGCAAATTGCGATTGCCGATGAAGGCAAGAAGCGCGAAGCCGTCCTCTCAATCTACCGCGATCATTAGGAATCTGCCGACCGGCACCTCAGCCGCGGCATTTTCTGATCAGGTTCTTTTCAATACCGGCCTCGGTCGCAATTTCATCGAAGAACCCGTCAAGATAGCGCGTCGCCTTGTTGATGCTGGCGTCGGAAAAGCCCGGAACGCCGGCGACTGCCTGATTGAATGCGTTGCGGTGCGAAAGAAAGTCCGCGGCGGCCTCGCGTGTTTCGGCGTTATGCGCGCAAAAGCCGCGATAGACGCGGTTTCTGACCGACTTGATCCGGAACTGGTCGGGCGGCAGCGCATAAGGCGCATCGACGAGGCCCGACATGTCAAAATCATACGGCGCCGGGATCAAATTCGCTTCGGCGGTTTTTGCAGGTCCGATGATCTTTCCATTGTGGCAGCAATGCTCCCCTTCAGGTCCCGCTGTCATGTCCCAATCGAGATTGCCGATCATATACTGAAAGAGCGCTGCGCGCGCCGCGGCGTTCTGATCGTACATTGATAGCGGCGTGCGGCCGCGCTCTACCTCTTCAAGATCGGACCTTTTTGCGACATCGTCGACATCTTCAATAAAGAACCCCACGCGCTCGATGTCGACTTTCTGGCTTTTCGAATTGACATAGGAAATGGCTGCAAGGCGCGTGCGAAAGCTCTCGGGCGTTGTGACGTTATAAAGGCGATAGGCGGCCGCCTCCGCCAGCACGATCTGTTGATGCCGCGTTGAGCTCTTGCAGTAGGTGACAAGTTTCAATTTCTTCTGTTTGTGGAAGAGTGATCCGTCGGGCGGCTTTTGCGTGAACTCAATCTTGAGCGGGGGAAACGTGCAGACGTGCTTTTCGCGGCGCGATTTGCCGCGCGTATTGATCGCGACCGGCAATTGTTCGTCGCCGATGGTGACGACACCCGCGATCGCCTCGTCATCTGGCGAGGCCTTCGAAACCGAGTTCCACGGCGCCGAAATTGAAATGGCGATTGGCTCATCGGAAGAAAACAGCGCGGTCGGCTCGCCTGCTGCGGCGGCGCTGGGAACAAGGATCGCGATAATGGCGAGATACCATCGGGTCACGGCATTTTCTCCATTGCTGCAATCGGCGTTGCAACGCCCGCATTATGCGCGGTGATGACGCCATTTTCTATTTCAAGCCAGGCGCGCACGCCGCCATAGGCGGCGGAGGCGCCGGTGTCGATCTGAATGACCTTGCCGTGATGATGGTCGCGAATGCCGTCCAGCGACGGCGTGTGACCAACAACCAGCCGGTCGGCCTTGAATCTTGCAAGTACGCTTTCAGCTTCTGCGCTGGCTGCTTCGTCATCAACGATATTGCCGCGATACCACAGCGGTCCTGCTTCATCGGTCAGGATCGAGCCGGGCGGCGTCGCCCGCAGCGCGGCGCGAACTGACGCACTGATATCGTCGACCGACATCGTTGCGTAGGCGTCGCTCAGCCCGCCATGCACGAACAGTGTTCCGCCAATTTCGGCGACCGTATCATGGCTCAAAACCCATTTGCCGATTTCACCGGACGGCGCCCACGCCAGGCGATGCTCAAGATAACCGGGAGGAAATTCCGCTTCGAATTTCGCGCGCACCTCATCGTCGTTGAGCGCGCCGCCGTAGCGCGCCTTCAGCTCGTCACGGTGAGCGGTGAAATACCGGCTGCGCAGGCGCTCGGACTTGCGGGTGCGAAATGCAGCGAACTCGGCCGGCGTCACATAACGCAGATCCCCGGTCATGTTCATCGCTTCATGATTGCCGATCAGCGCGACGACCTTGCCGCCTTTCCGCCGCGCCTGTCCTTCGAGCTTCATCAGATGGCGAAGAATCTTGAGGCTGTCCGGTCCGCGATCCGGGACGTCGCCGGTCTGTAAGAAAACCGCCTTGCCGCCAGCCCAACGTCCCTTGGCGTCGATCAGCTTCGCATCCGTCAGGATCGCCTGATAGGCTTCGTAGTCGCCGTGAAGATCGCCGACCGCCACGATCCGCGCCGCTTCCGCCAGCGCCGGCTGGGTGCAACCCGCCGCCCACACAAAAAACCACGCGAGTAAGGCAACCAGACGTAAGTTCCTGATCGGCATGAGGCCCCTCGATATCTTGCCGCGTGCCGCCATTATGGCAGCGACCGGCGTCGAGGACCAGACCGGCCAAGACTGCTGAACGCCCTTCACCCGCGCCATGGAAGGGCGCAATATGGGCGGATTCAACATGGGAGAACTTTCTATGGCATCCTTCGCCCGCGCCGCGCTCTTGTCCGCGTTTGCGCTTGCTGCCTGCAGCAAAAAAGAGGCCGCCGCGCCAGCTGCCTCTGACGCCGGATCAGAAGCGGCGACGAGCTATCAGGAAACGCTGATGACGGCGCTCATCGACGCCAAACCGGGCGATGTCATCGACATTCCGGAAGGAAAATTCTCGTTCGACCGGTCGCTCTCCCTTGCGGTCGACGGCGTCACCATCAAGGGCCAGGGCATGGACAAGACGATCCTCTCCTTCAAGGATCAGGTCGCCGGCGCCGAGGGCCTGCTTGTAACCGCCAGCAACTTCACCATCGAAGACCTCGCCATCGAGGACACCAAAGGCGATGCGCTGAAAGTCAACGAGGGCGAGAACATCGTCATCCGGCGTGTACGGACAGAATGGACCGGTGGCCCGAAAACGGAAAACGGCGCCTATGGCATCTACCCCGTGCAGACGAAGAATGTGCTCCTTGAAAGCAATGTCGCCATCGGCGCCTCTGACGCCGGCATCTATGTCGGCCAGTCGCAGAACGTTGTTGTTCGCTACAACCGCGCTGAAAAGAACGTCGCCGGCATCGAAATTGAAAACACCTTTGACGCCGATGTGTATGAGAACGTCGCAACCGATAACACTGGCGGCATCCTCGTATTCAACATGCCGAACCTGAAACAGCCGGGAGCCAGAACGAGGGTCTTCAAGAACCAGGCGATCGCCAACAATCGCAAGAATTTCGGTCATCCCGGAACGCCTGTCGCAACCATCCCCGCCGGATCGGGCGTCGTTATCAATTCGAACGATCAGGTCGAAATTTTCGACAATGACATTCGCGACAACAAGACGACGAACATCATCATCGCGTCCGTCTTTTCGTCAGGCCTTTCGAAAGATGGCATGAGCGCGGATTTCGACGGATACCCGGAAGGCGTCTATGTCTATGGCAACCGGATGGGCGGCGGCGGCCAGAACCCCGACGGCCTTGACCTGCAGGCGCTGAAGGTCGCGAAATTCGGGCCCACCGGAGCGCTTCCGGATGTTTTGTGGGACGGGTTTGTCGACCCGGCGAAAGTCGTCGACGGCGCGATACCGGCCAATCTCCGCATCTGCGTCGACGATGGCGCTGCGGAAGTCATCAACGCCGACGCACCGGACAAATACAAGAATCCGCATCTGATTACCGAAGAGGTGCGATGCTCCCTCGACAAACTGCCCGCAGTCACCCTTGCGAACGGGCTTGGAGAGTAACGGCTTGCGCATCCTTGTTGCGTTGATTGTCTTTGCCCTTGCGGCGTGCTCGAAGGAGAGCGCGCCGCAAGGGCCGGTGTTTCACGAAGAAGGGTATCCCGCCACGCTGAGCGAGTGGCGGCTGATGGCGGCGGCGAATGGTGTCCTGACGCTTTCGCTGGGTGTTACGCCCTACGATCTTGCAACGCCGCTTTTTACCGATTACGCGCTGAAGCTGCGCACGGTGACGCTGCCGGCCGGAACAAGCGCGACCTACAGTCAAAACGGCGTCTTTGATTTTCCGGTCGGCGCGATTATTTCAAAGACTTTCTATTATCCGCAGACCGGTAACGAATGGACCGGCGATGTCGCTGTCGGTCCCTCGCCAACCGCGAGCAACGGCGTCATGCCGTTGCAGGGCGTACGCCTGATCGAAACGCGCCTGCTTGTTCATCGCAAGGACGGCTGGGTCGCTATTCCTTATTTCTGGAACGACGAGCAGACCGACGCCGTTCTTCACCGCACCGGCGCGGCCAAGCCGCTAACCTTGCATCGGCCGGACGGACGCGAAGAGCCGTTCACTTATGTCGTCCCGAACCAGAACCAGTGCGCCGGCTGTCACGCGACCAACAACACTACGCGGGTATTATCGCCCATCGGTCCAAAGGCCCGGCATTTGAACAAGCCTTCGACCTTCGAGGCGGGGTTTAACCAGCTCGACTATTGGGTGATGACAGGGATGCTGACCGGCGTTCCGGAAGGCCCCGAGGCAAGACCGGCCAATGCGGACTGGACCGATAAGGCCGCGTCGCTCGACGACCGCGCCCGCGCCTATCTCGACGCCAATTGCTCGCACTGCCATTCCGATGTCGGAACCGCCGACACGTCCGGCCTCGACCTTCGCCCGGAAATTCCATTCGGCCCGCATTACGGCGCCTGCAAAACGCCGGTCGCCGCCGGCGGCGGATCGGGCGGACGTCCTTTCGATATTGTGCCGGGAAACCCCGACGCATCGATCTTCATCTACCGGATGCAAACGACAGAGCCCGGAAACATGATGCCGGAACTCGGCCGTTCAACGAGCCACGAAGAAGGCGTCGCGCTGATCGCGGAATGGATCGCGTCGATGGGAGGTGGATGCGACTAGACTTTCGGGCGATAAATCTGGATCGCCCGAAGATCCAGTCTTTGGTTGGTCGCGTCGGATTTGTGAAAAACCGGTGAATCCGCTTTTTCGCACGACGCTCCAGGCGTTTGACCGGCGCTGCGTTTCGCGGCTTTATGCGGCGAGAAATGCTGACCGGTTTTGATGTTTGATTACCTCGATATCGCTTTTCGCGCGGCAGGCGTCGGCTTGCTGCTGGTTCACGCAGGTCTTTTGTACCGCAATGCGCGCCATGTCCGGCCGGCGCGATTCGGCATTGCGCTGGCAATTGCGCTGGCGGCGGTGATGGCCATCGAAACGACGCCGGGCTTTGCCTTGCCGCCAACGCTGATCGCCATTTTGCTGCCGTTCAGTTCCAACGCCGCTGTCCTGATCTGGTGGTTCGGCTTGTCGCTGTTTGATGATGATTTCAGGTTACGCGCCTTCGAGTGGTCTGTTGCGGCGTTGTGGTTCGGCCTTGGGATCCTCAATTTCAGCGACATTGTCGCGCAATCGCCAATCAGCATCGAATGGGCAAGCGCCGCCCGGACAGTCTTGGCGATCCTTTTCGTCATCCATATCACCTATACAGCGCTGGCCGGACGCAAGACTGATCTTGTTGAACGGCGGCGGCGCGTTCGTATCATCTTCTCAGCAATTATTTCGGCGCTGTTTCTGAGCGACCTTATTGGCGAGGCCGTGTTCGGTTATTTGCACACCCCGGCCTGGGCAAGCGCGGCGCAGCATGGCGCCTATCTCGTTGTCATCGTCTGGAGCTTTTTCTGGCTTGACCGCGTCGATCCGTCGGTCCTGATGTTTGACCGGCCAGCGCCGGCCGCCGCCGCCCCCGCTTCCCCCGCCCTTTCGCCAAAAGAACAGATTCTTCACCGCAAACTTCTCGCCGTCATGGCGACGGACAAGGCCTGGCTCGACTCTGAATTGTCGATTGGCGGTCTCGCCGAAAAAGTCGCCGCGCCGGAGCACCAGCTGCGCGCCCTCATCAACACCGCCATGGGGCACCGGAATTTTCGCGCCTTCGTCAATGAATTCCGAATCGGCGCCATCAAGGAAGACCTCGCCGACCCCGAAAAAGCCGCCCTGCCGATCCTGACGATTGCCATGGAGGCGGGCTTTGCCTCCCTTTCGTCCTTCAATCGGGCTTTCAAGGAGGCGACCGGCAAGACCCCGAGCGACTGGCGGGCGGAAGCGCTTGGCGGGGTTTCGACTGATCAAAACTGAAAATCGCTGGTCGTTTCCGGAAAAGATCAGGGTTTTTCGCCGGCGCGGAGCCAAATCGCCATCAGCCCGCCATTGATCAGGCGTTCAATCCGAATGGAGCTTGTCGCCATGGACTTCATCGACTGGTTTTTGGGCGCTGTCGCCCATCGCGCGCCGATCAGCATCAAGATCGAGATGACCCGATACCTGATCGGCTCGCTTGGCGTTTTCCTGCTGATCTGGGTCGCGCTGCACAAGCCGCTTGCCGCCCGCAAAATCCGCAAGCCGACGCCGCGCACCGCGCAGATCAAGCGCGAGCTTGCCTATTCCGCCCTAACGGTCGTCATGTTCATGCTGATGGGCGTCTTCGTCTACGAGGGCGCGGCCGGCGGCTTTTTCAAATTCTATTCCGACATCGGCGACTATGGCTGGCCCTATCTGATTTTTTCGATCGGCTTTCTCGCCATTTTCCACGACGCCTATTTTCACTGGACCCACCGCTTCATGCACCACAAAAAGCTGTTCCGCTTTTTCCATTCCGTGCATCACCGGTCAGTCAATCCGACGCCCTTCACCGCCTATTCCTTCAATCCGGGCGAGGCGGCGGTCAATTTCATGGTGATCCCGCTCTATGCAGCGATCGTCCCCACGCATGACGTCGCGACCCTCATCTATATGTGGTTGATGATCGTCAGGAATGCGCTCGGTCATTCAGGCTATGAGCTGATGCCGAAGGGCTGGACGCGCAGCCCGTGGCTCAACTGGTCAACCACCATCACCCATCACGACATGCACCACGAAAAGATGACCGGCAACTACGGCCTCTATTTCACCTGGTGGGACAAATGGATGGGCACCGAACACGCGGACTATCATCAGCGGTTTGACAAGGCGGTCGGGGTGACTGCGCCAGCCGCGAACGCCGCGGCGGTTCCGGCGGAGTGATGGCAGTCTATTGCTGAAGCGCGCGCCATCGCCCCAACGCCATCAGCGGGAAATAATGGCGGTAGAGATTGTAGTTGATCATGAACGCTCGTGAGAGTTCCGGCCCCTGCTTCAATCGTTCTGTCAGCAACGGGTCGCCAAGCTTGATCGTCGCGCCGACGCCGTAGCCCGGAAAACCCGTGCCGGTATATTCGGCTTCTTCCCATGTTCCGTTTGTCTGCCGTTCGATCAGGAAGGCGAGACCCTTCTCAATCGCGTCCTTGTCCTGAGGCCGATTGACGGCGATCAAGCCCATCAGCGCCCACGCGGTCTGCGACGCGGTCGTCTTGCCGCGCCCGCTCATCGACGCGTCCATATAGGAAGCGCATGATTCGCCCCAGCCGCCGCCTCCTTGCTGCCGCGTCAATAACCAGTCGGCAGCGCGCGTGACGTAGGATTTCGTCATGTCCTCGCCAACCGCGGCGAGCGCCGGCAGCACCGCGCCGGTTCCGTAGATGTAATTGACGCCCCAGCGGCCGAACCACGATCCGTCTTCTTCCTGCTCGCGCTGCAGATAATCGAGCGCGCGAATCATCGCGGGATGCTTCTTGCCGAGTCCCAATTTTCCGAACGCCTCGACAATATGCGCGGTGACGTCGACTGACGGCGGATCGAGCGCCTCGCCGAAATCGCAGAACGGGATTTTGGTCAGGAACTTCTTGTCATTGTCCTTGTCAAAGGCGCCCCAGCCGCCGCCTTTCGACTGCATGCCGATGAGCCAGTTGACGCCAAGATCAATCGCCTGATTGATCCCTTTGGCGATCCATTTCGGATCATTCCTGAACTGCGCCAGCGCGATCAGGGCGACAGCGGTATCGTCCGTATCGGGATAGAAATAGTTTTTGTATTCGAAGGCCCAGCCGCCGGGCTTCAATTCGGGCAGCTTCTGGCTCCAGTCGCCTTTGCGCAGCACCTGCTGGTCGAGCACCCATTGCACGGCCGTTTCGACTTCTTCGGGATAATCGCTATTCAAGTGACAATCGTCGAAGGCGAGCAAAGTGAGGATCGTGTCCCAGACCGGACTTGTCGACGCCTGGATCCACGTCGCGTCGCCAACATCAACGCGCCAGCGCGGATCGTCGAGGGCGGCGAGCGACTTCGCAACGACAGGATGATCTACCGCGTAGCCTTCGTTGAAGAGCGCCATGGTTGAATAAATCCACGGCGGCTGAATGCCGCCCCAGACGCCGTCGGCGTCCTGATGCTGGATGATCCATTCCAGCACGCGCTTGACCGAGCCGCCCCGCCCGAAAGTTAACCGCATTCCCTCGCCGGCGGTTTGCAAGGCGTGCAGCGCCTTGTCGACCGTACGGAAAAAACCGTCCCAGAAATCGGCGCCCGGCTTGCCGGGGAGTTCGTAATCGAATGTCCCGCGTCCGCCCGGAAAAAGATCGTCGCAGCGATTTTCCTGCGGCAATGGTCGCGACGGCCGGCGGGCCGACAGAACCGCAATCGGCATCAATGTCGCGCGCGCCCATTGCGCAAAATTGTAGATCGAGAAAATGAACCAGTTCGGGAAGTGAATGACTTCGGGCGGAATGTTCGGCGTCTTCTCCCACGGCCATTCGCCGATCAGCGCCAGCCAGTAGCGGGTAAAGACGCGAATGTTCTTGAGGCCACCCTTCGACAGGATCCAGTCGCGCGCTCTTACAAGCTGTGGATCGCCCGCCGGAACGCCGCACGAGCGCAGCGCCGCATATGCTTCGACCGTTGTGTTGATGTCGCCCGCCGGCGCGTCGTGATAGATTTCCCACGATCCATCGCCGCGCTGCGTTTTCTTCAGCGACGCAGCAAGGCGCGGCCGCAAAGGGTGATCTTCAAGCCCAATGAACCACAGGCATAAGATCCACTGCGCTTCCATGCACGCATTTGATTCAAGCCGTCCGACCCAATAGCCTTCCGGCTTCTGGCGATCTTTCAGCCAATCCGCCGCGGCCTTGATCGATTGATCAAGCTGCGCGGCGAAGTTGCCGCGCGTCGCACGCGCCCCGTCAGCATCGTCTTCGTACATCAAGCCCGCCTCAAAGCCTTGTCAAAGCGGCCCCTTATGTCGCCAAAGCAGCGCTAGCTCAAGCGTTGCGGAATGGCCGGATCAGGCCTTGCGCGCCAATCCGTCCTTCAGCGCCATCCCGGCGAAGAGCGCCAGCAGGAAGACGTAAATTTCGATTTGCCCCAACGCCGCGCCCGCAATCGCTGGCCCGGGACAAAGTCCGGACAATCCCCAGCCGGCGCCGAACAGCGCGGAGCCAACAAGCAGCGGCCGGTCAATCGCGGTCTTGGTCGGCAATTGAAAGCCCGGTTCGAAGACAGGCTTTTCGCGCGCCAGAACGACCCGATAGCCGATGAAAGAGACAGCGAGCGCAGAGCCCATGACAACAACGAGGCTCGGGTCCCATTGGCCGGCGATATCCAAAAACCCGATGATCTTCGCCGGATTGATCATCTGCGAAATTGTCAGCCCGGCGCCGAACACTATTCCGACCAGCAATGCGGAAATAATTCGCATGTTAAAACCCGAACGCATGATGAAGGACGAAGACCGTCACAATCGCTGTCGCCATGAACATCGCCGTCGCAACAAACGACCGCTTTGACAGACGGGCAATCCCGCAAACACCATGACCGCTGGTGCAGCCGGAACCGAGCCTCGTGCCATAGCCGACCAGAAGGCCGCCGAGCGCCATCATCCATGCCGGATGCGGCGCCGAAACCGCCACAAGTTCGCCTCTCGCAACACTGACAAGCAGCGGCGCGAAGATGAGCCCAGCGACAAACGCAAGGCGCCAAGACAACTCCGCCCGTCCTTCACCCCTGATCGGCGCCATGATTCCGGCGACAATCCCCGATATGCCGGCAATGCGCCCGTTAAGCGCCATCAACAGCACAGCGGAAAGACCGATCATTGCGCCGCCGATCGCGGCGGGCAAAGGCGTGAAACCTGTGATTTCCATGCGCCGAAAATTTCCCTGTTGAAATCGTCACGAGTTTATATATATCAAATACCGCAAATGACAAGTGTCCCAGATGGCGCAGGCAGCAATGACAGCTCGGATCGACAGGCAGATGCAGGACCTTCAGGCGCGGGCGGACGAGGTATCGGCGCTGTTAAAGCTCCTCTCCCACCCAAACCGGCTGTTGATTGCCTGCGAACTTCGGGACGGCGAAGCCTCGGTTAGCGCGCTCGAAGAGGCGGTCGGCGCGGTGCAGCCGAACCTTTCACGCGACCTCGCCAGAATGCGGGAGAAAGGGCTTGTCATCGCTCGCCGCCAGTCAAAATCCGTTTTTTACAGCCTTGCCGATGATCGACTCGTGCGCGTCATTGACGCATTGTGCGCGGCGTTCGGTCCTGAGGCGTCCCAACCCAGAAAGAGGACCCGCAAATGACAGCCAATCCCGTTGTAAATACATTCTTTGACGAGCCGACGTTCACCGCCAGCCACGTTGTCAGCGATCCGGCGACCAAGGCGGCGGCGATTATCGATTCGGTACTCGACTTCGATCCCGCCTCGGGGCGCACGTCGACGACAGCCGCGGACGAGATCATCGCCTATGTGAAGTCCGAAGGACTGAGAATCGAGTGGATTTTGGAAACCCATGTCCACGCCGACCACCTGTCCGCTGCGCCCTATCTGAAGCAACAGCTTGGCGGCAAGATTGCGATCGGATCGAATATCACGGTCGTCCAGACCACCTTTGCTGAAATCTTCAACGCCGAAGCCGGGTTCAAACGCGACGGCAGTCAGTTCGATGCGCTGTTTGACGATGGAGCAAAATTCAAGATCGGTTCAATTGACGCCAGCGTCATGCACACGCCAGGGCACACGCCGGCCTGCATCACCTTCGTCATTGGCGACGCCGCCTTGGTCGGCGACACCATGTTCATGCCGGATTACGGCACGGCGCGTTGCGACTTTCCCGGCGGCGATGCAACAGCGCTTTATCGTTCGATCCAGAAAATTTTCACGTTGCCCGACGCCACGCGGCTTTTCATGTGTCACGACTACAAAGCGCCCGGTCGTGAAGAATACGCCTTCGAAACGACAGTCAAAGACGAGCGTGACTGGAATGTCCATGTCGGGCGAGGCGTTTCGGAATCCGATTTTGTAAGGATGCGCAGCGCCCGGGACAAGACGCTCGCGATGCCGAGGCTGATCCTGCCGTCGGTGCAGATCAACATGCGCGCCGGCGAGTTGCCTCCGCCGGACTCCAACGGCATCAGGTACCTGAAGCTGCCGCTCAATATGCTCTAACGAAAAAAGGGAGAAACACTTGAAACATCAGATCGTCATTGTGGGCGGCGGGGCCGCCGGTATCGCTGTTGCGTCAAGTCTCTTGAAGCGCCGGAAAAGTCTCGACATCGCCATCATCGAACCGCGGGACCAGCACTATTATCAGCCCGGCTGGACCATGGTCGGCGGCGGAATTTTCGATTTTGATTTTACCGTTCGCCCGCAAGCATCCTGTATCCCAAAGCGGGCCAAATGGATCAAAAAAGCCGCGGCCGGATTTGAACCGGAAAAGAACACTGTCGTTCTCGAAGGCGGCGAGCGCGTTGAATATGACTATCTGATCGCAGCGCCCGGCATCAAACTGAATTTCGCAGCAATTGCGGGCCTTCACGAAACACTTGGCAAGAACGGCGTGACTTCGAATTATCAGCCGGGCATGGCGTCCTACACTTGGGATTTGATTAAGTCCCTAGACGGCGGCAAAGCAATCTTCACGCAGCCGCCGCCACCGTTCAAATGCGCCGGCGCGCCGCAGAAAATCATGTATCTCGCCGCAAGCCACTGGCTGAAGAAGGGCGCAATCGACAAATTCAAGATTAATTTTTGCACGGCCGCGCCGTCGCTGTTCGGCGTCGCCGACTATGTCCCCGCATTGATGGAATATGTGACCAAATACGGGATCGAGCTCAATCTTGGGTCAACGCTTGTTGCTGTTGACGGCGCCGCCAGAAAAGCGACATTCAAGGTCAAGGGCCCCGACGGCGTCGAGACGGAGATGGTGCGCGAGTTCGATCTTCTTCATGTCACGCCGCCGCAAATCGCCGCTGATGTCGTCCGCAGCTCGCCGCTTGCTGACGCCGCCGGCTGGGTCGACGTCGATCAGGAAACGCTCCGTCACAAGAAGTTTGGAAATGTTTTCGGCCTTGGCGACGCCTGCAATGCGCCAAACGCCAAGACCGCCGCCGCAGTGCGCAAACAGGCGCCGATCGTTGCGGGAAATCTTCTCGCCGTCATTGACGGCGGCGAACCGGACTTTGTCTATGATGGGTACGGGTCATGCCCCCTTACCGTTGAGCGCGGCAAGATCGTGCTGGCTGAATTCGGATATGGCGGCAAACTCCTGCCGACGTTCCCATCATGGCTCAATAAGGGAACGCGCCCGACTTGGTTCGGATGGCTGCTGAAAGCCGACATTCTCCCCTGGGTCTATTGGGAACTCATGCTTGACGGACATGAATGGTTCGCCGCGCCAAAGCGCCGGCAGCCGAAAGCATAAGTGAATGTCCGCAACGACGGCGCCGCGCAGCGTGAAGAAGTATATTCCGATCCTCAGATGGGCTCCGCTCTATAACAAGGCGGCGCTTTCCGATGATCTTCTCGCCGCAATTATCGTGACGATCATGCTGATCCCGCAATCGCTGGCTTATGCGCTGATCGCGGGGCTGCCGCCGGAGGCCGGACTGTATGCGTCGATTGCGCCGCTGGTCGCATATGCGGTTTTCGGCACGAGTACGGCGCTGGCTGTCGGACCGGTCGCTGTGATTTCGCTGATGACGGCGGCGACCGTCGGCGATTTTGTCGGCCACAGCGACGCCGGTTACGGCGAGATCGCGCTGACGCTTGCTTTTATCGTCGGGCTTGTTCTGACAGTACTTGGCGCCCTGCGGCTTGGCTTTCTCGCGAATTTTCTGAGCCATCCGATTATTTCAGGCTTTATCACAGCCTCCGGCATTCTTATCGCCGCCGGTCAGATGAAACACATTCTCGGCGTCAAGGCCGAAGGCGATACGCTCGTCGAGATCGCGCTTTCTTTGGCGAAGAACAGCGATTCCACACATTTGCCGACAGCCGCCATAGGCGGCGGCGTCATCGCCTTCCTTTTCTGGACGCGGTCAAGCCTGAAGCCGCTGCTCATAGGGCTGGGAATGAAGGAGCGTGCGGCCGCGTTGCTGGCGCGCGCCGCACCGCTGCTCGCGATCATTGTCACCATCACCCTTGTCAGCGTGTTTGATCTCGCCAGCGCCGGTGTCTCCATTGTCGGCGCAACGCCGAAAGGCCTGCCCGCTCTTTCCATACCGGCATTCGACGCAACTTTGTGGCGCGAGCTTCTTGGCCCCGCTTTGCTGATCGCCGTTATCGGTTATGTCGAATCGGTTTCGGTGGCGCAGACGCTCGCCGCCAAGCGCCGCGAACGCATTGACCTCGATCAGGAACTGATTGCGCTTGGCGCGTCGAATATCGCGGCTGGTGTCGCTGGCGGATTTCCGGTCACCGGCGGATTTGCGCGATCGGTTGTCAATTACGACGCCGGCGCCCGAACGCCAGCGGCCGGCGCATTCACTGCGGCTGGCATTGCGCTCGCAGCGCTTTATCTGACGCCGCTTCTCTTCAATCTGCCGAAAGCAACGCTCGCCGCGACCATTATTGTCGCCGTCCTCAGCCTTGTTGATCTGAAGGCGATCGGCAAAACGCTGCGCTATTCGAGCGCGGATTTCGCGGCGATGATGGCGACTATCCTTGGCGTTTTCGGCTTTGGTGTTGAAGCGGGCGTCATGGCCGGGGTCATCTTGTCGATCCTCTTGCTGCTTTACCGGGCGAGCCGGCCGCATTCGGCCGTCGTCGGGCAAGTGCCCGGAACGGAACATTTTCGCAATGTGCTGCGTCACGATGTGATCACCAGCCCCGCCGTGGTCTCGCTGCGTGTTGATGGCGATCTCTTTTTTGCCAACGCTCGTTTTCTTGAGGACAGGCTCATGTCGGTTGCGACTGAATTGCCATCAATCAAGCATGTCGTGTTGATGTGTTCGGCGATCAATTCGATCGACACCAGCGCGCTACATGCGCTTGAATCGGTAAACAGCAGACTACGAGATGTTGGCGTAGCCCTGCATTTGTCCGAAGTGAAAGGACCGGTCATGGACAGGTTCAAGCATTCAGACTTCCTTGAAAACCTCTCAGGCAAAGTCTTTCTGAGCGAGTTCGATGCAATGCACGCCCTCGACCCCTCGCGCTTCAAGGCGGCGGCGATTACCGTAGGCGCGGCCGAGACGTCGGGCCGACGCGAATGAACAATGGCAACTTTTTCTCTCTGATCGAAGAACGAATTGCCGGGGCGAAAGACAAGACCTTCCTGAGTGTTCCCGGAAAACGGCGCTGGAGCTTTGCCGAAATTGACACCCTCTCGGCGAAAATGGCGCGCGCCTTGCGCAACGCTGGCGCGAAGCCCGGCGACCGCATCGCCGTGCAAGTTGAAAAGAGCGCTGAAAATGTCGCCCTTTATCTTGCGAGCCTGCGCGCGGGACTTGTTTATCTGCCGCTCAACACCGCCTACACCGACAACGAAATCGACTATTTCATCAACGATGCGGAGCCTAGCATCGTGGTTTGCGATCCCTCACGCGCAGTTGCGCCGGCGCGCGGCCGAAAAACACTGACGCTCAGCGCCGCGGGAACCGGCGCGCTGATCGACGCGGCGACAACAGCGCCCGCCCTGACGGCGATCGAACCGCGCGACGGGGATGACCTCGCAGCGATCCTTTATACTTCGGGCACAACCGGCCGATCCAAAGGCGCGATGCTGACACACCGAAATCTTGCGTCCAACGCGCTCGCCCTTCACCGCCTTTGGGGATTTTGCGATAACGACGTGCTTCTGCACGCGCTACCGATCTTTCACATTCACGGGCTATTCGTCGCCCTCAATACATCGCTCCTCAACGCCTCCGAAATAATCTTCCTGCCGAAATTCGATGTTGCAGAAGTGCGCCGGCAGCTACCCCGCGCAACGATGATGATGGGCGTGCCGACCTTCTACACGCGCCTGCTTGCCGAAAAGAGTTTTGGCGCCGCCGACTGCGAAACGATGCGGCTTTTTGTTTCCGGATCGGCGCCGCTGATAGCGGAGACCTTCCGATTGTTTGAATGCCGCACCGGCCACGCGATCCTTGAACGCTACGGTATGTCGGAAGCGGGAATGATCGCGTCAAATCCGCTTAATGGCGCGCGGATCGCCGGAACCGTCGGCTACGCCCTCCCCGGCGTTGAAATTCGCGTGACCGACGGCGACCGCGTCCTGCCGCCGGGCGAGCCGGGCGTTGTCGAAGTCAGGGGCGACAATGTTTTCAAGGGCTATTGGCGAATGCCGGAGAAAACCGCCGGGGAATTTCGGCCAGGCGAATGGTTCTCGACGGGCGATATCGGTTTTCTGGATGAGTACGGCCGGCTTACATTGTCTGGCCGCGCCAAGGATCTGATCATTGTCGGCGGGTTCAATGTCTATCCCAAGGAGATTGAAGATGCGCTCGACGCGCTGCCGGAAATTGCCGAGTCGGCGGTGATCGGGGTCCCGCATCCCGACATGGGCGAAGGCGTCGTAGCGGTGCTTGCGCCTGCCAGCGGAAGCGCTGGCGCGCCGCCAATTTCTGATGACGATCTAAAGGTCGCTGTTTCGGCAATGGCCAAGTTCAAACAGCCGCGGCGCTTTGTCTGGCTTGACGCGCTGCCGCGCAATACCATGGGCAAGGTGCAAAAACAGGCGCTTCGAGCGCAGTTCGGCAACCTGTTCAGTATCTGATCAGCGCGCTGCCCCAGGCGAGGCCGCCGCCGAGCGCCGCGAAAACCAGCAACTCGCCGCGTTTGATGCGGCCGTCGCGAATTCCCTCGTCGAGCGCCAGCGGTATTGACGCTGACGATGTATTCGCGTGTCTCTCGATGGTGACGATGATCTTGCTGTCTTCAAGCTCAAGACGCCTGGCGCAGGCTTCAATGATACGGATATTCGCCTGATGCGGCACAAACCAGTCGATCTCGTCGCGGCCGACTTTCGCCCGCTCCGTCACTTCCAGCACGGCGTTTGAAATTTCCTGAACGGCGTTCCGGAAAACTTCCTTGCCATTCATGCGGACCTTACCAACTGTCGCGGTCGAAGCTGGCCCCCCGTCAGCGTAAAGGTGTTCGGCAAGCCTTCCATCCGACGAAAGATAGGTCGCCAGAATGCCGCGCGGCGCGTCGGCGGCATGCGAACGGTCGCCGGAGAGGACCACCGCGCCGGCGCCGTCGCCGAACAAGACGCAGGTTGCGCGATCGGACCAATCGAGGAAACAGGAGAGTTTTTCGGCGCCAATAACGAGCGCGTGGCGCACCTGCCCGGTCGTAATGAAATTGTGGGCGATATTGAGCGCGTACAAAAATCCGGCGCAAGCGGCGGAAACGTCAAAGGCGATGCCCGGCGGCGCGCCAAGTTTTTTCTGCACGTAAACAGCGGTCGACGGAAATGTCTTGTCGGGCGTCACCGTCGCAACAATGATGAGATCGATATCGCCGGGCGCGAGCCCCGCCTGGTCGAGCGCGCGCCGGGCGGCAGTGGTTGCGTAGTCGGATGTGACTTCATCGTCACCGGCGATATGGCGCTGGCCGATACCGCTGCGCGAGCGAATCCATTCGTCCGAAGTATCGACTTTTTTCGCCAGATCGTCATTGGTAACGACACGGCCCGGAAGGCACGATCCGACGCCCGAGATCACGGATTCAATTACTGACATTACTAGACGTCCCTCGCCTCTGGTTCCGGCGGGGACCTGACACCCGCCTTGCCGCGCCTTTCGAGCATGAAATTGCGCGCATCGTTGATTTTCGCAGCAAGGTAGTCGGTGCCGCCCTTGTCCGGATGAAGCTGGCTGATCAGCTTCTTGTGCGCCGCCCTGACATCCTCATCGCTTGCATCAACCGTGACGCCGAGGATTGCCGCCGCCTCATCGACGCCGAGCTTGACGCCGACACTTGGCGAGCGGCCAGCGCCCGGCGTCATCTCGTCCAGCGCCTTGATCGCCCGGTCGCGCCAGAGTTCGATGGCGGTGACACCGCCGGCCGCAATGACGATCATCAAGGCCAGCGGAAACAATTTCGCCGCAAACAACACAGTTGCGACCGCAAGAAGTCCGACGACTTTCAGGCGAAACATGCGGCGCGACTGACCGCCGCCGTCGCCCGCGCGGAGCAACACCCAGGCTGCAGCGCCCAGAGCAAGCAGAACAACAATCTTACCGATCATGGCGGGCCTTGCTCAGTGCAGCAATCCGCACCTTGCACCGAACGGCCGCGGCGCGAAACCACCGGCAGCCCTATGCGGGCGAATTGGTCACACGGAAAGATCCGCCCTGCCACAGCCTTGGTCAGGCGGCGGCCCTGCCATCTTGGTCCTTGCCGTCGATTTCGGGCTTGGGAAGATTAAGCGTTGCGATCAGCGACCGGATCTCAAGCCGCGCGGTGACATGGCTCATCGTCGACAACCGGATCGGCGCGTCGGGGCCACCGAGATCGAGCAAAGTCAGGCCCATCGGGAACAATTCGCGATAGATGACCCGGTCGCCAAAGCCGCGCGCCAGCCGGAACCCGATCCGCGTCGATAATTCATCGAGCCGTTCGCCCATGGCGCGCTTGTTATTGGCCCTGGTCGCGGACAAGCGGTTGCGCATAACGACCCAGTCAATCCCGCCAGGGACGCCCGACATCGCCCGGCGTTTTCGCGCATTCCAGACCATTTCGCTGTAAAGGCTCGGCCCCAACAAAGCGCCAGTGTCCGGATCGAGCCGCGCCAGCAAATCGAAATCGACAAAGCTGTCATTGAGCGGGGTGACGATCGTATCGGCGTGCGCATGAGCAAGCCGCGACAGATGCGTGTCGGCGCCTGGACAATCGATGACGACGAAATGGCAGTCCGCAAGCGTCTGCAAGGTGCCGGTAAAGTGCTCGGTCTCGGCGCGGCGCGCTTCTTCGCGGCTGTCGATGGTTGACGGTTCAACGCGCGGCTGTATGGGAAACAGCAGCGGGGCGTTTTTCGATGCTGCAAAGGCGCGGCGGTTCTCCATGTATCGGGAAAAACTGCGTTGGCGCATATCGAGGTCAATCGCGGCGACGCGGTAGCCGGTCTTCAGCAAAGCAACCGTAATATGCATGGCGGCAGTCGACTTACCCGATCCGCCCTTTTCGTTGCCGAGTACGATCACATGCGTCACGAAAAAATCCTTCTTGCCAGTCTGATCCGCCAGCTGCGGCGTTAACCTTGTAGTCTGACGGTGATTTTCGGACCCGCCGCAACCCCCCGGGGAATGCAGAAGGCCGAATTCTTGCATTCCGTTCAATAAGCAAGGTCAGTTTCGACCGATTCTGGGGCAAACAATGAGGCAAAAGCTGCGCGCCGCACGACTGATCGCCGCTGGTTTCGCCGCTGCCGTGTGCTGCTGCGCGGGGGCGAACGCGGAGATTGTGGTGTCGCCCCTGCGCCAGGTGGTGACCCGGCAGCAGCCTGTCGCGGTTTATGAAATCTCGAATGTTTCTGATCGGATCATCGATGGCCAAGTCGGGTGGATAGACCTGTCGGCGATTGATACGGGCTATGCGCCTGCAAGTCCGGCGACGCGCGCCAAGCTCTCCGCGGCGCCCTATCTGGTGGTCAGCCCGGCGCATTTCCGTCTTGAACCGGGCGCCCGCACCAAAATCACGGTTCAGCTCAAAAAAGGCGCGGCGATCCCGGCCGGCGAACGCCGCTCGCATCTTCTGATCGAAACAACGCCAGTGCGAACACCGTTGCGCCGAACTGGCGGCGGCCTTGAGGTCGATGTCGGCCTTGGCATATCGACGCCGGTCATCGTGCGCGGCGGCCTGACGACGCCTGTCTTGTCGTTTACCCAGACCCGGCTCGTTCGCGACAGTGAAGGCATGCTCGAATTGCAGACAACATTGTCAAGAACTGGAAATTATTCCTCATTCGGACAATTACAGGTGCAGATGACATCGGACGGAAAAACAAAAACCATTGCTGAAATTGACAATGTCGCCGTTCATGTCGACGCCGACACCCGGCAATTGACGCTATCTCTGGGAGAAACCGTGTTACCGCCCGGCGAGCTGTTGCTAACCTATGCCGGCGCGGCGGAATATGAAGGGCGCGTCTTTGCGGAGAAAAAATTCGAAATCGCGCCACCGCAGTAAAGGGCGCCGGCCGCGCCGGTTACCGCAGATTGCCGACATCCAGCATTGACAGCTTGTCGCCGCCGAAAGTGGCGACGCGGCAGAAAACGCCCTTCGCAGCCAAAGTGTCACAAAGCGCTTTGGCTTTTTCACGCGACGAAAATCCGCCGCCGACAAGACGCAGATATTCGCCCTTGCCTTCGATTGAAATTTTTTCGATGCGCGGCTCCAGCAGCCCGAGTTCGTCGGGATTGTCGCGCTGCAATTTCTTCCATCCGGCGCTAGCGTCGTCCGGGTGACGGTATGATGCGAGGTGGACGCCCCAAAGGACGCTGGTCAGCTTGATTTCCGGACTCGCCGCTTCATTTTCAAAAATCTGATCGGTCGATGCAAAGCTCGGCTGCACGAGACGCGGCGAATTGTCGATCGGCACTGGCGCGCCGGGCAGCGATACGTCTGCGTTTGGCGCGGCGACAACCGGCGCGGCCGGCGCGG
>JBGSVH010000082.1:0-68827 GCA_041753055.1 Parvularculaceae bacterium
GCCGCCGCGGCCGTCGCCGGCCGGGTGTTGCCGACTGCGCTGACGCTGCCTGCCTGTTGCGGCGCTTTGGGGCCGCCTGGTCCCGTCACCTTCATAAAGACGCTCCGCGTTGGCGGGCGCACTGAAGCCGTATTTGCTGAAAGAAGGCAACCGCAGCGCTTCCAGGCGGCTCTCGCATTTGTGTTCACCTTTCGTCGCGCGGCGGCATCGCTCCGGCGCAGGCGTGTTGTCGCGCGCTCAAAAACATCCCGTTATCAGCAGGCGGTGCGGCGTGGCGAAAGTCCCCTTCTCAGGCAATCCCAAACGCCCGCAACGGTGAGAGAGGCTCTGGCCGACGCGCCCCCGTCTGAATGGTCAGACGCCTCTCTCGCTATTCCCATTATACTTTGCCAGCAGCGCCCGGATTGTTGTAAGCCCGCGTTTTCAGACGGGCGGAGAGACCATTGGCTGCGACAAGAAAAGGCCGCGCTCCGGGCGGCGGTTCCGGAAATTCCAGATCGAGCGCTCCACTGGTCGGCGTCATCATGGGTTCGCGCTCTGACTGGACGACGATGGAGCGCGCCGTCAAAATGCTTGGTGTCCTCGGCGTGCCTTTTGAGGCAAAGGTGGTTTCCGCGCACCGGACGCCGGCAAGACTTTATGATTATGCGGCGAACGCCGCCGCGCGCGGGATCAGGGTCATCATCGCCGGCGCCGGCGGGGCGGCCCACCTTCCCGGCATGACCGCGTCGATGACAAATTTGCCCGTCATCGGCGTCCCGGTGCAGAGCAAGACCCTTTCCGGGCTCGACAGCCTGTTGTCGATCGTCCAGATGCCGGCGGGCGTTCCGGTGGCGACAATGGCGATCGGCGACGCCGGCGCCGCGAACGCCGGCATCCTCGCCGCCTCGATCGTCGCGCTGTGCGATGAAAAAGTCGCAAAAAAACTTGCCGACTGGCGCGCGAAAGAGACCGCAAACGTCCCCGTGACGGTCGCCGACTAGCGATGATCGTCGAACCGAACGGCGTCATCGGCATTTTGGGCGGCGGCCAGCTTGGCCGCATGCTTTCGCTTGCCGCCGCGCGTCTCGGCCTTCGCACGCATATCTATACGCCGGAGGAAAACTCTCCCGCCGCCGATGTTGCGCATGCGATCACCATTGGCTCTTACACCGACACCGAAAAGCTTGCGGCGTTTGGCGAGGTCGTCAATGTCGTCACTTATGAATTTGAAAATGTGCCGGCGGAGACAGTCGACATTTTGACGGCGCGGCATATGCCAGTGGCGCCGGGCGGAAAAGCCCTCGGCATTGCGCAGGACCGTCTTGTCGAAAAACAGTTCATCAAATCTATCGGCGCCAAAACCGCGCCGTTCTTTCCGGTCGACGATCTCTCCTCGCTTGAAGTAGGTCTGAAATCCGTCGGCCGGCCCGCAATCCTTAAAACCCGCCGCCTCGGCTATGACGGCAAGGGGCAGACGACCATTGGCGTTGAGAGCGGCAATCTTTCGCTGACCTGGGATGAGGCAACCAGGAAGGCGTGGGACGAGATCGGGGCGCACCCGTCGATCCTCGAGGGCTTTGTCGATTTCACCATGGAGATTTCCATCATCGGGTCGCGCGGTCGCGACGGAACGATCCGCTGCTATGACGCGCCGCGCAACATCCATAAAGGCGGCATCCTGCGTCAGTCGATTGTCCCCTCGTCTGCGCCGAAAGGCGCCCTCAAACAAGCAATCGCCATTACCTCGAAGATGCTTGAAGCGCTCGACTATGTCGGCGTTATCGGCGTTGAATTCTTCGTCGAAAAATCAGGCGGCGTCATCGTCAACGAGTTCGCGCCGCGCGTTCACAATTCCGGCCACTGGACAACCGACGCCTGCGCCGTCTCGCAATTCGAACAGCATATCAGGGCCGTCGCCGGCTGGCCGCTCGGCGATCCAGAGCGGCATTCCGACTGCGTGATGGAAAACTTGATCGGCGAAGAGGTTGAGCGCTGGCGTGAACTCGCGCTTGAGCCAGCTACTTGCATCCACCTCTACGGCAAACGCGACGCCCTGCCGGGACGAAAGATGGGGCATGTGACGCGGATTTCGACGCGACCGAAGTCAGGCTCCAATCGCTAGCAGGATACGCAGCACCCTCTCCCTTTGCGGGACAGCGCGATAGCGTTACCGCCCCTCCGGATATCGCACCTTTGCCAGCCAGCCGAACATGCCGTCAGGATCGAATCCTTTGTCGCGGACTTTGGCTTTCAGCTTTTCGAACTGCATGACGTTTTCGATCCGGGCGCGGAGGAATTCTTTCGTCTCGGCCTCGTCAGCGCTGTCGTCGGCGAACCAGCGGGCCATGGTCGACGAAAGAACGCCCGACAAAATTCCGCGCTTTGAATAGAAATTGAAATCGGTTGAGGGATCGCTCATGGCGCGCCAGATCGCGTCGGCGGCGTTCCAGACGAGGCGGGCTGCGGCTGGTGTATTGTGCGGGAGGGCGAGAAAGGCGGCGGCCCGGCGAGCGGCTTCCTTGTGGGGCCGGAAGAAGGCGATTCGCGCCGCGATCCCCAAAGCGACCTTTTCGCGGATTTTCAGCGCCTTCGCCTCATCGCCGAGGAGCGCTGCGGCGGACGCCTTGTCGGCCTCGGCCGACCAATATTCGACGAGATCGATTGCCCCCCGCGGGAAGGCGGCGGCAAGGTCTGCTGGGGAAACGCCTGCCTCACCGGCCGCTTTTCGCAGCATCAGCGGCGTTAAGCCCTCAAAAGCCGCCGCCCTGAGGGCGGCCGGCAGGAGCTGGCGTCGAACAGGGTCAAATGGGTCTGGCGCTGTGGGCATGGGAGAAACTGGGCCTTCACTGAATTCGCCGCCAATATGGACAGGTTAAGACCCTTTTGGTATAGGCGCGGTCGCTGCGGGTCGATGGCTTGGCCCGGGGCAGGCAATCACGACAGCGTCGCAGCCAGCCGGCAAGGACCGGGGGCGACGTTTTTGTTTCAAAAGGAGGGTATTCCCCTGGTTCAGATCGTAGTCCGCGACAACAATGTCGAGCAGGCGCTCCGCGCTCTCAAAAAGAAGATGCAGCGGGAAGGCACGTTCCGTGAAATGAAGCGCCGCAAATTTTACGAAAAACCCTCCGAAAAGAAGGCCCGCCAGAAGGCGGAGGCCGTTCGCCGCGCCCGCAAGCTGATTCGCAAGAAGCTGCAGCGCGAAGGCGGCGCATAGAGGGCGCCTGGATGCCCCCGCCCCCTCAGTGAGGGCGGCGCAGCTTTCCAAACCCTCAGAATTCTTGCGAAATTTCGGCTTGAGCTAACTGCCGGCCCCCGCTTCAATGGGCCGGCGTTTTACGTTTGGAGACTGTCATGAAAGCCTTGTCGCTGCTCCTGGCTGCCTGTTTTCTACTCAGCGCCTGCGAAACCATTAAGGGTGTCGGACGGGACATTGAAAACGCCGGAGAGGCGATCGACGACGCGGTTGATGGCTAGGCTGGTGGGGGGGGGGGGGCGGTACGGAGCGACTGGGTCCGCCAAGCCTCAGCCGCGAGGAAATATTCATTTTATCGCACGAATATGCGATTTGAGGAGTTGGATTTTCCGGCGGGTAACGCGTTAACATGGGCGCACGCGGATACCGGGCGACAGAGGGGATGCCGAGGGTGAAGAGTTTTTTCCAGTTTCTGACGATGCTTGCGGGAGCAACATCAATTTGTGCCGCTGCGCCAGCCTTCGCCCAGCAGAATATCGACGAGCCACGGCTTGACCCGATTTTCGGCAATAAGCGTCCGGGCAGACCCGAAGAACGCGATCGCATAAAGAATGACGACGAATTTGATCAAGACAAAGGCTGGCACCCGCTGCGAGATTTCGTTGGCGTTCTGACATTTCTGGCCCCGTCGAATACCGACCTTTCGGTTGGTGTCGGCCCGGAATACCGGCCGGATTATTTCGGATCGGACGATTTTCAATGGATTGCCGATCCGGAAGTTTACATCAAGTTTCGAAATTTCGTCTTTCTTGACAATGACGGCGGCGATATTGCGCTATTCGGTTTTTCCGGCTTCAGCTTCGGTCCGTCGTTTCGAGTCACCAACAATCGGAAGGAAGAGGATAATATTGCCCTCACCGGCCTTGGCGACATAGACCACACGCTCGAGATCGGCGGGTTTGCCGCCACCACTTTTGTCGATCGTTTTCTCGTTCGCTTCAAGATCAGGAAGGGCGTCGTTGGCGGCCATGATGGACTAGTCGTCGACGCGGCCGGAACGGCGCTCCTTTTCCGCTATGGACGGCTTTCAACGTCTGTGTCGGCGAATGCAACCTGGGTCGGCGAACGCTACGCGGATACCTTTTTCTCAGTGACCCCGGCGCAGTCGCTTGCCTCAGGGCTTCCGACCTATGATGCGCAGCGCGGGATGCGCGACATCGGCGGCAGTTTTAACGCCTATGTGAACATTGGAAAACACTGGTCGCTGAACCCCTATGTTTCCTACAGCTATATTTTTGACGAATACGCCCAGACGCCGATCATCGAGCAGTTCGGCGATCGCAACCAATATCGCGCTGGCTTTCACCTGATGCGCGAATTCAATCTCAAATGGCGATAGACGCAACGTCTATCGCCCTGACGCCAGCCTCTTACGAGTTCGGCGGCCATAACTTCGCTGGATATATTGCCGACGGCTCGAATGGAAGAAAAGCGCCCGGCATTCTCGTCGCGCATGAAGGCGGCGGCCTTGTCGATCATCCTAAATCTCGAGCGCAGATGCTCGCGGCGCTTGGCTACGTCGCCTATGCGTTCGACTTGTTCGGCGGCGAAGCCATGCCGATGGCAGAAGCGCGCGCCGTCGTCCAGCAACTCCGCGCCGACCTGACGGAATTTCGCGGACGGGTGTCGGCGGCGCTTGGTGTCCTGAAAGCGCAACCGGCGGTCGACGAACATCTCCTTGGCGCCATTGGATTCTGCTTCGGCGGCACCGCTGTGCTGGAACTCGCGCGCTCCGGCGCCGATGTCGCGGGCGTTGTCGGTTTTCATGCCGGCCTTGCGACGTCGCGGCCGCAAGACGCGCAAAATATTCGCGGACGCGTCCTCATCTGCATGGGCGCCGACGACCCGATCATCACCGCCGACCAGCGCCGTGTCTTCGCCGAAGAGATGACCAAAGGCAGCGTCGACTGGGAGATGCGGGTTTATGGCGGCGTCGGCCACAGCTTCACCAATCGCGACATCGACGCCTGGAAGTTTCCGGGTTTTGCCTATCACGAGACCGCTGATCGCCGCTCATGGTCAGCAATGCGCGCCTTCTTCGATGAAGTGTTTGGCTGAGCGCGTACACGGTTAGCGGCCCGGCCGGTAATCCCGCGTCGCTTCAGCGAGAACGCCGTCAAGCGTCATTGCCGGCGTTTTCCACTGTTCTTCGCCGAACAAGGACGCCTGATCGGCGTAGTGCGGTGATGACTGATCGAGCGTTGCGGCGCCAAACTGGTGGATGGTTTTGAGGTTGCGCGTACCGTCAGCGAGCCATTCCGCGACAACAATGTAGGTATCGCCGGCAATAGCCTCACCCGGGCCCTTTGAAACATCCGAAAGGGAATAAACAGCGCGCAGCGTATCGGGCGCGCCGTCAATCGGGAGATCAAGTTGCCCGCGAATGAGCCGGTTGACGTCGCCCCACTCAGGGTCGAGGCGACCAAACCCGGCTTCGAGATCCGCCGCGGCCTTGACGAGGGCGGTCTTAGGGACCGGGATCGGAGCATCGTCTCCATTCAGCAACACGCCAAGCGCATAGCGGCCAAAAGTGACGGCAAGCGCCGCACCGCGATTGCCGCGTTCAGCGCTGCCGTTCCAGTCCTTGAGAACCGTAATTGCCGGGGCCATCGACGGATCGTCTGCGACTGCCGGATCGGCGAGCGTTGCCGCGATCAGGCGGCGCAGATTTGAGTCCACAGAATAATTGCCGTCCATCTTGTAGGCGACGAATTCCTCCGCTGTGATCGACGTATCGGCGCCATAGAGTTCCTGCTCGCGCAATCCACGATTGGTCAATCGGGCGCGCACGCCAAGATACGCGGGATAATCATCCGCTTTCGGACTGTCTTCAGGCGATGAGGCTTTCCATGGTTCATTGTTGGCGTTGACGACATAGCCTGATGGTGGAGCGACCACGCTCGGCGCCGTTCCAAATGGCAGAACGCCGCGCCATACGAGATCTGCGCGGTCGCCCGGCGCGACTCTTGACCAGTCCCATTCGGGCGCGCGATCCGGTGTCGCCATATTGTAGAAATAGGCAACTCGACCCGACTTGTCCGCAAAGACGACGTTGAACGACGGAATACCCTGGATCGTCATCGCGTCGCGCCAGTCGTCGAAATTGATCGCTCTATTCATCCGGCGCCATTGCTCGACAGCGCGGATGTCGCCATCGCCAGCAAATGCTACCGCCCGCCATCCGTTCGGCGTTTCAAAGACAGGCCCGTGCACCGAGCGGTAAATCGTCCGCGTCACTGGCAGGCTGAAGGGCCCCCATAATTTCACGCGGAACTTCGCCTTGCTGCGGCCAAGATCGCGCCAGCCGCCGTCGAATTTGTATTTTGTCGGTTTTTTCAGCCGGTCGACTTCCAGCGCATAGACATCGACGAGGTCAGGCTTGTTGACTGTAAACGCCCAGCCGTGATCGGGCGCAACACCGTGGAGGACAAGCGGCGCCCCAGGGAAAAGACCCCCAATCATGTCCCAGCCCTCGTCCGACTTGACGCGCGCCTCGTACCAGGCGACCGGCCCCGTGTACGGTTGGTGAGAATTGACCATCAGGCGCGTCGCGCCGTCGGCCGATCGCTGCGGCGCGACCGCCATTGCATTCGACCCAAGCTCCGCCTCGGGCGCCACGCGAAGAAACGCCACTTTCATCCAATCGAGGCCGGCGGATTTTTCCGCATCCTTTTCGAAGACTTTCTTCAGTTCATCTTCGAGGCCATAGAAAAACGGCGTCCGCGCCGCAAATCCGGCAACAATGTCTTTGGTCGAGACAGGAACAACGCCCGGCGCGCATCGGCCTTGTTGTTCGGCGCAGAAAAAATTAAGGCCCGCCGCATATCCTTCGAGCAGCGCGTGGGTGTCAGGCGACAAGTCGGTTGCATATTTCTGATCAATTGCCTGATTGGCGCCGAGCGCCGCGACCAGATAATCCGTCACCGCCGCCGCCTTGCCATTGCGTTCGGCAAGGTGACCGCGGGAAAACAGGATCACTTCCTCGAAAGTCTTCCAGTCGTCTTCAGCATGCGCGTAAGCGAGCCCGAAGGCGACGTCGGCATCGCGTTTTCCATAGATATGCGGGACGCCCCATTTGTCTCGAATGATCCGGGCGTCATAGGCCTTTGCTGCATCAATGGCGGCTTTTACATCAAAGCGCGGGGGCGACGGGGTCCACAACCACAACGCGGCGCCGGCGACCGCCAATAGAGCGAAACCCACCGCGCCGACGATAATTTTTTGCCCTGTCATACGCTTGTCGCTTCCGATCTTGATAGTGAGGTGGCGTTAATCCGGCGATCATGCTTTGTTTCGCGCTGCTGATCGAGCCAAAAAGGCAGCACGTCCATTGAGGCGTCCGCCGCAAGGGAGACCTTATGACTGCAAGACGCCGCCCTCTCGTTTTTTCCGCCGCCGGCCCCGCAATCGTCGCCAGCCTCTTCGGCGTCGCCCAGGCAGACCCTGCGCCGTTGAGCGCCAATCCCTATTTTGCCAACGGTCAGGACACGCTCCTCGCACGGCGCGCGCTCAAACCAAACAAGCGGCCCGCAAAAAACGTCATCCTCTTCGTCGGGGACGGCATGGATCCAACGACCGTCGCGGCCGCCCGGATATATGACGGGCAGACACGCGGCGAAGAAGGCGAAGAAAATTTCCTCAGTTTTGAGAAATTTCCCTATCTCGCGATGTCGAAGACATACAACACCGACGCGCAAACGCCTGACAGCGCGGGAACCATGTCTTCGATGGCGACCGGCGTTAAGACGAAGATCGGGGTAATCTCGCTGACCGACGCAGTTGTTACCGGCAATTGCGCATCGGCGGCGGGCGCCATGATTGCCAATCTTGGTGAGTTATCGGAGCGCGCCGGTCTTGCTACCGGGGTTGTTTCAACCTCGCTCCTCACCGACGCAACACCGGCGGCGATCTATTCACATGCGGCCTCAAGAGGATGGCAGAATGACGCCGCACTTCCGCAAGAGGCGCAACAAAACGGCTGCAAGGATATTGCGCGACAACTGATCGAGTTTCCCGACGGCGACGGATTGGAGGTTGCGATGGGCGGCGGTCGCTATTCGTTCCTGACCGCCGAGACCGCCGATCCTGAAGACCCGAGTGTCAAGGGAAAGCGCCGCGATGGACGTGACCTGACGGCTGAATGGACCGCAAAGGGCAACAACCACCTCTATGTCTGGAACACGGCCGGGTTTGACGCGATTGATCCTGCAACATCGCCGAAAGTTCTTGGCCTGTTCGAACCGGCGGTGATGAAATTCGAATCTGATCGTGGCGACGATATCGCGGGCGAGCCTTCGCTCGCCGAGATGACCAGGAAGTCCATTGAAATTCTGAGCCGCGACAAGGACGGGTTTTTCCTAATGGTTGAAGCCGGACGGATCGATCACGCTCATCACGCTGGCAATGCCGCAAGAGCAGTCCGCGACGCACAAGCGCTGTCGCAAGCGGTAGAGACCGCGCGTGCGATGACGAGCGACAAGGATACATTGATCATTGTCACCGCCGATCACGGCCATACAATGAGTTTTGCCGGCTACCCCCGCAAGGGCAGCAATATTCTCGGCCTGGTAACGGCGTCGCCCGAAGACGAAAATCAGCGCGACGGATATGCGCTTGCCGCCGACGGCAAACCCTACACGACGCTCGGTTACGCCAACGGCCCTGGCTCGGTCATGGTTGGCCAGAAAAAGGCCGGCGAGCGGCCCGAACTCAGCGAAGCGGAGGTTCTCGATCTCAATTTCAGACAGCCATCGCTGGTTCCAAACGCCGCCGAAACCCATGGCGGTCAGGATGTGACGATCTATGCAACCGGGCCGCACGCTTATCTCTTCGGCGGCGTCGTCGAGCAGAGCTATGTCTTTCACGTCATCGACGACGCGCTGGGCTTGAGAAAAAAGGCGACGAAGTAAGCATCGACGCTGGTCGATGCGCTTCGCCTGCTATTTCTCGTCGTCGATTTCGACAGCCTCACCTTCGATCGTGATGCCCGGCGAGTGACTCTGCGGATTGCGGTTCGGTCCTGCGCCCATGACCCGAATCTCAGCATGATTTTTGAGATAGGCGATGTTCGCCCTGGCGACACGCATCCGCACTGGCGGCGCAAGCAACAGGAAACCCATCGCATCGGTCACATATCCGGGCGTCATCAAGAGAACTCCAGCAACAAGGATCATCGCGCCATGGGCGAGCTCGCTCACCGGCAATTCGTTGCGCGCCATTTTCATCTGCACGTCACGCAAGACGCCGAAGCCCTGCAGTCGCACAAGAAACGCGCCGATCACCGCGGTCACGACGCAGCCGAGCAGCGTCGGAACAAGGCCGATCGCCTCGCCAATTTTGATGAAAGCAGCGATTTCGAGGATCGGAACGCCGACAAACAGAACGAACAGAATTAGCGGGACATTCATAAGATCAGCGATCGCCTTCGTCGATAAGCTTCAGAGCGCCCTGCGGCGCCCAACCTTCCCGGCCATCGACTGTGCGCGCCATGACGAAACCGCTTTCTGCATAGAGTAACGCAAGACGATCGCCCTTGCGGATCGTCAGTTCAAGCGCATTGAAGTCGCGCATCATCCGCCATGGCTTTCTGCCGCTGTCGATCCATTGCGACGGCGTCCAGCCTTCGCGACCGTCATCTCCACGACACCAAATCCAGCCGACAAGATCGGTCTTGCGCGCAAAATCCGGCGTGACGCAATGGCCGGCCCTGACTGCGATCGGATCTACATAGGGACGATCATAGTCTTCAACGACGACAGCGGTTTTGCCGAAGAGATCGATCAGCATCAACTCTAACCGACCGGGTCGAGCCAGCCCCATTCGTCGCGGGTCTCGCCAGAAAAGAGCCCAAAAAAGGCGCTCTGGATTTCTTCAGTAACCGGGCGTTTGCCGCTGCCAATAGGAAGCCTGTCGACCGAGCGAACCGGCGTAATTTCGACAGCGGTGCCGCACATGAATATTTCGTCCGCAGCGTAAAGCATTTCACGGGCAATATTCTGTTCGATCACTTCATAGCCGCGCGCCTTGGCGATCGTCATGACGCTGTCGCGGGTGATGCCCATCAGCAGCGAGGCGGCGCCTGGCGGCGTATAAAGTTTGCCGTTCATCACGACGAAGAGATTTTCGCCCGATCCTTCCGAAACCGTTCCACCAGTCGTAAGGCCGATTCCTTCAGCGAACCCGCGCTCGCGCGCTTCAAGGGCGATCAGACGGCTCGACAAATAATTTCCCGCCGCTTTCGCCCCAGCCGGCATGGTGTTGGGCGCAAGGCGCTGCCAGCTCGACACGCAGGCGTCAACGCCGTTCTTCAGCCCGTCTTCGCCAAGATAGGCCCCCCATGGGTATGCGGCGATAATCGCCTCAGATCCGGCGTGCGGCGCGGCGATTCCCATTTCGCCATAACCCAGAAACACCAGCGGACGGATATAGGCCGATTTCAGTCCGTTCTCGCGCACCACGTCCTTGCAAGCCTGCATCAGATCTTCAATCGAGTGCTTCAGCGGTATGCGATAGACGCGCGCCGAATAATGCAGCCGCTTGATGTGATCGAAATTCCTGAAGATCACCGTGCCTTTGTGCTTGGTTTCATAGGCGCGCATGCCCTCAAAAACCGAGGTTGCGTAGTGAAGCGCATGCGTCATCACATGGACCTTGGCGTCGGCCCACGGGATCAGCTCGCCATTGCTCCAGATGTACTTCGCCTCTTTGATCGGCATCGGTCTCTCCTCAGCGCTTGTCCTAGCGGCCTTCTCTTAGCGCCGCCGCGCTCTCCCCGCAAATGCCTAAAATCTCGCGCCGATCTGGCAAAATGAGCAGAATTTGGCCATAGCATGCCTCGTCATGCGCATGATTGCGCCAACGCCGGAGACGTTCCCATGACCGCTGCCGCCGCGATTGAAGAACTTCTGGCGCTGATGGCCGCCTTGCGGACACCCGGGACGGGCTGCCCCTGGGATCTTGAACAGGATTTCAGAACGATTGCTCCCTACACAATTGAGGAAGCCTATGAAGTTGCCGATGCAATAGAGCGCGGCGACATAAACGAACTGAAAGCCGAACTCGGCGATCTGTTGTTTCAAACCGTCTTCCACGCGCGCATGGCGGAAGAACAGGGAGCCTTCAACTTCGAGGATGTTGCGCTCGCCATTACCGAAAAGATGAAAGACCGGCATCCGCATGTTTTTGGCGGCGCCAAGGCGCGCGACGCTGACGAGCAAACCCGCCAGTGGGAAGCACAGAAAGCGGAAGAACGCGTCGCCAAGGGCCAGACCGGTCTTCTCGACGACGTGCCGGCCGGTCTCCCCGGCCTCAGCCGCGCAGTCAAGCTACAAAGACGTGCGGCGCGCATCGGCTTTGACTGGAAAAATCCGCGCGACGTTTTAGACAAAATAACCGAAGAAACCGAAGAATTGGTCGAAGCGGTCGAGAGCGGCAATGACAACAAGGTTGAAGACGAATTCGGCGATCTCCTCTTCGTCATCGCCAACCTCTCCCGTCATCTGAATGTCGACCCGGAAGCGGCGCTCCGCCGCGCCAACGAGAAATTCTCAAGGCGGTTCCGGCATATTGAAAAGCGCCTGTCAGACAGTGGGCGCCTCGGCGATGCGAGCCTTGAGGAAATGGAGGAATTGTGGATTGAGGCGAAGGGATTAGAAAAAGGCGAAGAACCGTAGCGTACATTAAGCAAAGCGCGCTATGCCGCTCGCGCCCGCAACACACGAACTCTGTCAGGCAAATACATCTTTTCAGCCGCTTGAAAGCGCGGCAGCGGGCGCCATGTTGAAAGGACGGCGCCGGGCGCATCAAGGCGCGCCCGGCAAGGCTATTTGAAATTCAGAATTTTCCGGCGCCCCGGCGAAAAAAGCTGGCCGTCGTGATGGGAATAATCGCAGCCCCTTGCCCTTGTCCGGCGAATTGTCAATTGCCGGATAATACGGACAAAACCGCTGCGCCCCGCATAAATCCGGGAAAGCTGAAGAGACAGAAGCCGCAAACAATACGGCTTGTACGGACAATTGCGCCCGATTAGGGCGAAACCCGGCGTCCGGCGCGCCGGACGCACCCTGCGCCCTTTTCTAACCGCCAAAGCCGCCGCGCGGCTTCAGCTTTTTCATCAGCACCCGGTAGACGCCGAGAAACACGACGATCACCAGCGCCTTCAGGCCAATGTCCTCGACCATCCAGTTCATCCATGGCGCAACCGAGGTCCAATAGGCGATCGGGAAATAGAGGAGCGTCTGCGTCAGATAGGCGACAAGGCTGGCAAAAAAAGGCGCGCGCCACCACGCGCCGCCGCCTCTGGTCAAATCGTAAACTGCGGCGGCGACAAACTGCGACAGGATCGACGAGCCGACGAAAGCGACCATGAAAGCGACGCTCGGCATGTCGCCGTCTTCAAGCTGCGGCGACAGATAGGAAATTCCGGCAAAGGCCGCGAAGGCGGCGACTGCCCAGGCGGCGATAATGACGCGCGAAGCTTCCTCGCCGCCGAAGCGCCGGGCGATGAGAATTGCAATCGCCGGGCCTGCCGCCATGGCGAAATAGCCAGCCGAAAGCCAGTTGCCGGGTTTGATCGGCGCCATGCCAAAGAAATGGTCAAATCCGCGGAACGGTATGTCGACGGTCAGAAACGAAAACAGCAGGACAGGAATGATCAGCATCGCCAGCAGCGCGACGCGAACCAGCGCCGCGCCAAACTTGCGCGCTTCGCGCCCCAGTTTTTCGAGGGGCGTTTCCTTGATCGGTCGTCTGGTTTCGACGGCGGTCGCGAATTCCAAGGGCGCTTCTCCGCTTTAGGAGCGGAGCTTGAGGCTCCGTTATGAAGCCTTCGCCAGTTCGCGCTTGATTTTCAAGGCCCCGGTAGAGAGCTTCTTGTCGTCCGACTTGGCCAGGAAGGCATCGAGCCCCCCCACATGGTCGATCGTGCGCAGCGCCGCGGCCGTCACGCGCAGCTTGTAGCCCCGGCCGAGCTTGTCGGACTGCAAGGTCACGTCGCAAAGATTCGGCAAAAACCGGCGCTTCGTCTTGTTATTGGCGTGCGATACGTTGTTTCCGACCATCGGGCCGACGCCTGTCAGTTCACACCGGCGAGCCATGCTGTTAACCCTGCTTTGAAGCGTTTGGGCGCCCGGAAAGGCGCAGATTCATAGGAGCCGCGCGTCTAATCGAGCCTCGCCCGGGTGTCAAGGCGACGCGCCGGAAATGGGGCCGAAACCCTTCCAATCCCGGCCAGAACCCTTAAATGCCACGGGGACGGGACAGACCCCGCTTCACCGCCCGCCAAAAGGCCCAGCAATCAGGCCATGACCCGCCGCAAGCTCAAACCGTATGAAATCAGCCTGACCGCTGAACCGGCCAGGGCGAGCCTTGTTGCGCTGCTGGGGCCAACCAATACCGGCAAGACGCACTTTGCCATCGACCGCATGCTGGCGCACCGGAGCGGGCTGATCGGCCTGCCGCTGCGTCTCTTGGCGCGTGAGGTTTATGATCGCCTCATCACCTTGAGGCCCGCCAGCGCCGTCGCGCTGGTCACCGGCGAAGAAAAGATCGTGCCGCCCTCGCCGTCCTATTGGGTCTCAACGGTCGAAGCGATGCCGCTGGACCAGCAAACCGAATTTGTCGCCATCGACGAAATACAGCTTGCCGCGGATGCAGAGCGCGGGCGGATATTCACCTCGCGGTTGCTTCACGCGCGCGGAACGAAAGAGACGCTTTTTCTCGGTTCCGACACCATGCGGCCAATCCTGCGGCGTCTGTTTCCCGAAATTGCCTTCCAGGCGAAAGAACGGTTTTCGCTGCTTTCATACGCGGGAAGCAAGAAAGTGACGCGCCTGCCGAGGCGGACGGCGATCGTCGGTTTTTCCGCTGACACGGTTTACGCCATCGCCGAACTGGTGCGCCGGCAACGCGGCGGCGCCGCTGTCGTTCTTGGCGCGCTCAGCCCGCGAACGCGCAATGCGCAAGCCGAACTCTATCAATCGGGAGAGGTCGACTATCTCGTAGCCACCGACGCCATCGGCATGGGCCTTAACATGGACATTGATCACGTCGCTTTCTCGGCGGCGCGTAAATTCGATGGGCGGGGCTTTCGCGACCTTAGACCGCATGAACTTGCCCAGATCGCAGGGCGCGCCGGCCGGCATATTCGCGATGGCGCTTTTGGCGTTACTGGCGACTGTGCGCCTTTCGACGATGAAATTGTCGCCCGCATCGAGAACCATCAATTCGATCCGGTCGAGGCGCTGCAATGGCGTTCGGACGCGCTTGATTTCTCGTCAATTGCGATGCTGCGCCAGTCGCTCGAACGCCGCTCGTTATCGCCGGATCTTGTGCGTGCGCGACCGGATGAGGATGAAGTGGCGCTGGTCGGCCTCACCGCCGATGAGGACCTCTCGCGGCGAACGCGGGGCCGTGCGGCGACCGAACTGCTCTGGCAAGTTTGCCAGATCCCGGATTTCCGCAAGGTTTCAATGGATCAGCACCTCAAGCTGCTGGCTGAGCTTTATGAACAGATCGAGGGCGGCGGGCGCATCGGCGACGACTTCCTTTCGGCGCGCGTCAACAAGCTCGCTGATACCGAAGGCGAATTTGATACAATTTCATCAAGGATCGCCCACATTCGCACATGGACCTATCTCTCCAATCGCGCATCATGGGTCGAGAATGCCGCCTATTGGCAAGCAAGAACCCGGGCGATAGAAGATGGGTTATCAGACGCCCTGCACGAAAAACTAACGCAGCGGTTTGTCGATCGCCGAACCTCGGTTCTGTTGAAGAAACTGCGCGACGAAGCGCCGGTGCTCGCCGGGGTCAATGATGACGGAGAAGTGATCGTGGAAGGCCAATTTGTCGGCCGGCTGCTTGGGTTCGAATTCGCTGTAGATCCGCGTTTCCGCGGCGCCGACGCCAAACGTATGCGCGGCGCGGCGGAACGCGTGCTGGCGCCGGTGCTTGCGGCAAGAGCTGCAGCGCTCGCCAATGCGCCAGAAAGTGAATTGCGCCTCAAAGACGACGCCGTCATCTGGTGGCGTTCATCGCCTGTTGCAGCGCTGCGCAAGGGCCCTGCGATGCTGCGACCCGAAATCGTTATTCGCGGTCTTGATGCGATTTCGCCAAATCTTCGTGGCCGCGTTGCAGACAGGCTGAGCGAATGGCTTGCGGCGCGGATCGAAGTTCCGCTGGCTGAATTGATAGCATTGAAACGCGCTGTCGATGCAACAGGCGAGGATGCGCTTACAGGTCAGGCGCGCGGGATTGCTTTCCGTCTGGTCGAGAATTTCGGCGCAATGTCACGCTCGCAATTCGGCGACGAGTTGAAGCAGCTTGGTCAGGATGAGCGCGGCAAGCTCAGAAATCTTGGCGTCCGTTTCGGCGAGTATACCTTGCATATGCCGTCGCTGCTAAAACCAGCCGCGGCGCGATTGATGGCGATGCTGTGGGCGCTGTGGGCGGATAAAACTCCCGGAGAATTGCAGTTGCCGAAACCAGGCCTCGTCTCGCTGGTTTCGAACCAGGACCTGCCGCACGCATTTTACTACGCGCTCGGCTATCGTCCGTCTGGCGATCGTGCCGTCAGGATCGACATGCTGGAGCGCCTCGCCCAGCAAATCCGTGCGACCCGCAACGGTCCCGATGCGAAAGAAGGCTTTGAATCGACGTCGCAAATGATGTCGCTGGTCGGTTGCTCGGGCGACGAGTTTGAAAGCATCCTGCGCTCGCTCGGGTATCGCAAGCACACAATCAAGCGCGCGGTAGTGACGCCGGAACCCGTTATGGTCGCAGCTGTCGACGCCGGGTCGACGGAACTGGCAACCATGGAACCGCCTGCCGGCGAAACCCAACCGGAACAAGGCCACGAGAAGCCCGAGGCCGCTGCCGCCCCTGCACCGGAAACGGCCGTTGTGGCTTCGACCGAAGAAGCGGCGCCGGACGCGGCTTCGCCAGAAACGACGCCATCTGAAACAACAACACCCGCAGAGGTCGAGCTTTCGGTCTGGCGTATGGCGCCGCGTCGTCCGCCGGCAAGCAAGCGCCCGCCCAAGCGCGCCGAACGCGACCAGAAAGCCGGCGCCGCGCCAGCGCCGGAGCAAAGATCTGGTCGCCCGCCGCGCCGTTCGAAAGACACCGGACGCAACGATGGAAAACAGAAACCGTTCCGCAAGGGCGGCGATGCCGCACCGCGACAATATTCAAGCTCCCCGCGCCGTGAACGCGGACCCGATCCGAATTCGCCCTTCGCCGTCCTCGCGGCGCTGAAAGCGAACATGTCGGCGGATACCAAGCCTGAGTGAGCGTCGAGCCGAAAAGCAACGGGCTGTCTCGGCGCCTCGACAAATGGCTGTGGTGCGCGCGCCAGTTCAAGACACGATCGTTAGCGGCGAGATTTGTCGCTGAAGAAAACGTGCGAGTTACCCGTGCCGACGCCACGCAGCGTGTCGACCGACCCGCGTTTGCGCTCCATTTAGGCGACGAGATTTCGTACCTGGCTGGCGAGAGGTTGATTGTGCTGGCGGTGCTCGGTTTCTCCGAACGCCGCGGCTCACCAGAATTTGCCCGTACGCTGTTTTCTGACCGCACCAAAAGCGCCGTCACCGACGAGGCTCCTGCTTGCAAGGCCGCCGGATAGCGCTAGAAAGGCGAAGATCGCCTGAGGAGCCCCCTTATGACTTATGTCGTCACGGACGCCTGTATCAAATGCAAATACACAGACTGTGTCGAAGTCTGTCCGGTCGACTGTTTCTATGAGGGCGAGAATATGCTCGTCATCAATCCGGACGAGTGCATCGACTGCGGCGTCTGCGAGCCGGAGTGCCCGGTTGAGGCCATTGTGCCTGACACCGATGACGCCGACGGAAAATGGACCGAACTCAACGGCAAGTATTCCGCCGAATGGCCAAACATCACGGAAAAGACCGACCCTCTGCCCGACGCGGACGATTTCGCTCAGGAAAAAGGTAAGCTGGACAAATACTTCAGCGCCAAGCCTGGCGCCGGCAACTAAGACCGGCCCATCGCAAGATCCGTAATGCAGCCACGCCGCACCCCGTGGCGCCGGGTGTTATTTTGTGCTATACTGCTAGCCGAAATGAGCATTGCTGCTGGCGATTGAAGCGCGAAAGTCATCACTCACCTCAAATTATCTGAATAACCCATTGTCTTTTATGGGATTTTTTTGATACGTCTGATTGGGTGATTTGGCGTTTTTCGGGTGGCTTTGGTGTAAACCAGTGGTGATGCGGTACAGGAACACAACGACCGCGCGAATCGTACGCCCATCGAACCCTTCGTCCGTAGCGAAGGAGGAAAAGGCAGGCCGGAAACGCTCGCGGACATGATTGAGGAAGTTTGAAATGGCGACGAAGAAGGCGACGGCAAAGACTGCCAAGAAGGCGACGATTAAGGCAAAGACGGCGGGCGGCGCGTCGTCACGCGCCAAATCAGCTCCGTCAAAGAAAAGCGCCGCCAAACCGGCCGCCAAGAAAGCCGCACCAAAGTCGGCATCCAAGCCCGCGCCGAAACCGGCCAAGGCGAAGGTAAAGGCCGCGCCCAAATCCCCCGCCAAAACAAAGGCCAAAGCGCCTACCAAGCCTGCCGCCAAACCCACCGTAAAACCTGCCGCCAAGGGCAAGGTCGCGCCGGCGAAGGTCATGCCGAAGAAAAAATTGAATGTCGGCCAGAAACCACGGTCGGAAAAATCCGACCTGTCGATGAAGCCGCAGAGTTTCGCACCAGTCACACGCGAACCTGACAACGCAGTGACGTCGGCAAAAGCGACGCCCGCGTCAAAAGAGGCAAAGCAGACTTTCAGGGTCAATGACTTCGTAGTTTATCCAGCGCATGGCGTCGGGCGTATTGTCGGTATCGAAAAACAGGTAATCGCCGGCATCACCAACGAGTTGTTCGTGCTCGACTTCGAACAAGAGAAACTGAAACTGAAGGTGCCGACGGCGAAGGCGATCTCAAGCGGCATGCGCGCTCTGTCGGACGACACGCTCGTCAAGAAAGCAGTCGACGTTCTAAAGGGGCGGGCGCGGATCAAGCGCACCATGTGGAGCCGTCGCGCACAGGAATATGAAGCAAAAATCAATTCCGGCGATATTCTTTCGGTTGCGGAAGTCGTGCGCGATTTGTACCGCGCCAGCGACCAACCGGAACAAAGCTATTCCGAGCGCCAGCTTTTTGAAGCCGCGCTCGACCGCCTCGCTCGTGAAGTAGCGGCCGTGCGTAAGAACGACATGACCAAGGCGCTCGCCGAACTCGACGCATCGCTGCAACAGAAAAAGGCGGCCTGACCCTCACAAGATCCGCAATTGCTTTTCGTGCAGAAGCTCAATTGACGGGCCGTTGATTTGCGTAACAATACCGCGCACCTCAGCGCGCTTTCCAACCGTCGCCACGAGATCAGTTTTTTGTTTCCACCGCCGGAACGCGGCGCGGCTGGCGCTTGCCGTGAAGTCCTCGCGATAGTTACCGCCGAAATTGAAATAGACGCGGGCGCCATGTTCGCCAGCACTCTGGACTTCGCCTTCGTATATTTGAAAACCGTCCGCCAAATCCGGTTTGTTTGCGTCAAGAATGCGATAGACGTCGCGCGCCCACAGTCCGAGTGAGGATTCGCGCGCGATCTCTTCTGTCGCGAAGCAGCGATCAATCAAAGCGAAATCCTCAGACTGCGGCGCAACACGCGCGGCGCCTTGCGCAACGAGTATTTCTTGCAGTGTGGTCTCCCGGCCACCGGTAATCTTCCATCGTATTGCGCCTTTGATGCGGCCCCACCGGTCGGTTGCAGAGACGAGATCGGCGATTGGCCCGCCGCGCGCTATCGCTTCACGCAAGATGGCGCGCGCAAAATCTGCGTCCGGTTCCGGCGACCCTGACAGCGGCGTCAACGAAGGCGCAACAATGTCTGTCAATGCATATTCATGGTCGCCGAGGGTGATGCTTTGACCATCTGCAAAGGACCTCAGTGGCGCTGCCGCGAGCAATGTTGAACCAATCAAGAATCGTCGCCGATCCAAAGATGGATTGGTCATTGAATTGCAGCGACGCGAACTTTCGCCGAAGCGCTAAGCCCACCTGAATCAACGACGGCGATATCATAAAATCCGGTCGCATTGGGACGCCAGATTGGTCGGCCGTCGCTATCGCTGCTGCCTATTTGCTCGCCATCGACATACCAGCGGTAACCACCTTCCCCGCCGCTCGCCGCAAAGACGACGCCATCGCCGCCAAACGATCCGGCGTAAACCTCTGATCCCGGCGCGGGATAAAGAATGGTTGGGGGCGTCAAAGTGCGAGGCGGGGCTAGTCGAACAAGCCCCGGCGATGCGAATTCTTCTGGCGGCTCAACTGGCCGCGCGCTGCGTCCATTAGTCATCGCGTCGAAGAGCGCAAAGAGCAACGGCGCAGCCGCTTTTCTTCCTGTTTCTCCCGGTCGCGGCGCGCCATCGGCCCTGCCGACCCAGACGACAATTGTCAGCCCATCGGCGTGACCTGCCGACCACGCATCGCGGTACCCGTAAGAAGTGCCCGTCTTGTACGCGATTATTGGCGCATTCGTCGATAAAGCCGCCGGCGCCCTTCCCGAAAGAGCGGGCGCGCCTCGCAGAATTGCATTGATGCGGTCAACAGTTTCCGGTGCAAACAGTTGCACGCCATCAGATATCTTCGCCACGTCCTTGCGCCAGATCAGCGGTTTCACCCTGCCCCCGTCCGCAAGGCCCGAATAAAGTGTTGCGATTTCGCGCAGACTGACACCGGCGCCGCCAAGCGCTATCGCAAGACTTGGCTGATCGTCAGCGCGCCTGCGGCGCAGCAAAGTCGCACCGACAGACTGCATCAACCCGCTGAACCGTTCGGCGCCAACCCGTTCGAGCGTTGCGACAGCCGGGACATTGAGAGAATGTTGTAAAGCATCCTTAACGCGCACTTCGCCCCGAAATGTCCGATCGAAATTTTCCGGACGGTAGCCGCCAAATCCACGCGGCATGTCGTCAATGACGGTGTTAGGCCCGGCAACGCCATCGTCGAACGCGAGCGCGTAGATAAACGGCTTCAAAAGCGATCCTGGCGAGCGGATGCTGTTGGTAAGATCAATCCACCCCCCGGCCGTGTCGAAGCCTGAAGATCCAACGCTCGCCAGCACTTCGCCAGTCGAACTATCGACCACCAACGCGGCGGCCGTTGCGCCGTCGGTAATGCCTGCAACGTGATCGGCAATCAAACGCTCGGCAATCTGCTGTTTCGAAATGTCGATGGTCGATGCGATGGTCGACTGTTTTCCGGTTCGCAATCGCGCCAGTTCTTCTGCGGCGTGATAGGCAAACCGCGGAAAAATCTTCCGGTTTCCGACCAGTGGCGCTTCCTTCGCTTCGTCCGCGATCGTCATGTCAAGGACGCCCTCGGCGACCAGGCGATCGAGCACTGAAGCGCGCGACGCTGCTGCGGCTTTCTGGTGACGGTCTGGCCGGCGCGCTTCGGGCGCCTGCGGCAGGGCGATCAGCATGGCGCGCTCTGCTGGCGTCAAATGCTCCGGCTCGCGGCCAAAATAAATAAGGCTTGCCGCCCTGACGCCTTCAAGATTACCGCCATAAGGCGCAAGCGTCAGGTAAAGCTCGAGAATCTCACGTTTACTGAGACGCCGCTCAAGTTGCGTCGCCCTCAGCATCTCGACAAGTTTCGACCCGAAATTTCTGTCGCGAGGCTCAAGAAGCCGCGCTGTCTGCATCGTGATTGTCGAAGCGCCCGATACGATGCGCCCGGACTTGATGGCGTTAACCGCGGCGCGGCCGACCGCCAGCGGGTCAACGCCCCAATGCGTCCAGAAGCGCTTGTCCTCTACGGCAATAAGTTCGCGGACAAAATCCGGATCAATGTCGTCAAGATTTGCGGAAATGCGCCAGCGCCCCTCCTTCGTCGCAAACGCGTGAAGCCAGTAGCCATCGCGGTCGGTGACGATCGTGCTGACGTCGTCCACACGCTTGATCGGCGGCGGAAACAAAAAATCGGCAAAAACAACGCAGACGCCAATGAGTGCGAAGAGTTTTAGCGGAATTTGCACGACTGATTTTTGCGCCGCCGTTCTGGGCTTGCGGCGCTCATCCGCATTCCGCAATTGCAGCCACAAGCTTCTCAACAGCACCATATCGACTACCGTCAAACTTTATTGCGCCGCTGCAATAGTCACTTTTGAAACGGCGGTCCGCGCGAATACGCCGGGCCGGTACATGTCTTCGATGACAGCGCCGGGAAAAACAAACTCACCCGGCGTTACCGCACGCACAAGATAGGCGACGGTGAAACTGTCCTTGTTGTTGTAAAGATCGATAGCAGCGACAAACCGATCGTCGCGCGCTTCTGCGACTTTTGTCCATGACAACTTGCCGATCCACTTGTAGGGACCGGCAGCGCCGTCCTGGGCGCCATCGTCCGGCGTCAAAATTGCTTCGATCTCGAAGCCCGCGGGAAGCAAATCTGCAACGACCGCCGGATGGAGCCGGTCAGCGGTTGCTTTGCCGGTAACAACCACGACGAGGCGGTCGTTCTGCGTGATCCTCGCTGGATCAACCGGACGGCCGTCTCGGGTCGCCAGCCGTTTGGTCAGCGTGAAACCTTGCTGGGTCGCCGCAGGCGCAGTTGTCGGCGATCCATAAACCGAGACCGACGCGAACAATGGTCCTTCGCCGGCATTGGCAAAGGTCGCACCTCGCTCGAGATCGTTACGCGTCAGGTTGAATCTCGGCGCAGGCGTTTTTTCGGCAACTGCCTTGCCGTCCCTGGTCAACGCAACCGGCCCCGCCGCCTTCAGCAACGCCTTGGTCGCCATCAGCACGAAGGCTTTTTCCTGCGTCTGCATGCGTTCCGGCTCTTTCATCAGCTGCACGAATTTTTCCGACATCTCATTGACGCCGGGCGCGTTTTGTACCTCGGCTAGAAGCGCCATCACGCCAGCGGCGTCGCGCAACGATGTCTGATAATAATCGCCGGTGTTTTGATATCCGATTGCCTGCATGGCTTTGCCAAAGGCGCTAAGTGCGCGAGCCCGGTCGCCAAGCAGCGCCAGACCGGCGCCAATGTGCGCCTTGGCGAGCGGACTATCGGTCAGGTCGATCAGCGCATCGTGGAAATAACGAAGATCGGACAGATCCGCCCGCCCGGCACGCGCCAGAACATAGAGCGCGTAGGCTGCCGACCGGCGGCGCAACTGTTCTGTCGTATCATTTGACCACGGACCTTCGTAGGCTTGCATCTGATAGCCAATATAGACCCAGCGGTCGACGCGAGCGACCTGCGCCAGCGCATCATAGGCGTTGTCGAGCGCCTCATCGGGAACACCGTAGCCTTCAGCTTTGGCCCGATAGAGGAAATCGGTCACATAGGCGCCGAGCCAGGGTGACGATGAAGAATCGCCTTCATGCCAGAGACCGAACGCGCCATCCGGACCTTCGCGGTTCAAAAGGTTGTTGACCGCTTCTTGAACCCGCGGGCGAACAGCGAAGTCCGGACCGCGGCCAGCTTCACCGCCGAGATCATTGATATAGAGCAGCGGCATTGCGGTTGATGTCAGTTGCTCAGAACACCCGTACGGATAGCGATAAAGAGAATCGACGAGCGGCGCCGGATCGACCCCGCGCAATCGCGAGAACGAGAGATTGACCGCTGTCGATCCGGGAACGTAATTGGCGATCAAGGTTCGATCCAGCGATACCGCCTCGCCCGGCAGGACCTGACGCGTCGAAACTTCGGTCACCGGGAAATAAGGTGTTCGAACCTGGATCGGGTAATTGCGCGAGACTGCAAAACCGCCTGGCCCCGTCACGTCGAGATTGACGCCGCCGACGCCAACCGCACCGGCCGTTACCGGGAACAACTGTGTCGCCTGCGCCGCCTTGGCGAGAGCGATCTTGTCGCCAGCCGTTGTCGTGACCGGGCCGTCGCCTGAAAGCGCGACGGAATATTCGCCGGCGGCGCCGTCAACATTGTCGATCAGCAAGGTCGCTTGCGCCTTGTCATTTGGCCCCAAAAAACGGGGAAGCGAGAGCAAAGCGGGAACCGGATCGCGAACCGTCAGCGGTTTCGACGTGGACCCGACCTTGTCGGGGCTCCACGCAACCGCCATCAGGCGCAACTCGCCATTGAAGTCAGGAATATCGAGCGGCACTTGCGCAACACCGTCATCATTGACCTTCACCAGACCATTAAAGAGCGCCACCGACTTCACCGGAACGACGGTCAATCCTTCTCCGCCGAGCTGGTCGCCGCCAAACCGCGCCGCGGCGCCGATATTGGCGTCAAGAATGCGGCCGTAGTCGTCGCGAACTTCAACGCCGAGACGCTTCTTGCTGTAGTAATAGTCGACAGGGTCCGGCGAGATGAATTTCGTCAGCCGTAAAATACCCTCATCGACTGCTGCGATTGTTAACATAATATCTTCGCCGCGTGTGATGCCGGTAATCTTGACTGGCGCTGTTATCTTCTGACGCGGCCGAACGAGGTCTTGCGTATCGACCGCAATCGTCAGTTTGCGTTCACCCATATCGAATGGAACATAGGCGACACCCATGGCTCGGCGCGGTATCGGCCGCTTGACCGCATCGCGCGGCGTCACGATCGTCGCGAGGACATAGAATCCGGAGCCCCATGAAGGATCGGTGTCGACAATGATTTCGCGGCCTTTGTCGTCAACCTTGACGCGTTGGACGAGGTGAACCTTGTCGGTCGCAATGGTGATAATCGCTTCGCCTCCATAAGGCGGATCGAGAAACAGTCGCGCGCGGGCGCCCGGTTCAACGATCTCGCTGGTGACGGTCAAGGTCGCTTGATCCGGCGTATCGGCGCCCGATTCATAGGAGCGCCAGCCGACATAGAACCGGATATCGGTTTTAGCTCCGGTCGCCGGATCCGTCGCCGAAAGTCGGTAGGAGCCCGCGTCAAGCGATTGGGAAATACGCGCCGGCGCATTGGCTTTCGCGTCAACGCGGCCTTCAGCAACCAGCACGTCCTTGTAGGAGCGCCGCCAGCGCCACTCGCCGCTTTCGCGATACCAGTCGAACCAGTAATCCTCTTCAACGAGCCGCCATTCAAGCGAGCCCGCAACTTGCTTACCCTGCCAGTCGACGAGCACGGCGTCGATGTCAGCCGGTTCGTTCTGGCCAAATCCGCCGCCATCTTTCGCAAGCTTCAAGCCGAGATAACGATCATCAGGCCGCACCGGAACGCGCGCGCTTTCGCGCACCACGCGGCCGCCGGGCTCGACAACGCCAACGACCAGATCAGCCCGCAGCGGCGCGCCATAATTGGCGGGGGCGCCTTCAATCTTTAGATCAACCGAGGCCTTGCCGGCCATATCGGTCGTGGCGTTGGCAAGCGTCAAAAATCGCTCGTCAAAACGTCCGTCAGTGGGCCCGTAGCGATAACTTTTCAGGTCGGGGAACGGGTTTGGATCGAGGCGCAGCCGCGCTTCCGATTCAACACCAAGCGCGGTCGCCGGCGCGCCGTAGAGATAACGGGCGTCAATACCGACCGCGCGCGTTTCGTTAGCGCGCATCGGCGCCTTCTCGTCGATATCGACTTTGACCTCGATCCGTTGCGGCACGAAATCTTCGACCGAAAACGTCTCACCGCCAACAACGCCAGCGCCGTCCGCCTTGATCTCGATTCGCCATTGGCCGCGCGCAGCAGATTTTGGCACTTCAAATGAGTGTGTGAAGCCGCCAACTTCGAGTTTTTCGATCCGTTCCCTCAACGCTTCGGTTGAATTGGGGCGATAGATTGTCAAAGTGAGCGGTCGTTCTACCGCCTTGCCGGCGCTGTCGCGCAGCAAGCCAGTGATGTGCGCCGTTTCGCCAGGGCGGTAGATACCACGATCGAGATAGACATAAGCATCAAGCACCGACGGCGCCGCACGGCCGTCGACATTGCGGTCCGAGAGATCCAGCGGCGCACGATTGAGATCAAGCGCGGCGAAATCGTCCTGCGGGCCATAGGCCATGATCATTCGGGGTGTCAGTGGATAGTCGCCATTGACGGCGGCTTTCTCAAAGCGCGCTCGCCCATCGCTGCCTGTCGTCGCACGAGCGAGGATATCGTTGTTCGCCGCAACGAGATCAAGTTCAATGCCCGGCAGCGGTTTTCCCGATTCGATTGAGCGGATGAAGACATCGATGCCCTCACCGCTTGAATAGCTTGTCAACGCAAGATCGGTAAACATGATCCAGCGCCAGGCCTGCGCCTTGCGATATTTATCGCCGCCCGGCGTCTGGTCTTTCAGCTTGACGAAATAGGCGCCCGGGGACAGCGATGGCAGCGCGGCGCCGAGCGCAAAGACAGTCGTAACCGTCTCATTCTCAACTTTCTTGACGTCAATGTCCTTGTCAAAAACCTTGACGCCGACATCCTCGCCGCTCTCCTCATCATATACGTAGAAATAATCGCCTTCCGCCCCGGACTCGCCTTGCGCGATGGACTTGCGCGCCAGCGATCGATCGGAGACCCGGTAAACCGAAACATTGATTTTTTCGACATTGACGGTTTCGATGCCAACCCCGTCCGCCTCAAGGCGCGGGAGAATTACGCCATCGCCGACAAACCCGACAAAAGCGGGCTTATCACCGAATGCGATGGTGACTTCGACCGGGCGTTTCAATTTCTCGCCGGATTTTGCCGGCGCGCCGGCCCTGATGCGCGCCTTGTATTCCTTGTCGAATTCAAGACCTGCAAGGCAGAGACTCGACCCGGCGACCGTCACCGCCGGTTTCATCGCCGGCGTCATCCGCACGTAATCGGCGTAGTTGGTTTTTCCTGAAGCATCGAGGTCGCGCGTGAACTGCACGCAGGCGCGCGGCGTCGCGTCATTGGTTTCAAGGATCAGCCTGTCGAAGACAAAATCCTTCGCCTTGGCCTCCTCGGCGCGCGGCGCATTAGCGCCTCGAAAAACCTGGAATGGCCAGCGCGGTTCGTTGTCGCGATCACGCGCGGTCGGCGAGACCAGCGATCGCCCGGCGCTGTCGCGCATCTCCGCATCTCCGCGGTCAATCGACCGGCCCAGCAAGAGACCGCTCGCAAAAGCGATCAAAATGCCGCCAGCAATGAAAATTGTCTTATTCCGGTCCATGCCCCAATCCCTTAATCCCAGTTGTCGGCGCTCTCTCCGGCGCGATCTTAACCAAACTTATGGCGTTTCAGCGTCCAAAAGAAACTGTTTCCGGGGCTTTCACCGGGCGGTCCAGCCTTTTTTCCGCAATTGCAATTCGGACCGTTCCGGTTAGGAAGGACATCGCCGCGGCGCCAAAACGGCGAAAGTCTCCGTAGCTCAGGTGGATAGAGCACCAGATTCCTAATCTGGGGGCCACAGGTTCAAGTCCTGTCGGAGACGCGGCGCGTTTCTTGAAGGGGAAGAGCGGGTTGACCCGTTTTACCCGGCCGGCGGGCCCCTCGGAACCCGGCCGGAAACGCGGCGGCGACAGTTCATGCGTGACGCACTACTCTTGGCGGTGATCCTTGGCGGGCTTTTTGCTGCGCTGCGTTATCCCTTTGTCGGGATGATCTTGTGGGCGTGGTTCGCGCTGCTGACGCCTCAGCTGATGGCCTTTGGAACCTTCGGCATCCAGCTCAATCTCGTTATCGCCGCGGCGACCATCGCCTCGATCATCCTTCATGGCGACGCTGCAAGGTTCCGCCTCGACAGCGTGACGCTCTGGCTGATCGGCGTCGCCATCTGGCTATTTTTCAGCGAGGCTAATTCGCTTGATCCAGGCAATTCCGCCGTATTTTTTGACCGCTTCATCAAAACGCTCGTTTTTATCATTCTCGCGGCGCAAATGGCGAATACGAAGCTGCGCATTCACGCGTTGATCTGGGCGCTGGTCTTGTCGATTGGCTTTTTTGCGGCCAAGGGCGCCTTGTTTACGGCGGTAACGTTCGGCCAATACAGGGTTCAAGGGGTCGCACTCAGCATTCTCGAAGATAACAATCACATGGGTATCGCGATCGCGACGATCCTTCCCATGATCCTTTACCTGCGCGGTGAAGCGGCGCGTCCATGGATGCGGCTGGCGTTAACCGGTCTGTTGTTGATGTCGATCTTTGCTATCGTTGGAACGCAGTCGCGCGGCGCGTTCATTTCTCTTGTCGTCTTTGGCGGATTCTTTTGGCTTAGATCCAGGCACAAACTCGCGATCCTTGCAGCGGGCATGTTTGCCATTGTCCCGGCTATTGCCTTCATGCCTGCAAAATGGTCGGAGCGCATGACGACCATCGCCGAGGCTGGCAAGGATGAATCCTTCATGGGCCGTGTCGACGCTTGGGTCATTAATACAAAGTTCGCGCTGGAACACCCCATAACAGGCGCGGGCCTTCGAAACCCTTACAATAAGGACCTCGCTGAAAAGGTCGATCCTGTACGCGCGCCGCGCGCCCGGGCGGCCCACAGCATCTATTTCGAGATGCTGGGCGGCGCGGGATTTGTCGGCCTTTTCATCTACTTGTCGATGCTTGGCGCGGCGTTCCTCAAGACGGTTGCGTTACAAACGGCGGGCGGCCAAGTCCGCGAGCGATTGTGGCCGGCGCGTTTTGGCTATTTCGCCCAGATTTCGCTGGTTGTCTTTTGCGTCGGCGGCGCATCCACCTCTATGGAGATGTGGGACGGCTACCTTCTGATCATTGCGCTTATCGCCGCCGTAAGCCGCTATTCAGTCGCCAGCAACGCCGCTGAAGCGGGCCTCGTCAGACCGCGGTTGCGCCGCAGCTGGCGCACCGACGCCAGAGGCGGAGTCGCCCCACCCGGCGCAACGTCTTATTTGAAAATCGCTTGAAAAGCCGCCGCAGCGCCGCTGGAACGATCGCCGCCGCCCGCATGGCGATGCAGCGCCTGGAGGTTGACCGGCTCGTGATCGCCAGAGCCATTTTGATGAGCGTGCTGATCATCGGGGCAAGCGCCACCCGATTCAATCTGTATGGTTGAATTCGTGATGCCGAATTTTTCTTCGAGCCGGCGCTTCAGCTGTTGCAGCGTTTCATTGGCGGTCGAGCCCTCGCGGATTTTTGCGTGCAGGGTAAGGCGCGGTTGGTCGGGCGTCAGCTGCCATATCCTAACGCTGTGGATATCAACAATTTGTGGTCCAGCCGCGACGAGATCACGCACTAGCGCATCGACATCGATATGTTTCGGCGCGCCTTCGAGTAGGATGTGAGTAGTCTCCTGAATAAGTTTTATCGCCGAACGGCCGATCAGGAACGCCACAAAAATCGAGAGAATGGGGTCAATGCGCGTCCATCCGGTCAGCCAGATGACGACAGCGGCAGCGACAGCGGCGACGGACCCAAGCAGATCGCTCGCAACATGTAGCATCGCACCCTTGATATTTATGTTGTGCTTGCCGGCGCTGTGAAGCAATCGGAACGCGACGCCATTTGCGAGAAGACCCAAGGCGGCAATCACAAGCATCGGCGCCCACGAAACTTCGATTGGAGAAATTGAACGGCGGACGGCTTCGTAAACTATCCAGGCCATCAACGCGATGAGCGCGATGCCGTTGACGAAAGCGGCGAGCACCTGCATGCGGCGGTAGCCAAAATGGAGACGTCCGGTCGCCGGCCGCGTCGACATCCAATGCGCGCTCGCAGCAAGCGCAAGTGCGAACGCATCCGTCATCATGTGCGCAGCATCAGCGAGCAGCGCCAATGATCCGGAGAGCAGTCCGCCGACCACCTCAACGGCCATGAACACGACGATGACGCAAAAAGCGGCGATCAGCCGACCGCCATCGGCCCGGTGCTGGGCGCCCTGGTCAATAGAATGTCCGTGGCCGCAGTCGCTCATGCTTCGCCTGTCTGCCGGAACGCGTACAATTTCAAAGGACTATCACTTAATTACTTAAGCCGTTGACCGAGGGCGCGGCAAGGCGATTGTGCGGTCACATAAATAATTGATGTGGATTGCGGGCAACAAGTTCAGGGCTTGTTTTCCCAGAAAGGTGACGTGATAACATATTAGTTGATAAAGTCGACTGGCCTGCTAGCGGAAAGGCCGTGATTTCCTGATTTCACCTTTTGGGGTGGAGGCAGGGAATGCGGTTTGCTGCGTTGTTTGGGAAGGGGTGGCGCAAGCGTGATTGAGCTTGGCGACATAGCGCCCGGAGTGCTTGCGAGTCTTGTCGCCGCCGCTGTCAGCACGGCGGGGCTCTTGTCGATGGCCGCGCTCGGCGATTGGGGTAAGCGCAACAGCGCTTATTTCTCCGCCTTCGCAATCGGCGTTCTGCTTGTCGCCGTCATTTTCCATCTGACGCCTGAATCGCTCAGCTATTCGCGTGACGCATGGCGATCGATCCTCGGCGGGTTTCTCGGCATGTTCGTGCTTGGATTTGGCTTACGTCTTCTTTCGCACAACCGCGGCAACGGCCACGGGATAGCCATCGGTTATGCATCGATCGTCGCGCTGGGATTCCATTCATTTGTCGACGGCCTGATCTACGAGGCGACCTATCACGCGGAAGTATTTACGGGATCGCTGGCGACGGCCGGCTTGCTGCAGCACGAATTTCCGGAAGGCGTCATCGCCTATTTCCTCGCGCGGGACGCCGGTCTCGATCAGGTGCGCTCAATCGTCTGGGCGTTCATCGCAGCATCGCTGACAACGGTCGCCGGCGCTGTAATCGCCAGTTCGTTCATTGAAAATGTAAACGCCCTGCCGCTTGGACCATTGCTCGGCCTGACAGCGGGCGGCCTCGCTTATATCATGGTCTTTCATCTCGGCCCGCACGCCAGCCTGACGCCGCACAAGCGCGGCTATCTGGTCGCCAGCGCCGGCGTCGTGATCGCCCTTTCCGCAGTGATCCTGCGCCACGCGTAGTCTTCGATTCCCGCAAGGCGCCGCGGGTCAGGCAGCCGCTTTTTCATTCGCGGCTTTGACTTTCCTTTCGGCCATACGCACGGAAATGACCGAAGCCTCGTAAAGGGCGATGATGCAGCCGCCAAGTATGAGCTGGCTGAACGGATCGGGCGGGGTCAAAACCGCTGCAACGATGAAAATCAAGACGATGGCAAAACGACGATACTTGACCAGCATCGCAGATGTGATGACGCCCGTGCGTGCAAGCAGCGTCAGGAATACCGGTAATTGAAATGCGAACCCGAACGCCAGGATCAGTGTCGTCACCAGCGACAGATAGTCACCGACCCGCGTCAGCAGCTCAAAATTTGCCGGCGCGCCGCCCCCGGCGTCCGCCTCGAACCCGACCGCAAAGCCCATGATAAACGGCATCATCACGAAATAGACGAGGCTCGCGCCAACACCGAAGAGAATCGGCATGGCAATCAGGAACGGCGCCGCGGCTTTTCGTTCGCGCTTGTAAAGGCCGGGCGCGATAAAGCGATAGGCCTGATAGGCGAGCACTGGGAAAGCGACGACCACGGCGGCGAATACCGACAGGCGTACACGCGTAAAGAAAAATTCGAGCGGCGCAAAGTAAAGCGTCGGGTCCTTGCCGTCACCCGCTTTTCCAACCGCTTCGACAAACGGGATGATTAAAATGTTGAAGATCTGCTTTGAAAAAACGAAGCAGATAGCAAATGCGAATGCCATTGCAACGATTGAAACAATCAATCGTTTACGCAGCTCTGTCAGGTGGTCGATCAGCGGCGCGGATGAAGCAGCGACCTCGTCTTCTTCGTGTTCGGCGCCTTCTTTTTTGACAGGCAAGTTCACTCGGCGCGCTCGGGCAAGGGCTTTGACGCGGCGTCTTTTGTCTCCGCCGCCTCGTCGCGAACAGCGGCTTCAACCGGCGCCAGCGCATCGTCAATCGACCGCTTCGTCTCCGAAAAAACATTATTCTTCTTAAGCGCGTCGATCTCGCGGCGCATGTCTTCCATTTCGCTTTCGCGGGCCATCTGATTGAAGGCGGCGGAAAATTCAACAGCCATTCGCCGCGCCTCGCGAACCATGTTGCCCGCAAGCCGCATCAATCTCGGCAGATCTTTTGGGCCAACCACGACAAGCGCGATTACCGCTACCAAGAGGATTTCAAAAAAGCCGACCTGCGGCATCAGGTTCATGGCGCCCTCAACGGGTCAACGCACCTATTTCTCAGCGCGCGGTGTCTTTTGATTTCGGTGTCACATCAGTCGCGTCTTCGGCGCGCTCTTCAATCTTTGTGTCTTCTTCCTGAAGGCCTTTTCGGAACGCCTTGATGCCTTTTGCAAAATCGCCCATCAGTGAAGAAATTTTTCCGCCGCCGCCAAAGAGCAGCAGCGCAAGCACAACGATAATCAGAATCTGCCAAGGTCCGACGGCCATTATGGGCCTCCATCAATTTGTCAGGCGTAATGTAAGGCGTCTGATGCTGCGGCGCAAATGGGATCGTTAATCCGCCGGTTCTTCCTCGTGAAAATCGGTGACGAACTCGGCGTCCTCACCCATTTCCTCGACATCATCGCCCGCACCTTCGTCCGATGGCGCCGGAACACTGAACCCGGGAGGCAAGCGCGCATCCAGAAGACCAGCCGCCTTGAGATCCGCCATACCCGGAAGGTCGCCAACGCTTTCGAGATTGAAGTGTTCAAGAAAGGTCTGCGTCGTGCCGTAGAGGATCGGGCGCCCGGGAGCTGACCGACGGCGGCCGCGCAAGCGGACCCAGCCGATTTCCATTAGCTGGTCGAGCGAACCCGGTGAGACCGCAACCCCCCGGACGTCTTCAATGTCGGCTCTGGTGCAAGGCTGGTGGTAGGCGATGATCGCGAGCGTTTCCAAAGCCGCGCGCGTCAGTTTTTTTTGCTCGATCTTTTCCTTTTCAAGCACATGGGCGACATCGCTCGCCGTCACAAAGCGATATTTCCCAGCTGCCTTTGAAAGGACGACGCCGCGATTTTCGTATTGCAGGACCAGCGTTTCGATCAGCGTCTTGGTGTCCGCCCCAGCGGGCAGCCGCGCTGCAATCGCTTCTTCGTCGAGCGGTTCGACCGCTGCAAACAGCAGCGCTTCGGCCATGCGCAAATGGTCGGCCATTTGCGCCGCGGACCAAACAGCGTCCGAGGCTTCCTGCTCGAGATTTTCGGTCTCTACCATGGCGGCTTTGTCCGCCTCTTCTTCGTCAATCATTGCTTCCATTTCCTCGGCGAGCGCTTGCTGCGTTTCGCGCACGTCCAGTTCGTCAAAATTGCGGGCGCGGCCGTCGTCGAATGCTTCATCAATTGCTGGCATTGCCGGTCTCCTTCGCCGCGTCACGGCGCTGGCGGACATAGATTGGTTCGAAGGCGCCTAGCTGACGAATTTCAATGGCGCCGTTCTTTGCAAATTCAAGCGCGGCGTTAAACGAACTGGCGACCACAGAAGACGCCGGCGCATCGACATCCTTGATCGGCGATATCGTGGAAAGTTCTATCCATTCCGGAATCGAGCCAAGCATGCGTTCAAGTCGCGCCCGCGCATCCTCGATGGTGAAGACTTTCGGCGTTTCGATCGTATAAGTGCGATCAACCGCAGCGACGCGCTGGCGCGCATAGGCCTGCAGCAGTTCGAATAGCTCGGCCTGCCACAGCGGCGTCTTGAGAACACGCACGCCTTCGGGTGTGCCCCGGGCGAAGAAATCGATCCCAAATTGCGGCAGCGAAAAAAGCCGTTCCGTCGCCTTGCGCATCGCTTCGAGGCGCTGCAGCTGAAACGCAAGACGCGCAGCCATCTCATCGGCCGTCGGATCGCCCGACCCGTCATCAGGCGCAGGGATCAACAGCTTGGATTTCAGATAGGTCAGCCACGCGGCCATGACGAGATAGTCTGCCGCAAGCTCAAGGCTTTTGGCGCGGGCCGCCGCGATAAAATCAAGATATTGGTCGACCAGCGTGATCATCGAGATCTTGCGGATGTCGACCCGCTGCGTTCGCGCCAGTTCGAGAAGAATGTGAAGAGGACCCTCATAGCCGTCGAGATTGACGACCAGCGCGTCGATATCACCATCGGCGGGCGCGCCGCTGAAGGTGCGAATGGGCGCGTCGAACGGGTCGTCGCCGCTCTCGGCCTCAGTTGCTGCTGACGTTTCGGTCATCAATCCACCTAGACGGCGATTCTCTCGCCATGCCGCGCGTGTTTTTCCACCTTCAGATCAGGCGACCACGACCGGCTTGATCAGCGCGGCAAGTTGCTCATAGTCCGTCGCAACATCGGCCCGCAAGATCGGCCCGGCCAGAGCTGAAATCGCCTTTTCGGCGCGCGCCGCCGCTTTCCCGGTAAGGACCGGAGCATATTGCGCCGCCTCGACCATCTCTTCCAGTGAGAAATTGCAGCAACAGGCGATATCGACGCCGGCGGCAAGGCAGTCGCGAACGCGCAAGCCAACCGGCCCGCCGAGCGCCTGCATCTTCAGGTCATCCGACAAAAGCAGGCCGTCAAAGCCGATTTCGCCCCGGATGACGTCTTCGATGATGATCCCGGACATGGTGCCGCAACGGGCAGGGTCAAAAGCTTCATAGATGACATGCGCGGTCATGCCGATCGGTGCGTGGTTGAGCGCCTTGAATGGCGCAAAGTCGGTCTCTCGCAGATCGCGTTTGGCGGCGACAATGTGCGGCAGGCCGAAATGGCTGTCGACCGTCGCCCGCCCATGGCCGGGCATGTGTTTGATCACCGGCAGCGCGCCGCCCTCCATTAGGCCCTCAATGACCGCGCGGCCGAGCGCGATAATCTGATCGGGGTGGGTTGCAATCGCCCGGTCGCCGATCACCGTCTGGTCGCTGTCGAGCTGCGGTGCGTCGAGCATCGGCACGCAGTCGATGGTAACCCCGAGATCGGAAACCATCCGCCCGATCAGTCGGGCGTTGAGGCGCGCGGCGGCGATCGCCTTCTTCGGATCGAGTTTCCACAGCCGCCCGAACACCGCTGGCGGCGGATGGCCGGGAAAGGCCGGCGGCTTCATCCGCGCAACGCGGCCGCCTTCCTGATCGATGAGGATCGGCGCGTTGCGCCCGACGCAATCGCGAAATTCCGCGCAGAGCGCACGCACTTCATCCGTAGACGGACAATGCCGTGCAAACAGAATGAACCCCCAAGGATCGGCGTCGCGAAAGAAGGCTTTTTCATCCGCTGTCGGCCGCGCGCCTACGCAATCAACAATGAGCGCACTCGGCATGGATGCCGCTTACTTCGCCTTGATGAGGCAGTCCGTCCCGCGCTCTTTCAGGCCGGCGCAGTATGTTTTCGCTTCGTCAGAGGACGAAAACGGGCCGATGCGGAGGCGGTAATAGACGCCCTTGTCGCCAAGATCGGCGCGTTCGACATCTTCCGCCTTACCGTCAAGATAGCTCCCGAGCTTGCCTTGAAGCCGTGTCCACTGACCATCGGCCTCCGCTTCCGAACGGAAGGCGCCAATCTGAACGAGATGCGTCCCGACCAGCGCGCCGCCGGATCGGTAGCTGACCGTCGGCTTTGTTGGCGCCGCAGCGGCAGGTTTTGGCGTCGCGCCCGCTGTCGTTGGCGGCGTTGAGGAGGCTGCTTCCGGCTTTGGCGCAGCGGCAGCCGGCGCAGATGTTGAATTCGAGGCGAGCGACTCATCGGCTTCCGCGAGCGCCGCAATGCGGTCGGCGACGGCGTCGTCGGCGAGGCCGGTCGGGGTTCCCGCCGTTGCGGCAATGGCGCCGATCGGGTCTTGGGTATTGCGGGCGACGGGTTCTTCCGGTCCCGCCGCGATGACGTCGACGGGCTCGGTTGTCTGGCCGCCGAGGCGGTCATAGACGGCAAGATCGCCGTCACCCGCGGCGTCCGCGACCTTGTTTTCAATCTTAAGGGGTTCGGGGTCGGCCGACACATAGGGTGCGCCACCCTGAGCCTGCCCATTCCGGATGCCCTGTTTGTAGGCGATCCAGACCACCGAGGCGAGCGCGCCCAGCATGACAACGCCCATCAACAGCACCACCAGACCCGACAGGCCGCGCTCTTCGTCGCCGCCGTCGTCGTCAAAATCTTCCAGCTCTTCGAGATCCTCGTCGAACGAAATGGCTTCGGCTTTCATGGTCGTCTCCTTCGCGGCGCGCCATTCCGGGCAGGCTCCGCATGAAATCGCCCCCGATCCGCGCCTCTCCTATGGGTCAAACGCGAGCGCGAATCAAACAGGGTGCGCAAGCATATCATTCCGGGCATGCGCGGTCGAACCAACTGGCTTCAGAACCGAGCTTTTGGGGAAAATTCGGCGAAATTCGGGTCATTCCATCGGCCCGTCGCCAAACAGGCGGTGATGCTCGCGCATGGCATACCGGTCGGTCATTCCGGCAATATAGTCGCAGACCGCGCGCGCCCGTTCGCCGGTGTCCGCACCCTTCGACCCGCGCCATTGCGGCGGCAGGGTCTCGGGCTCGGCGATAAAGACATCGAAGAGGGCGCGCACAATGCGCTTGGCCTGGCTGCGGGCGCGGTTGACCTTGTAATGGCGGTAGACATTTTCGTGGAGAAAGGCGCGAAGGCCCTTGAGCTGCGCCGTCATCGCCGGGGAGAAATCAACGATCTGGCGCCGCGCCCGCCGTACGGCGTCAACATCCGCTGGGGCGAGCTTCTCAAGCCGCGCCTTAGTTTCGGTGACGACATCGTCAACCATCGCGCCAATGAGATCGGAAACCGCCTCGGCAATGACGACGTCGCGCGGCGCATCCGGATATTCGTGCTCAACCCGCGCAATCGCCGGGCCGATCAGCGGCAAGTCCCGCGCCGCATCGAAAGAAAAAAGGCCGGCGCGAAGCCCGTCGTCTCCGTCGTGATTGTTGTAGGCGATGTCATCGGCGATCGCGGCAACCTGCGCTTCGAGCGAGGCGAAACTGTCGAGCGCAAGGTCATGTGTTCTTGCGTATTCGACAATCGCGGCGGGAAGCGGCTCTTTCTTCGGCGCATCGGGCCCAGTGAGCGGGCCATTATGCTTGACGACGCCTTCGAGAGTTTCCCAGGTGAGATTGAGCCCGCCAAAGCGCGCATGGCGCCGCTCCAGTTTCGTCAGCAATCGCAGCGTCTGCGCATTGTGATCGAACCCGTCAAACCCGGCCATGCATTCCTTCAGCACATCCTCGCCGGTATGCCCGAAAGGCGGATGGCCGAGGTCGTGCGCCAGCGCCACGCATTCGGCAAGGTCTTCGTCGAGCTTCAAAGTGCGCGCGAGCGAACGCGAGATCTGCGCGACTTCTAGGCTGTGCGTGAGGCGCGTCCGGTAGTGATCGCCTTCATGATAGATGAAGACCTGCGTCTTGTGCTTGAGGCGGCGGAACGCAATCGAGTGAATGACCCGGTCGCGGTCGCGCTGAAACGGCGTCCTCGTCGCGCTCTCCGCTTCCGCGTGGAGACGGCCACGGGTTTCTTCCGCCCTCGCCGCGTAGGGCGCCAGCGGCGCCGGGAAGGCGATCGGCTTCATTGCCGCCCCCGTCTCTTTGCGCCAGCGTCGGCGATTCCCGTCGGCGCGCTCTTCCAGAATTGGCAGTTTCCGCCGCGTCCAGCCTCAAAGTCCGTATTATCCGCACCGGCGCGCGGGCGCGGGTCGCAAAATCCGGTTTTAAGCAAAGGCGCGGCGCTGTCCGTCATGAGGTGACCTTCACAAATTCTACTCGGCGAACAGTGTAAGGCCTATCGCAAGGTGTAGGATGGATTTTTATTTACCTGCGTTTTCAGTGGCTTAGATAAATAGCGCGATTCTGGCGCCCGCCGCCCGCAGCGCCCCTTCCCCGAAGCGTCGCCGCTCCCTATCTTCTCCCCATGTCCGAAGTCCTTGAGCACCCCTCCGTCAGCCTTTCCGACCGCGCCGCGCACCGGATCGCGAAGATACTCGAAAAGGAGCCCGCCGGCTCAATGCTCCGCGTTGGCGTCAATGGCGGCGGCTGTTCCGGCTTTCAATATGATTTCCAGATCACGACGGCGCAAAACGCCGATGATCTCGTTCTGGAAAAACAGGGCGTCCGTGTTCTCGTCGACGAAGTCTCGCTGCAATACATGACGGGCTCCGAAATCGACTATTCCGAAGAACTGATCGGCGCCGCATTCAAGATCAAGAACCCGAACGCAACAGCGTCGTGCGGCTGCGGCACGAGTTTTTCGGTTTAAATTATTGTCCTCGACAAAGTAGTTACGGCCAACTAGAACAAAATAAGAACTTTCGAAGCGCCGCGAATCTGTCAACGGTGACTGGATGACTGCTTTGTCTTTGGTCCCCGCTGAAGTTCGATCGCGCTTTGACGTGCGCGAATGGCGAAATGGTTTGGCCGTGTTGCACACGGCCCATTCGCTTGAGTGGCGGGACATACTAACGGTGCTCCGCGAATTCGAGCTTCCGGCAAGTGAGATAATTGCGGCCGGCGGGTCAAAGTCGCCAATCGCGAAGCGGGTAGATGGGAGGCTGTACGACCTCGGCTGGCGTGAAAAGACGTATAGCACCGCCACTATCGTTGATGATGTTCGTTATGAATCTCCAACTCACAAAGTTGATTGCGTAAAAGGGCGCGTAGCGCTGGAAGTAGAGTGGAACAACAAGGATCCGTTTTTTGACAGGGACCTGAACAATTTTCGGCAACTGTTCGATTTGCGTGCGATCGACGTGGGCATTATCGTTACGAGGGCTAGCGAATTGCAAGATATCTTCAATTTGCTTGGCAAGGGATCATGCTACGGCAATTCTACAACTCATCTGAACAAGTTGCTTCCACGATTGGAAGGCGGAGGAGGAGGCGGATGTCCTGTCGTCGTATTCGCGATTACAAAGGCTTGTTATGTCGATAACCGATAAAGAAAATTTGAATTCGATCGCGGCTGACGAATTGTTCGCCTTCGCCGGCAAGAAGAAATTCGGCACGATCCTCGCCGATCCGCCGTGGCGGTTCATAAACCGCACTGGAAAAATGGCCCCCGAGCACAAACGGCTGTCACGCTACGAGACGATGACGACAGCGGATATTTGCGCGCTCCCAGTCGCCTCGATCTCAGCCAGTCCGGCTCATCTCTATCTTTGGGCCCCAAATGCGCTCTTGCCGGAAGCCCTCACCGTCATGAAAGCTTGGGGCTTCGACTACAAATCGAACATCGTCTGGCACAAGATTCGAAAGGACGGCGGATCAGATGGGCGCGGCGTCGGGTTTTACTTTCGCAACGTCACGGAAGTAATCCTTTTCGGCGTTCGCGGAAAAAATGCGAGAACGCTCGCTGCCGGGCGGCGACAGGTCAATTTCATCGCGACGCGCAAACGGGAGCATTCCCGCAAGCCTGACGAGCAATACGAATTGATCGAGTCCTGCTCATGGGGCCCGCGAATTGAATTATTTTCGCGCGGCGAGCGCAAGGGCTGGGCTTGCTGGGGCAATCAGGCGACGGACGATTACCGTCCGACGTGGAAAACCTATGCGCATAATTCAGCGATAGCGGCGGAATAGGATCAATCCACCCTCTCCACCACGCCACTCCCCTGCTCTACGAGTTCCTCACCTGTGAACCACAGATCGCGGCCTTTCCATGATGCGCGCAGTTTTTCCCGCCATTCGGGATTCATTTCCGACCCGACGAAATAGCGCTCGAAAAACTTCTCGCTGGTCATTTTCTGTTCAAAGCCCGGCTTGTTCACGCGCTCATCGGTGACGAGGTCATAGGATGACGGCTCATGGAACATGAAGCGCGCGTCCTTCGCCGCCGTGCGGGTGTCGCCGGCAAGATAGATCGGTACGCACATCGAAAGGCAATTCGCGCCAGCGCCGACAAAGGTGTCGACCTTGTGCGTCTTCCTGATCTTTTCGATTTCCGCAATGACGAGGCGGCCTTCGACGATGGCGCCGCCCGGCGAATTGAGGTCGATAATAAAATGGTCTGTCTCGCCCTTCCAGCGGCCAAAGGCATCGGCGAAGCGCTGCGCCATGGGCGCTTCGACCGCGTGGGGCCAGGCGAGCACCACCGCGCCGCCAGCAATGCGGGCGTCGAGGTCCGGCCCCTCCTCATAGACCTTGCGTCCGCTTTTCCAGGCGAAAACGGCGAGCGCCGCGAAGAGGGCGATGGTCAGCGCGAATTTCAATCTCGATTGGACCGGCATATGAACCCGATCATTGACCGGATCGGCGTTTTGCGAAAGATGACCTGATGACTGACACATCCGCCTCCGATCTCATCAAATCACGCATTTCGACCAGAGCATTCCTCGGCACGCCGGTTCCGCAAGAGGAAATTTGCAAAATCCTCGAAATTGCGAAACACGCGCCGTCGGGCGGCAACCTGCAGCCATGGAAAGTGCATGTTGTGAGCGGCGCCGCACGCCAGCGTGTCATTGACGCGGTCAAGCAATCGCTTTCCGGCAATCCGTTCGCCGTCGAAAGCGAACTCAAAATCTATCCGGACAATCTCTGGGAGCCCTATCGCACGCGCCGCTACGTTCTCGGCGAAGCGATGTATGAACAACTCGGCATTCCGCGTGAAGACAAGGCGGGACGCTTCGCCCATCTTGCCCGCAATTTCGAATTTTTCGGCGCTCCGGTCGGCCTGTTTTTCACGCTCGACCGCCGCTTCGACAAGGGACAATGGGCGCACCTTGGCATGCTGATGCTGGCGATCAGCCTCGTCGCGGAAGAACGCGGCTTTGCGACCTGCATGCAGGAAGCGTGGACAACGCGCGCCAAGACCGTCTGCGATGAACTCGGCATTCCCGACAGCGAGCAGTTCTATTGCGGCATGGCGATGGGGTTCCCGGACGCCACGGCGCCAGTCAACAAATTGCGGTCGGACCGCGCGCCGCTTGCTGACTTCGTCACATTCCACCAAGACTGACCGCATGAAAATCGCCAGCTTCAACGTCAATTCGATCAACGCGCGCCTGCCGCGCATTCTCGAATGGTTCGACAAGGCGCAGCCGGACGTCTGCGTATTGCAGGAAATCAAATGCGTCGACGAGAAGTTCCCGGTGTCCGATTTCGAAGATCGCGGCTATAACGTCCACGTTCACGGCCAGAAGACCTATAACGGAGTTGCGCTGCTGTCGAAGTATGCCTTCGACGAGCCGCGCAAGGGCCTGCCCGGCAATGACGAAGACGATCACGCGCGTTACATCGAAGCCTTCGTAACGCCTGAAGATGCAAAGCCGGTGCGCGTCGTCGGCATCTATGCGCCGAACGGCAATCCGGCGCCCGGCCCCAAATTCGATTACAAGCTTAACTGGCTGAAGCGGCTGAAGAAGCATGCGGCGCAATTGCTGGCATTCGAAGAAGCGCTGGTCATCACCGGCGATTACAATATCATTCCGCAGGCGGAGGATGTCTATGATCCCAAAGCCTGGGCGGGCGACGCGCTGTTCATGCCCGAAAGCCGCGCGGCGTTTCGCGAGATTGTAAATCTCGGCTTCACCGACGCCATTCGCCAGATCCACCCCACCAGGACGCTCTACACCTTCTGGGATTACCAGCGCGGCGCCTGGGAAAAAGACCACGGCATTCGCATTGACCATTTGCTGTTGTCGCCGCAAGCCGCCGACCGCCTCAAGGATGCCGGCGTCGACCGCGCCGAACGCGGTCCCGGCAACAGCGACGTCAAGCCGTCGGATCATGTGCCGGTTTGGGTGGAGTTGTCATAACGCTCTGATGCTCTGGACCCCCGAACAGGACCGCGCCCTCAAGGCCGTCGACCGCTGGCTTAAATCGCCTGACCAACAGGTGTTTCGCCTGTTCGGTTACGCCGGCGCCGGCAAGACGACCCTGGCGCGGCATTTCGCCGAGAGCGCTGGGGAGGTCGCGTTCGCCGCGTTCACCGGCAAGGCCGCGCATGTGATGCGGCAAAAGGGCTGCGAGGGCGCGACGACGATCCACTCGCTGATCTATCGCCCCGCGCGTGACGACGAGGCGGAGGAAGGCGAGCTTCTCTTCACCATCCGCCGCGACGCACCCGCCTCGACCGCTGATCTCATCATCATCGACGAGTGCTCGATGGTTGATGAGGAACTGGGGCGCGATCTCTTGTCTTTCGGCAAGCCGGTGCTGGTTCTCGGCGATCCGGCGCAGTTGCCGCCGGTCAAGGGCGGCGGATTTTTCACCGAGACCGAGCCCGATTTCATGCTGACGGAAATTCACCGTCAGGCGCAGGGCAATCCGATTATCCGCCTTTCGATGCAGATCCGCGAAGGGCGGCCGCAAACGGGATCGGATGATTTCGGCGGCGACCATTCCTGCCGCATCATTCGCCGCGACGAGGTGACGTCTGAAGATATTCTCGACGCCGATCAGGTGCTGGTCGGCACCAACAGAACACGCAAGCGCTACAATGATCGTATCCGCGAAATGAAGGGACACACGGACGCCCTTCCCGAGGCGATGGAAAAACTCGTTTGTCTGCGCAACAACAAGACCAAGGGGCTGTTGAACGGCGGCATCTGGACGGTGGTCTTGCGCAAGGCGCCGCGCGGCGAAAAGGCCCGGATGATCGTCGCGCCCGAAGACGGCGGCAAACAGGTGTCGATCTCCGTGCCGAAAGCGATGTTCACGGAAGGATCGGAGAGCGTTTCATGGGCGGTGCGCAAGAATTCGGACGAATTCGATTACGGATACGCCCTCACCGTCCATAAATCGCAAGGAAGCCAGTGGGACGATGTCGTCCTTTTCGATGAAAGCTTCGCCTTTCGCGAGCACAGCGCCCGCTGGCTCTACACCGGCGTCACAAGAGCGGCGGAAAAGCTGACGCTGGTCCGGTAGACTGCGGCCTTCCAGGGCTGGCGCTTTGGGCAATATCTTAATTTTTTCGGAATAGGGCTGGGCGCGCAGCGTTTAATAAGCTGCGGCTTTCATGAGCGCGGGCATGACGGTTCTTTTTGAAGGCGAGACTGACATATTGGGCAGCGAATCGTTCCGGTTCTCCGGGGGGATGTCGTTGTTTCGACGCTGCGTGTGGATCCTGTCGATCTCTTTTGTCGGCTGGTCGCTGCTGCGCCCGATCGTTCCGGCCGTCGTCACTTTCCTGAAAACGGCCGCGGCGTTCCTGACAACGCCCGATCTCTGGCTCGCCCCGATGAAAGTCTGGCCGGACGTACCGGCGCTCCCTGCGATAGCGCTCGTCCTGTTTGCCCTTGCGATTGTCCTTGCGATGATCTCGATCGTTGGCGTGTGCATCGTCAGACCGATCGTGACGATCGCCCTCGTTCAGAAACGTCACGAGAAGCTGGCCGATATCGTAGGGATTGCGGGAAAGTCATACTACATCATTAGCGACGATGATTTTTACATTCGCAATTGCTCAAGCGCCGGCGAGCGCACCATGCGTTTTAACTGGGCCGCAATCGATCAGGCGGTCGAGCATAGCGGGGTCGTTCGATTGTCATTCAGGAACAAGACCGTCGCGCAGGTTCCCTTGCGCGCCTTCGGCGACCAGCAAAACGCCGTGCGGCAATTCCTTAATTCCGTGGGATCGCAGAACAAAGCGGTCAGAAAATGGCCGCCGCGCCGCAACCCCGCGGCGACGTCTCATAGCCACTGATGCGCTTCAACCGTCCGGTCTGAAGTCTCAGGGTTGACGCCCGTCAACCGCCATGATGTGGCCCGCACGTCCATTCACCGGGACCGCAATGATCGCGCGCGGCGTTCCCTCGCCTTCGACGATGAGCGCGTCGCCGCTGGTGATCGTGTTCGGCCCCAGCAGCGCGCCGGTATTGTAGGGCGCATGAATCATCAGATGCGGATGCCAGTGGCCGACCGTTGGACCAAGCACTTGCGCGTCTGAATACATGTAGGAAAGACCGACGCTCGTCAGCGCATGCAGGCGTCCGTCGGCATAAGCGGCGTAGACTTCCTGTTTGATCTCGTCATGAGACTTTCCTTTCAGGCCAAGCTCGGCGCGCAGGAACTGCTCGTGCAGGGGCGCGCCGGAAGCGACCGCATCGTAACAGACCGGCGCGACGAGTTTTTCCCAGCCAAAGAGCGCGGTGTCGAAAGGCGCGCTCCACCCGCGCGTGACCAGACAATTGACGCCGTTGTCGCCGATGGCGGCCTTTTCATAGCCTTCTGGCTTCAGCACCCAGACCGTCGCCAGGGACGATAGGGTCGATGGCGCGGCGCAGCGGTCATTCGACAACATCGCAAAGAAAGATTTCAGGCGCGCTCGGCGCCGGTCACATGAGTGACCGAAAAAGCGCCCTCGATCCGCCCCTCGAGCCGCTTCAGCACGATGTCGATCAGATCGAAAACCGCGTCAAATTCGGCAAGGATGGTTTCAACCCGCGACGCGCCATGCAGCGGCGCGAACATCGTGCCGATATTCAGGCGATCGCCGGTTTCAAGCGCGATGAGGAGCCTGCCGCCATTGAACGCCGCACGCAGCTTCTTGCCGCCATAAAGCCGCTCAAGTTCCTGAAACCGCTCAAGAACGATCGGATCAAGAAGATCGCGCGCTTCGACCTGATCGGTCGACCACGCTTCAAAAGCTTTTTCAAATGCTGGCGAAGTAAGCCCAACACGCGAATAGTGTTTGCCCGGCTTTCCAAGCGAGTTGAGTACGCCCGCATCCCGTAACACGACGGTCGATCCGAGAAAGCGTTTGGGATAGTCAATGATAAACAGCTGGCCGTGAAACACCGTTCTGGTTGAGGAATTCTTGCCCGATGATTTGAATTTGAGGTGCGCTTCGCATAGGACGAATCCGTTTCCTTCGTAAACGCCTTTGACTTCGTCCTCCCATTCCTCCCGGTTATGACCCGGCAACAGTTTCAGCCGGCGGAAGTCGTCATAATAGTTCGGCCGTTCAAGCTTGCCGGTATAGGTGAACCCCAACCTCCCCGCGATCCGCCGGAGCAGGCCATGGGTGATATCGGCGCGGGCGCGGTTCAATAACCACATCGCCAGCGAAGCGCCGCCAAACCCCAGAAATACAGCCGCGTGCAGGTTCGCGCCGCCGAACGGCCCGAACAGCGCAAGCGAGAACGACAGCGCGGCAGTCGCGCCGCCGAGAATTAATACATTCGTAACCGCCGCCCCGCGTTCGTGCTCTTTTTCTGCGAGGTAAGGCGCAATCGTCGCGTCAAAAAAGCCTTCGAACCCGTTAAATTCGCGCCGGTCTGATGGAATTGTCAGCGGCATCGCGTGCGCCCCTCCTTTGAATTCGGGTGGCGTCAGACCTTGGCCGCTGTTGGTAAACCGCCGTTTAACGCTCCGGCGCTACGCTCAGAGGAAGATATCGGGGTGAATAAGCCAACCATGCCGCCATTCGTGAGACAGATCCTGGGACGCGATTCAATTGCGTTGCAGACGCCCGAGATGGTGATCGACCGTCGCACGATTGAATTCAAGCGGCAGATCCCGCCGGTCAACATCGCCATAGCGATCTCCACCGCCTTTGTCATTTTGACTGTCCATTCCGAACTGCTGCCATATTTTTCTGCGGCCTATTTTGTCTATGTCGCGTTTGCGGGACTTCAGGCGCGCGACTGGATGAAACTTGACCCCTCCCTGATGTCGATGATTGAGAAACGGCGGCTGCTCGAAAAGACTGGGGGTCTGGCCTACGCACAGTCCATCGTCTGCTCACTCGTCGCCCTTTCATTCTTCGAGGTGGCGACGCCAGCCCAACATATCATCCTTATCGCGTGGGTGGTCCTGTGCGGTATTGGCGGCGGCATGTCGCTTGCCGCAGACCGCCGGATATCACGGCGCGTCATTATTCTGTGCATGGCGCCGTTCACCTTGCGCCTCGCAATGTCCGGCGAAAGCAGTTTGACCGCAATGGCGATCATGCTGCTGCTCGGCGCCATCATTAGCGCGCAGCTCCTGTCCCGGCATGACCTTCTCATTCGCGAAGTCTGCGCTGAAAGGGAAGAAAATCTCGGAGCGGCGGCCCGCACGCGAGAGACCCTTCGCAGCTTCATGGAAATGGCGTCCGACTGGGCATGGGAGACTGACGCCGATCACCGGCTCACCTATATGTCGCCAAAGATCAACGCGCTCTTGGGAAAATCCGCCGGTGATATAATCGGTCTACCGATTAGCAACGTCTTTACAGACGCATTTTACGCCGGGCCACAATGGCAACGCGCCGACTTGCGTGCAGCATTGTCCGAACATCGTGACATTCGCAATTATATGTACGACGTTTGGGACGCTGGCGGTGAAGTCAGGACGATTTCCTCATCGATGCGTCACCATTTTGATGAAAATGGCAGATATCTTGGCGTTCGGGGCTGGACATCCGACATCACCGAACGGATCTCACAGCGCCGCGAAATCGAAGAAAGCAAAAAACGGTTTCAGGATTTTGCGGAAAGCGCGTCAGACTGGCTCTGGGAAGCTGGCGCCAATCTGCGGTACACTTATTTCTCTGAGCGCGCTGATCAACTGACCGGCCTTTCTCACGCCAAATTCATCGGCCGCCGCATGGGTGAACACCGCGGCGGCGTAACGAACGACGCTCAACTCCGTCACGACGAAACGTTAGCTCGCCGGGAACCATTCAAGAACGAAATCAGCGAACTGAAACTCGATGACGGAAAGTCTCTATGGATCGCACGCAGCGGCAAACCGGTATTCGCCGAGGACGGAGCCTTCCTGGGTTATCGCGGCGCCTGCCGTGATGTAACCGCCGAAATCGCCGCCAGGCGGGACGCCGAGACCAATCGCCAGCTGCTGTTACAGGCGAACACCCGACTCGAAGCGGAAGTGGAAAATCGGACGGTCGAACTTCGCAATCGAAATATCCTTCTCGACGAAGTCATTGAATCGATGGCGGAGGGCATCGTCGTCTTCGGCGACGATCACGTTATCGAAACGGTCAACATCAAGGCCGCCAGCATGTCCGGGTTACCGCCTGCCGTATGGGCGGTCGGACGCAGCATTGCGGACATCCTCGAAATTGGCATTCGCCACGGTCTCTACCCGTATGAGACGCGCGAAGCGTATGACGCCGCCATGCAGCAGGCTCTGACGGCAGACGGCGTTTTCAGCGCAATCCGTCGCCAGAAAGATGGAAAGGTCATCCTGGAGAAAGTCCGCCGCAGGCCCTGCGGCGGATATGTTGTCACCTACAGCGACATAACGGAGATCAAGCAGCGCGAACAGGACCTTGAATCGCTTAACCTTGAGCTTACCGCGGCAAAAGAAACGGCGGAAGGCGCCAATCGCGCCAAATCAACTTTCCTCGCCAATATGAGCCACGAGATTCGCACCCCCATGAACGGGGTTGTCGGCATGTCTTCGCTGCTCCTTGATACAGCGTTGAGTTCCCGTCAGCGTGAGATGGTGCAGGTGATCGTAAACAGCGGCGAAAACCTGCTGACCATCATCAACGACATTCTGGACTTTTCGAAACTTGAAGCTGGGAAAATGACGGTCGTCAACGAACCGTTTGACTTGCGCGCGACAATCGAGGACGTCATCGCCCTGCTTGCCCTGACCGTGCAGGAAAAAGGCCTGGAGCTGATGCTAAGATACCAGCCAACGCTTGGAACGCAATTTCTTGGCGATCCCGGCCGGGTTCGTCAGGTCGTGACAAATCTGGTTGGCAACGCCGTGAAATTTACCGATAAAGGGCATGTGCTTGTATCGATCGTCGGCAAGCGCCGCGGCGAAACCGCCGACATTGAAATCATTGTCGAAGACACCGGATGCGGCATCCCTGCCGACAAGCTCGACTCGATTTTTATCGCCTTCGAACAGGCCGACAATTCATCGGCGCGACGGCATGACGGCACCGGGCTCGGTCTTGCCATCACGCGAAAACTTGTCGACATCATGGACGGCGAAATCGAAGCGTCGAGCAAAGTCGGCGTCGGCTCACGTTTCACTGTACGGGCGCCGCTCGTCATCAACGCCAGCGCGCCAAACATCATGCCATCTGCAGATGACCTTGTCGGCGTCAAAGCGATGATCGTCGACGATATCAAGGTCAATCTCGATATCTTGTCAGAGCAACTGAGGGCTTGGGGCGTGGCGACCGTTGCTTTTGGCGACGCTGGCTCAGCGTTTGAGGCGGCGGTCGCCGCCGCACGCGCCGGTGAGCCGTTCGATCTTGCCGTTCTTGATCAGCAAATGCCTGATACAGACGGGATCGACCTTGCACGCCAATTCCGGCAAAACGCAGAGACGCTTTCGACACCCCTAATTCTACTTACATCGGCGGGACAAAAGGGAAAGCCAGGCAAGGACCCAGAATCACTATTTGACGCTTATCTCGTCAAACCCGCCCGTTCGTCCATGCTCCTTGATGCAATCGTGTCGTGCCTGCGTGGCCGCGCGGCGGACCGGGCTGCTGCAACGCTTGAGGCATTGAAGCGCGCGTCCAGACCAGCGGCGAATCCAGACGAAAGCATACGGGTCAACGCTCTGGTCGCCGAAGACAATGTCGTCAACCAGATGGTGATCGCGTCCATGCTGGAAAAAATCGGCTGCGAAGCGGTAATTGCAAACAATGGGCGTGAAGCCGTCGACCTCTACGCAAGAAACGACTTCGATATCGTGCTGATGGACATCTCGATGCCGCAAATGGACGGCGTTGAAGCAACGGCGCATATCCGCGCGTTGCAAGCGCAAGACGGTCGCAAGACACCAATTATTGGCGTCACGGCGCACGCGCTTGCCGAAGACAGAAAACGCTGCATTGATGCAGGTATGGACGACTACCTGCCAAAGCCGGTGAAACCTGACGCTTTGCGGACAATGATCGTGCGTTGGACTGAGCCTGCAATCACCGCCAGATCGAAAAGCGCCTAACCGGCCGAAACCGGCCCGGCGTCTACCCTGCCCGTATCGCCGCCATGCGTCTGCTGACTCCAAAGCGCTGCATAGAGTCCTGCATTTTTTAGCAGATCGGTATGCCGTCCGCGTTCGACGATCCGGCCTTCGTCAAGAACAAAAATAATGTCGGCGCGCGCAATCGTGGACAGGCGGTGCGCAACCGCGATTGTCGTCCGTCCGCGGGCCGCCTCGGCAAGCGCTGTTTGAACCTCCTTCTCGGTTTCTGAATCGAGCGAGGATGTCGCTTCATCGAGAACCAGAATTGCCGGATCGAGCAAAATGGCGCGGGCGACGCCAACGCGCTGCTTTTCTCCGCCTGAAAGTTTCAGCCCGCGCTCGCCGACCCTGGTGCCGAGACCTTGCGGCAGGCTAGCAATAAATGCCCCAAGCCTTGCGCGTTCCGCCGCCTTCATGATCTCGGCGTCGCTGGCCTCCGGGCGCGCATAGGCAAGGTTGAATCGCAGCGTATCATTGAACAGGACAACTTCTTGCGGGACAAGACCTAGCGCTGCGCGCAGTGATTGCTGCGTGACATTGCGAATATCAAAACTGTCAATCAGTATCCGGCCTTGCAAAGGGTCGTAGAACCGAAACAACAGCTTCAGGATCGTCGACTTGCCGGCGCCGGACGGTCCAACGATCCCGATATAAGCGCCGCCCGGAATATCAAGATCGACGCTGTGAAGCCCGCCCTCACGTCCTTCATGCGTGAAAGAAACATTCTCAAAGTGAATCGCGCCGCGCGACGGGATCAAAACCGCCGCATCTGCGCGATCTTCGATTTCAGGTTTCAGGTCAAGAAGGTCGAACAGCTTTTCAATATCGATTGCCCCCTGCTTGATCTCGCGCCAGGCAAAGCCCAGAATATTGAGCGGCCGGTAGATATTGGTCAGCATCAGGATCACCGCGGTGATATCCCCCGGCTTCAGCGAGCCGTCGCGCACGGCGAATGATGCAATTAACGCCGCTGCGAGAAGCCCCGCCGTCATCACCAGTTCCTGTACGGCGTTTAACAGCGCCAATGACTGCGATTGCGTGACAAAACGATCATTATAAGCCTGCATGGCGCGGTCATAGCGCGCCGACTCCCGCGTTTCCGCCGCAAAGGCCTTCACTGTTTCGAAATTGGTGAGCGTATCCATGGTGATGGCGCGAAGCTCGGTGTCGGCCTCGTTCATTGCGCGCCGCTGGGCATTGCGCCATTCGGTGATCATCAACGTCAAAACGCTGTAAGCAACAACTGTCGCAATCGCTGCGGCTGCAAGCGTCCAGGAATAAAGCGCCGCCATCACGCCGGCAGCGAGCGCCAGCTCAAGCGCGGTCGGACCGATATTGAAGGCGAGGAACCGCAACAGGAATTCCATGGCGCCGGCGCCGCGCTCAATGATGCGGAAAATCGCGCCGGCGCGCCGTGTCAGGTGAAACTGCAGCGATTGCGCCTGCGCGTGGGCGAACGCTTCAACCGCTACGACGCGATTGGCGTCCTGGGTAACCCGCGTGAAGAAGGCGTCGCGCGCCTGCGGCAGGCCGTTTGACAAAAACCGGGCCAGCGCAAACAGCACAAATGAAAAGACAAACGGCGCAGCAGCCGCCGATGCGCCGGCGCCATCGACGACGCGGTTAATGCCGGCGCCGAGGAAAACCGGCGCTGCAACGGCGAGCCCTTTCGCCGCCAAAGTCAACAATATGGCGCCAGCCATGCGCGGGCGCCAGCGCGCCAGCTCCGGCCGCCAGAGGATCGTCGCCATCCGGGCAAGCGTCGCCCCGAATTTTTTCGGCTTTACGGCTGTCTCGCTGAATTCTCTCATCTGGCCGAGGTCCTAAAGAGACTGCTGTCTTGCGCAAGGGCGTTTCAAGCTGAAAGGAGTCCGTTAACCAGATACCCGTATAACGAGCATTGTTATGGCAATTACAACCATACGCCATTCGAGAAGCGGAGATTCGGCCATTGCCGACCGGATTGCACGCCGAATCGCGACCATCGCCGCAGCAAAGCCGGTAGCGGCCGACCCGGCGCCGCGCAATCCCGTGACCAATCGAACCGAGCTTCGCCAACCCGTCTTCAGGCAGGGACGACTGACGGTTACCGGGGGCGTCAAACTCGACTGCATTGTCGTTGATGTGAGTACAAATGGCGCTGGGGTCGAACTCAACGGCGCAGGCGCCCTGCCGGATCTCGTCACCTTGAAAATCCTGATGACGGGCGAAAGCCGCCGGGCCCGCGTTGTCTGGCGGCGGGGCAACGCCGCCGGTCTGTCGTTTCAGGTGGAACGTCAATATCCGTTCGGCATCGCCAGGAAGGCGCAATGAATGCTGTAAGGCGACGCAGGAATTTCCTAATCCTTAACGCGAAAATAAGACCGGATTTGCCCTTGGCATTGCAGAAATCCGGCTTATCTTGAAAGTTCACTTCCGCGTAGACGAGGCATTGGGTTGACGATTGACCGTCGGACATTGTTGCGGGCGAGCCTTGCGACCGCTGTAACGGCAGGCAGTGTGGCGCCCGCCTTCGCAGATAACAAAATACTGAACGGTCACGCAATTCTGGTCGAAGCGCGCCGCGTAGTTGTCCAGAACGCCGCAAAGATCCGCCACGCCGATCGCGTTGGCCTGATTGATTTTGCGGCGCCGTCCTGGAAGCCGCGCTTTCATCTTGTCGATCTTCAATCGGGCGAGACTACCTCATACCTCACTGCGCATGGACGCGGCTCCGATCCGGCGCACAGCGGATGGCTGCAGAAATTTTCCAATGCGCCGGGGTCGTATGCGACGTCGCGCGGGGCGTATCTGACCGGTGCGCAATATAATGGCAAATATGGCCGCGCCATGCGCCTTTCCGGACTCGACGCCGAAAACAGTAACGCCGAAGCCAGGGCGATAGTCATTCACCCTGCGTGGTATGTCAGCAGGGATATGATCGCCAAATATGGAAAACTCGGCCGCAGCGAGGGATGTTTCGCCTTGCAGCAGACCGATTTGGCGCCGGTGATAGAAACACTCGGGGCTGGCCGGCTTCTTTATGTCGGAAAATTTTCCAGTTTCTACGCTTAACCGGCATCCGCCGCCGCGCAGTTTCCGAACGCCTGATCCTCTCCAGCGCCAGATTTAGCCTGCGCAACTTCACTCAGTTTCCTGTCCAACCCGTAAATGTCGCGATAATGGATGACGCTTCCTTCTGCATCCGCGGCGGCAGTGAAATATCCGATATAGACCGGCAGTGGCTCGTAAAGGTCGACGGTTACCGTCGTCTTTTTGTCAACCAGTTCGGCAATCACCTCGTTCGTCCACTCGGGTCCAAGCAATTCGCCCGCAAATCCCAACGCATCATCAACCCGAATACACCCATGACTGAGCGCGCGCTTTTCCTGCTCGAACGCCTTCTTGCCCGGCGTGTCATGAAGATAGATCGAATAAGGATTCGCCATCGCCAGTTTTACCTGACCCAGAGCATTATCCGGTCCTGGCTTTTGCCGCACGCCGCCGTCGGGGCCGAGATAATAGCCTAGCCGCGCCGCTTTTTCCGGGTCGCGTTTCATCAACGCCCCCACACTCTCGGCGACAATGCTCGGCGGCACAAACCAGGTCGGATTGAAAATAACGCCAGTAATATAAGCGGAAAATTGCGGCGTCGGCGTTTTCCTGGCGCCGACGATGACGCGCTTCCGCGCGACTTCGGCGCCGCCTCGAACAAGTACGACTTCATACGAAGGAATATTCACGAAGACATAATCCGCGCCGGGACTACGCGGCATCCACCGCCAGCGCTCCATATTGAGCCGCAAGGTTTTTTTGTCGCCTTCATCTTCTGTCGCGTGAAGGGCGGCCCGTAGTGCAACATATTGCGCATGTGTTGGAGCAAACGCCTCAAGCTGAACGCTGATCCGATGCGAAACGAGAGCGTTGTCCATCGCCGCTGCAATCGTCCCGGGATCGAGCGCCGGCTCACGCATGAACCACCGGCCTCGCCGCTCGGGCAATACGGCCCCGGAGCCAAGGTCTTGCGCAATATTGTCAAACAGCGCCGTTGCGGAAAGTTCGACGGCGACGACGTCGCCCGTTTCCACGGCCGCTTTCAGCGCGTCGGTTGGGTAATCGCCCGGATCGAGCCCTTCCGCCTCCAAACCTTCAGCAAAATCCAAGAGCGCGCTGACATTTTCCGCGTCCCAGCGCGCCAATTCGGGCATCCCTTCTGCATGCGGCGGCGCGCCTGCGAGCGCTACGGCGGCTGCGAGAAGAACAGCAAGGCTCATTTTCATGTTTGCGCCAATCACAGATCGCCTCGGATGAGTTTCATCACGCCGGAAAAATCGAGATCGTCCTTTCCGGCCGCTTCCATCAGCGCATAGAGCGCTTCAGCCTGCGCGCCGAGCGGCGTCGCCGCCTTCGCTGAGTGCGCCGCTTCCTGCGCAAGACGCATGTCCTTCAGCATCATCGCAGCCGCAAAGCCGGGCTGATAGCTGCGATTGGACGGCGCGTTCGGCACCGGACCCGGCGCCGGGCAATAGCTGGTCATCGACCAGGACTGGCCGGACGCCGTTGATGAGATGTCAAAAAAGGTCTGCGCATTTAGGCCGAGCTTTTCGGCGAGGTTAAACGCTTCGCAGGTTGCGATCATGGTAACGCCGAGCAGCATGTTGTTGGCGACCTTCGCGACCTGACCATTGCCGGAGCCGCCGGCATGGAAAATATTCTTGCCCATGGCCTGCAATATCGGTTTTGCGCGTTCGAACGCATCCGCCTCCCCGCCCACCATGAAAGTCAGCGTACCCGCCGCGGCGGCGCCAACACCGCCAGAGACCGGCGCATCGAGCATTGAAAATCCATTTTCGCTCGCCGTTTTTGCGACGGAGCGGGCACTCTCGACATCAATGGTCGAAGAGTCGATCAACAGCGCGCCGCTTATTGCGTTCGCAATCACGCCGTCGTCTTTGAGATAGACGGAACGCACGTGTTTTCCCGCTGGCAGCATGGTGACGACGACCGCTGCGTCCCGGACCGCATCGCCGATGGATGACGCCCTTACGCAACCGGCCTCTACCGCGCGGCTGACGGCGCCGGCAGAAAGATCAAAAGCCTGAACCGAATGCCCTGCTTTTGCAAGATTTGCGGCCATCGGACCGCCCATATTGCCAAGTCCAAGGAAGGCGATTTGCATGATCTTTTCTCGCGCGCAGAGGATTATCACGTGTCGGTTCCCTTAACCCCAATTTTGAATAATGTCACCGCGCGGAAGTAACCGGCCGCATTGGGATTTGCGGCGTCGGGGCTTGCGCGGAACGGCAAAGCTTAGGATCAACGTCGGGTGATGAAGATAGTATTTGCCATGTACCGGCCTGGTCTTTCCGGTGGTTCCCGGGTCACATCGACCTATGCGGAACTGCTCGCAAAACGTGGACATGACGTTTCGCTGGTGTTTCTCGGCCCGGAACGAAGGCGGCTTCGCCAGCGCATCGCCTCGATGCTCAGCGCGCGCAACGGTCCCGTCATCCCGCGCCTCTCGCCCTTCGTGATCAAGGCGGGCGTACCTTATCGGCAAGTCGACGGCGTGGAGGCGCTTGACGACCGGCATTTTCCGGACGCGGATGTCGTCGTCGCAACATTCTGGCGAACCGCCTATTGGGTGAACGGGCTCTCGCCGTCAAAGGGCGCCAAGGCTTATTTCGTCCAGCACGGGGTTTTTCCCGATGATGATGGCGATCCGCTCTGCGCCAGCTACCGGTTGCCGCTCAGCATGATCACCATTTCAAAGTCGCTTCGCGATGTGCTGGAACAGCGGTTCGGCGCGTCCGATGTGCCGGTCATTTACAACAGCGTTGACGGCGACTTGTTCGACGCACCGCCGCGCATACGCAACAAACAGTTCACCATCGGATTTCTTTATTCTCCGGCGCCGAAAAAAGGTGTAGCCGATTGCCTCGGCGCGATACGCAAGGCGGCAATTCCGGGCGCGCGGCTGGTCGCCTTTGGCGCCGCGCCGCCAACCGCGGACCTGCCGTTACCGGATGGCGCGTCATTCACTTTGGCGCCTGAACAATCCATGATCAAATCGATTTATGGCCAGTGCGATGTTTGGTTGTGCGCCAGTCACGCCGAAGGATTTCACTTGCCGCCGCTTGAAGCCATGGCTTGCCGATGCCCGGTCGTTTCAACCAAGGTCGGCGGCCCGCTGGACATTATCCGCGACGGAGAAAATGGTTTCCTTGTTGACGTCGGCGACACCGCCACGCTCGCAAGCCGCCTGACCGAAATTGCGGCGCTTTCAGCCGACAGGTGGCAGGCAATGTCGGACGCCGCGTATGAAACGGCGCATTCCTACAGCTGGGACGATGCGGCGGCGCGGTTCGAACGGGAATTGCAGCGCATTGTCGACGCCAAGGCGCACGCAAGCTAGACTACGACGGCGGCGCTGTGTCCCTGACACTGGCGCGCGTTTGAGCATTCGTCCAATAGTCCGCCATCATTGGCCGCCTGCCGAGCCAGTCGATATCCGGAAAGCGCAGATGCGCGTAGCCGATGAGACAGACGAGCCCGATATGACCAAGTTCGAAATCGTCCGGCATATCGTCAAGCTCCGCTTCAGCCCAGTCGAGCGCTGAATGCGCCTTGTCGACGAGGTCCGCTGTCCATTCCGGCCAGCGCAACTTTTCCGGCCGCACGCGCTGTTCGTACATCGCCGAGACAAGCGCCTCGGTCGCGCCTGCAATAACCGCGTGACGGTTGAAGCAGGCGATCCTGGCCGCCGCGCCGTTCGGGACGATGTCGCCCTTCGCCGCCTTGTTGAGAAACTCCACGATAACGCGGCTGTCAATGAAGACTTTCCTGTCATCGGTTTCAAGCGCCGGCACGCGGCGAAGCGGATTGACGCCCTCGCCAAAGGCGCGATTGGGCTCGGTCGGCTTGACGACGGTCGCAACGAATTCGATCTCGCGGTCAAGACCAAGTTCCAATGCCGCGATACGCACCGCCCGAACGAAAGGCGATGTCAGAGATCCGTAGAGTTTCATGGCAGCACCAGCTCATCTGTCAGGAGTTCAAAATATTTCGCTATCGCCGCGTCGCTGACGCCTTCGATGCTTGCCGGCGACCACACGGGCGCCTTGTCCTTGTCGATGATCAGCGCCCGCACGCCTTCAAAGAAATCATGACCTTCCATGACGCGGCGGGCGATACGAAATTCCATCTTCATGGCGTCATCGAAATCCAGCGCGTGACCGCGCTTCAGCTGTTCAAAGGCAAGCTTCAGCGACGTTGGCGACATCCGGTTGAGAATGCGCAGCATATCGCCGGCGACGTCATGACCGTCAGCTTTCAGCGCCGCATGGAATGCGCCGAACGTTTCGTGGCCTGAGAACAGCCGCTTCAAGGCCGGACGGATCTGATTGACATGAGCCTCGCCCGGATCGCCAGCATAGCCGTCAAGCACCGATTCAATCGCCGCATGACCATGACTTCCGAGTGAAAGGCCGGTCAGTTCCTTCGCCATCGCCGCCATCTGATCGGTCGGCACGTAGTGGGTCGCGATACCCGCCGCCATGCAGTCGGCCGCCTTGGCCCGCGCGCCGGTCAACGCATAATACAGCCCGAGACCATCATGCAGACGCGGCAGGAAATGGCCGCCGCCGACATCCGGGAACATCCCGATCCCGGTTTCCGGCATTGCAAACAAGGTGCGATCACCAGCGACACGAAAATCGCCGTGCACCGATACGCCGACGCCGCCGCCCATGACGATGCCGTCGATCAGCGCGACGAAGGGCTTGGTGAAATGATGGATCGCCGCATTGAGACGATATTCTTCGCGGAAGAATTCGCAGGCGTACGCCGGATCTGTTTTGGCGTTGTCATGCAGCCAGCGAATGTCGCCGCCAGCGCAAAACGCCCGATCGCCAGCGCCCCTCAGCAACACCGCGCGGACAGAAGGCGAGCGCTCCCATTTAGTCATCGTGGCGCGAAACGCCTTTACCATGTCCCAGGTGAGCGCGTTCAGCGCCTCAGGCCGATTGAGCGTGACGACGCCCCAGTCGTTGAGATGATCGAAAAGAATTTCGTCCGTCATTCGGATTCGCCCTCAACAATCAGAATGTCGCCAATCGAATTGGCGCGGCGTATTTTTGCAGCTGCCTGATACTCTGGCGAATGATAGCACGCGGCCGCGACTTCGTAGCTGGCGAATTCCACAATGACGTGCCGGCTGCGACCCGCGCCCTCGACCTGCTCAAATTTCCCACAACGCACGATCAGCTTCGCGCCGTATTTGTCGTAGGCTGGCTGCGCCGCCTTCATGTAGGCCGGATAATTGGCCGCATTTTCAATATCGACATGGCCAATCCAGTACCCTTTCGCCATGGATCGCTCCTCCTATCGCATGCCTAAATCGCTGGTAAGCGCCAACTCAATCCTTGACTGGCCGCGCCTTTGTCATTCCGTGCGAAGCTCGTCCGTCTGTTCGCTTGTCTTGCCTTCGTCGTCATGACCTTCGAGCGGCGTTCCGTCGAAGCCGGGCATGCCGGGGAGCGGGTGGTCGCGCTCTTCAGTCAGCGGCGTCATCGGGCCGTGTTGGCCCTGACGGTGAGTGTACCAGCGCACGCCGATATAGATCGCGAGCATCGTCACCGCGATCGCCGGCAGCCAGAATTTCGCCGCCTCTCCAGCAACGGCGCCGCCGACATGAAACAGCGTAAACATGATCGCCACATACATCGATGCGGTCAAAATCAGCGTCAGCACGTATTTGCCATAATGCGCCCGGAAAAAACCGCAGGCGACATAAGTCGGAATGCGCGTGCCCGGCACAAAGCGCGCGGTCAGCATCGTCTGAAAGAATTCCTTTCGAACGAGGTCGCCGGCAACCGAGACCCCGGGCTTTTCCGCAAATTTGTGCGCCCACTCATAGCGCCGGGCGAGGCGCCCGACCCAGTATTTCCACGCATCGGAACAAACAAGGCCGGCAAGGATTGCCGCAACAAGGTACGATGTCGGCGCGAGGCCGAGCATTGACGCTGTTGCAGCGCCAATGACCGCTGCGTCTTCCTGGATGAACGGAAGCGCAAAAATCGCAAAATAGAGCGCAAGGCCAGTCAAATGCGCAACGTCTTCGGGGATGCCGAACACACTGAACTCCTAAAAAGTCTGCTTCTGCGGCAACCCGTCGTTTAGCTCATAATAATCGCCCTTGTCGGCGACAAAGATGTGGACTGCAAGCCTGGAATTGGTCGGCGCATAGAGCGAGCCGGCGCCAATCGCGATCCGGTCCTTGTGGTCTTCGAGCCGGTCGGCATGCCAGAACAGCGCCGATCCACATTCCCGGCAAAAGCCGCGGCGCGCATAGTCTGACGACCGATACCATTTAAGACTATCTTCGCCCTTTGTGATGACGAGCCCGCTCGCGGGAATATTGACCGACGCCCAATGGTGGCCGCTCCAGCGGCGACATTGGCTGCAATGGCAGGCGGTCACGTCGTTCCTGTCCCCGGTCGCTGCAAAAGCCACAGCGCCGCACAGGCAATTTCCCGTGAGTTTTGTCATCTTGTCCCCACCCTTAATGCGTCATGCCCTTAATGCGCAGCCTTTTGAGGTAGCCCGTCGGCGAGCTCGTAGTAATCGCCCTTTTCGCCAACGAAAATGTGCTCGGAAAGCCTCAGTCCTGTCGGCGCGTCCAGTGATCCGGCGCTGATCGCGAAAATATGGCTGTATTGCGGATGCTGGTCCGGCTGCCAGAACAGCGCCGAGCCGCACTCCCTGCAGAAACCGCGGCGCACATGATCCGATGATCGATGCCAGCCGACATTTTCTTCTCCCTGAAGGAATTTGACGGTCTCGCGACGGACATTGACCGAAACCCAGTAATGACCGCTCCAGCTCCGGCACTGCGCGCAATGGCAAGCGTCAACATTCTCCCGCTCGGCCGCCGCCTCAAATGCGACAGCGCCGCAGAGACATTTTCCTGAAACGATCGCCATCGATCCTCTCTCGTCGCCCTGTGCACAGATGCATATACCGATAGAGCCGTAGCGCCTCACCCCATCGTCGGAATGACAAACTCCGAACCCTGCACATCTTCCGGCCAGCGCTGGGTAATGGTCTTGATCTTGGTCCAGAATTTGACGCCTTCGGGTCCGTGCTGGTTGGTGTCGCCAAAGCCCGACCGCTTCCAGCCGCCGAAGGTGTGATAAGAAACCGGCACCGGGATCGGCACATTGACGCCGACCATGCCGACATTGACGCGCGCCGCAAATTCGCGCGCGGCGGCGCCATTGCGCGTGAAGATCGCAACGCCATTGCCATATTGATGTTTCGACGGCAGCGCGACCGCCTCGTCGAAATTCGCGGCGCGGACGATCTACAGCACCGGCCCGAAAATCTCGTCGTTATAGGTCTTGTGCCCCGGTTTTGCGTGATCAAGCAGCGTACCGCCAAGGAAGAACCCGTTCTCATAGCCTTGGAGCTTGAACCCACGGCCGTCGACAACGAGTTTCTGGCCCTCGTCGACCGCCATCTGGATGTAACCGGCGACGCGGTCGCGATGTGCGGCGGTCACCAGCGGGCCGAGATCTGAATCTTCCGACATCGATGGGCCGATGCGAAGCGATTCAACCCGGGGCTTCAGCATCTCGACCAGCGTGTTCGCGGTTTTCTCGCCGACCGGAACCGCGACCGGCGTCGCCATGCAGCGCTCGCCCGCCGAACCGAAAGCCGATCCGATCAGCTGATTGACGACGCTTTCCATGTCGGCGTCCGGCAGGACGATCAAATGGTTCTTGGCGCCGCCAAAAGCCTGCACGCGTTTGTTTTGTGTCGCGCCGCTGGTGTAAATGTACTGCGCGATATCCGACGAGCCGACGAAAGAGATCGCCTTGACACGCGGATCTTCAATAATAGCGTCGACCGCCTCCTTGTCGCCATTGACGACGTTGAGCACGCCCGCCGGCGCCCCCGCTTCCATCATCAGCTCGGCGAGGCGCAGCGGCACCGACGGATCTTTTTCAGACGGTTTGTTGACGAAAGTATTGCCGCAGGCGATCGCAACGCCAAACATCCACATCGGGATCATCGCCGGGAAGTTGAACGGCGTGATGCCGGCGACAACACCGAGCGGCTGGCGGATCGAATAGACATCGATGCCGGGTCCGGCGCTCTCGGTGTACTCGCCCTTTTGCAGATGCGGGATGCCGCAGGCGAATTCGATGACCTCAAGGCCGCGCTGCACGTCGCCGCGCGCATCAGGGAGGATCTTGCCGTGTTCCGACGACAGCATCCTTGCAAGATTGTCCATGTCCTTTTCGACAAGGTCCTTGAACTTGAACATGACGCGCGCCCGGCGCTGCGGATTGGTGGCCGCCCACTCCGGAAAGGCTCTTTCCGCGTCGTCAATCGCCCGCCCGACCTCGGACTTCGCCGCGAGCGCGACGCGGGCCTGAATCTCGCCCGTCGTCGGATTGAACACATCGCCGAAGCGTCCGGAGCTTCCCGCAACGCGCTTGCCGCCGATGAAATGCCCGATTTCCTTGGTCATGAGGGTCTCCGCCGCCCGACAATCCAGATTTGGCGCGGACCCTAATCGTGAGGGCGGCGACGGGCAAGGCGGCGAACGGCCGCCGGTAAACAGAGACTGGCTGCCAAGATCGCCCAACGGCCCGCCAATGCGGTTTTGGCGCCGGAGATAGTCAACCTGGACGCATGTCCCCGGCTACAAGACCTGATCAAGCGCCCGCATCAACTTCTCGACCTCCTCATTCGCGGTGTAGTGCACAAAACTGACGCGCAGCGCCCCGTGATCAGGATCGACGCCCTGCGCTTTCAGGCATCTGACACCGTAAAAGTCCCCGCCGCCGCACATGATCCCATACGGCGCCAGCTTTGCGGCGACCGCCTCGCCCGGTTCGCCAAGGACCAGCGCCACGGTGGGCGCCCGCAACGCCGCTTTATTCGGACCGAGAAGGCGCACGGAGTTTTTCTCCGACAGGAAGTCGAGCAGCGGCTGCAACAATTCAATCTCGCGCGCGCGCATCAGATCGTGAACGGCTGCGGCGCGATCCAGAGGCGGCGCGTCGCCGGTCAAATGGTGCGCGTAAACATCGTCGACATAATCCGCCATGCCGGCCGACGCCGCAACCTGCGCATGGTCCGGCCCCGCTGGCGTGAATCGCTTGTAAAGGCTACCGGCATTGAAAAAATGCCCCTGATTGGGAAGCACTTCGCCAAGCGCCCGGCGGATCGCCATGACGCCCTGATGCGGTCCGTAGGTTTTGTACGCCGAGAACAGATAGATGTCCGCGCCGAGCGCTGCGACATTTGGAAATCCGTGCGGCGCATAGGAAACGCCGTCGACGCAGACATAAGCGCCAGCGTCATGCGCAAGCCGCGTTATCTCCTGAACCGGATTGATTTCGGCAACAATGTTAGAGCAATGCGGGAAGCAAACGAGTTTCACCTTTTCGTCGAGCAGCAGCATCAAGCCATCAACCGGCAAATGACCGGAGTCGCGGTCGATCTGCCATTCGCGCACCTCAACGCCGCGCTCCGCCAGCCGGCGCCATGGACCGGAATTGGCCTCATGATCCTGATTGGTGACGATGATCGCGTCGCCGGCCTTCAGCATCTGGCTAAACGCCTGCGCCAGAACATAGGTATTTTGGGTTGTCGAGGGGCCAAAGCTGACTTCGTCCGTCGCAACGCCCAGCATCGCCGCCATACGCGAACGGGCCTCGTCCATTTCTTCCCCCGCAAGACGCGATGCCTCATAGGCGGCGTAGGGCTGGACTTTTCGCTGGCGGTAATAACGGGTCAGCCGGTCAATCACCTGACGGCACGCATAAGACCCGCCGGCGTTTTCAAAAAACGCCTGATCTTTCAGCGACGGTTCATCGAAAGCTGGAAACTGGGAGCGGACGAAGTCGATATCGAGCGGCATGCAAGGATCCCATAAAGCGGAATACTCACCCTGACACTATGGAATTCATGAAGCAATTGCGCTGGGCGCGCGGCGACCAGATGGCTAGATCGCTTTGAGGCGAGGCCCGACTGTTTGCCCCTCAGCCAGACGGCCGCTGGCGCAACCGACAATGTGGCTGATCGTTTCGCCGTCTTCCGCGAGCGGCGCCGTCATGCAGCGAAACATCACCTTGCGCCCGTCGCAGAGCGTCAGCTCACTGTCGTGATGGTTTGGTCCTTCAGCCGCAACGGCCGCCTCGATATTGACCGTCGCCATGTCGAGCAATGACAGCGTCCAGTCCGTCTGGCCCTGCAGGTAAATCGCCGACAGTTTGGCGAGCTCAGAACCGAGATACGTAAAATAAGGAAAGCCGACCGACTGTTTCAGGTCGACAACGAAAACCCAATTCCAGTCGGCGCCAAGATCGACGACACGCATGTCCGCCCAGCTCGGGTAGGATCCCCTTGCCGCCTGCGCCCATACTGAAAGCAGCCGCTGCGTCAGTCGGCGGTCGGAAGGGGGCGCGATGATCGCCTGGTCGAAGAGCCCCGCTGTCTCCTGTATCATCGCGCCCGCCCCGTTCTCCCACCCTTAGTCCTCACCCGGCCGCCAGCGGGCCTATCCGCCTCTTGCGCAACCCAAATCCGGCGCATTTGAAATTACGGTTCGTTCATTGAGAAGGCGTGTCACCCAAGAGCCGCTTTTTCCGGGAATTGGACGTAAATCGGTAACCATGGCTCAACCTTGCCGCTCCGAACCGATCCACACCGCCGATTTGCGTCCGTCCCGGCAATCCGCCTATAAGCAGCGGAATTCGTTCGGTTTAAGGGGATCCCATGAGCGCACTTTATATGATTGTTGGCTTTATCGTTGTCATGGCGGTCTTGAATATCGCCGCGACCGGCCGCATCGACTGAGGCGTTGGCGTCGGCGACTGATAAATCCGTCAGTCCCTCGCCGCCAATTTTCTGTCCGACATTCATGATTTCCGGCCGTCATGATTATTGACTCCCTCCTTGTCCTGCTCGGGCTCGCGGTCCTGCTGGTCGGCGGCGACCTTTTGGTGCGCGGCGCTGTCGGGCTCGCGACGTCGATGCGCATTCCGCCGCTCCTCGTCAGCCTCACCATCATCGCTTTTGGAACATCGGCGCCGGAACTTGTTGTTTCGGTGACGTCGGTTCTGTCGCACCAGCCGGGCATTGCAATTGGCAATATCGTCGGATCGAACATCGCCAACGTGCTGCTTGTGCTTGGCCTGCCGGCGCTCGTCTATCCGATTTCGGCGCATGTTCCGGGGTTGCGGCGCCATGGCGTCGCCATGCTGGTCGCAACCGCCGCGCTCGTCACAGTCGCCTATTCCTACGGCGCGCTACAACAGACAATCGGCGCCGTGTTCTTCGGATGCATCATTCTATATGTGCTTTTTCTGGCGCTGATGGCGCGCAAGACGCGGGGCCATGATCCTGTTCTCGATGAAGTTGCCGAATATACGGGGGGCGCAAAGGACAATATTGGCGCAACCATGCTTTACGTCATCGCAGGATTGATCGGCCTTCCCGTTGGCGCGCATCTTCTGGTCAGCAGCGGATCGTCGCTCGCCGAACTACTCGGCGTCAGGGAGGAATTGATCGGATTGACGATTGTCGCCTTTGGCACATCGCTTCCTGAACTGGCGACGGTAATAGCCGCAGCCTTTCACAAAAAATCCGACGTCGCGATTGGCAATGTTGTCGGTTCCAATATCTTCAACATTTTCGCCGTTGGCGGCGCGGCCGGCATTGCGGGCGTTGCACCCTTCAGCACTGCCTCGTTGCAGCTCGATTTGCCGGCAATGGTCGCCGCCGCCCTCGCCCTTGCTTTTTTCATCTTTCTGCGACGTGATATTGGCCGGCTGACGGGTCTTGTATTCGTACTCGCTTATGTCGCCTTCATCGCCGCGGCGGCGACGGCGGCGGGATAACCGTGGCCCGAAGCGTCCTCGTCACCGGCGGCGCCAAAAGGATCGGCGCGGCCATATCCGAACGTCTGGCGCGTGATGGCTGGCGCGTTGTCGTTCACTATCATCACTCTCCCGACGATGCGCGCCAGCATGCCGCCGAAATTGGCGCGCTTGCGATCGACGCCGACCTTGCAGATCCGGCAGCCGCGGAAGCCTTGCCGGCGCGCGCCGCCTCATTGCTCGGCGCGCCGCTCGACGCCGTCGTCAACAACGCTTCGATTTTCGAGTTCAACAAGGCGTCAACATTCACCGTCGAAGACTGGCGGCGCGACCAAACGATCAATCTCCTCTCGCCAGTCCTGATTGCCCGTGCATTCGCCAAGGCGCTTCCGAAGGGCGCGCGCGGGGCGGTCGTCAACATCCTTGACCAGAAACTCTGGAATCTGAATGCAGATTTCTTCACCTACACGATGTCGAAAATCGGCCTCGAAGGCGCGACACGCCTGCTGGCAAAGGCCCTCGCCCCCGCCGTTCGCGTCAACGGCGTCGCGCCAGGGCTAACCTTGCCCAGCGGCGCCCAGACGGACGACGAATTCCGCGCCGTCGCCGGTAAGTACAATTTGGCGCAACGCCCGATCAACATCAATGAAATCGCCAGCGCGGTTGCTTTTCTTCTCGACAATGAAGCGGTCACCGGGCAGACGCTCCTCGTCGATAACGGCCAGCATATGGTCGCCTCCGATCACGACATCATGTTTTCAAGCCGGGGTCATCAATGAACCGCCCATTACTGAATGACGCGTATTACTATATCATTCTCGACCGGTACCGGCTCGACGTTTCGATTGGAATTCATGATTTCGAACGGTTGAAGCCGCAGCCTGTGACGGTCTCGATCGCCGTCGCCTTCTCCCGCCGGGCCAGTTATGAAGACAAGATTTCGGAAGTCATCGATTACGATTTTCTCAGAACGAAAATCGCCGCTCTGGTTCATAATCGGCACATCAACTTGCAGGAGACGCTCTGCGAGGCGATCTTGACTATCTGCCGCGACGACGGCGCAAAGGGCGCAATTGTCCGGTCTGAAAAGACAAACGTTTACCCCGACACCAATTCCGTAGGCTGTGAAGTCAGTTTTTTTGACAACGGCGTTCTTCTTAAGGCATAACCATCCGTGTACGAGCAATCATATCAGTTTACATTTGAGGCGGCCCATGATCTCGCCGACAACGCCGGCGGCGACAAAGATCATCCCTATGCGCGCATCCATGGCCATTCGTTTGTCGTGACGTTGACCTTGCGGGTTGAAACCCTGGGCGCCCAGGGATGGATTATCGATTATGCAAAGCTGCGGGCGATCTGCGACGGACTTCACGCCAAACTCGATCATCGCCTGCTGAATGCAATTCCGGGGCTTGAGCGGCCGACGCTTGAAAACACCGCAGCCTGGATTTTCAGGGAAGCGGCCAAAGAAGCGCCCGCGCTCTATAAAGTCGAACTGGCGCGTCCGACGCTCAACGAGCGCGTTGCGTTCTACGCCGCGCCCTGATTATTCCGCCGGCGCAAACTCGAAATCGCGGGCGCGGGGCGCAGGCGCCAGTCCGTCAATCAGCATGGTCAGCCGGATAATGCCGGCAAGACCGATGAAAACCAGAAATGCGCCAAAGGCGAGAACGACCGCAAAGATTACCGGCGATCCGCCGGGCTCAATCACCGCCAGCGCGCCGTCTTCGGGCGAAACACGCACCTTGACCGCCGCACCCGGCTGATAGACTTCACCTTTGGCGTGGGCCGCGCCCGTCCAGAACCGAATACGTTCGCCGGTATGGGATTGGGCGCCGTCGAACCACGCATAACGGACATCGTTTGCGTCCTTGCTGCGGCTCAGCACGACGCCTTCGACGACCGGCCAGGACTGGCTGGCGCGGGCCCGCGCATAATCCTCGACGGCTGCATAGGCTGCAAGCACGCCGGCGGCGGCGACAACGCCGAACAATACGAACGCGCCGAGCGCGCCTTTCAAATCGTCTCTCGAATCCATCGTTTGACCCATACGCAACGAGGCGATACCGCATTACGGTATGGTCATCGATGATAACGAAGCCTTAACCGGACCCCCGGAAATGTCTGACCAACAGGAACCGTTTGTTCACCAACTTGCCGGCGCCGCGCTGATCGCCGATGAGGTTTCGCGCCTGCCGGCGAAGCCCGGCGTTTATCGCATGATCAATGCCGATGGCGACGTTCTTTATGTCGGCAAGGCGAGGCAGCTCAAGAACCGCGTCGGGTCCTACGCCAAGGCCGGCGGCCATTCGAACCGCATCATGCGGATGATCGCCGAAACGCGGTCAATGGAATTCGTCGTCACCGCAACGGAGACCGAAGCGCTATTGCTTGAAGCCAATCTGATCAAGCAGTTGAAACCGCGCTACAATGTGCTTCTGCGCGACGACAAGTCGTTCCCCTATATTCTGATCGCGGAGGATCATGCCGCGCCGCAAATCCTCAAGCATCGCGGCGCAAGAAAACGCAAGGGCGCCTACTATGGACCGTTCGCCTCCGCTGGCGCCGTCAACCGTACGCTCAACACGCTTCAAAGAGCATTCCTGCTGCGGTCCTGCACCGACAGCGTCTATGACAATCGCACGCGTCCGTGCCTCCTGCACCAGATCAAGCGTTGCTCGGCGCCGTGTGTTGATCTTGTCGCTCCCGAAAAATATGCGGAGCTGGTCGCGGCGGCGAAGACCTTTCTCGACGGCGATTCAAAATCGGTTCAGCAGCAATTGTCAATGGAAATGGAATCGGCGGCCGCAGAGCTCGACTTTGAACGCGCCGCGCGCCTTCGAGACCGCATCAGGGCCCTCACCTATGTGCAAGGGACGCAGGACGTTAACGCCGAAGGCGTCAACGAAGCGGACCTCTTTGCGATCCACGCCGAGGGCGGGCAAACCTCCGTACAGGTCTTTTTTTTCCGCGCCGGTCAGAACTGGGGCAATCACGCCTTCTTCCCCAAGCACGACCGCGAGGAAGAAACGCCGGCAATTCTTTCCGCGTTCATGGCGCAGTTTTATGACGGACGCGAACCGCCGGCGCTGATCCTGACCAGCGAGCCGCCGGATCAAGCCGATCTTCTTGCTGAAGCGCTGAGTTTGAAAGCAGGCCGCAAGGTGACGGTGACCAGCCCGAAACGCGGCGAAAAGCGCGCGATCATGGATCAGGCTTTGATGAATGCGCGCGAGGCGCTGTCGCGGCGCATGGCCGAGAGCGCAAGCCAGCAAAAATCACTGTTGCGCCTTGCCGAGGCGCTCAGCCTTGAAGCGCCGCCACGCCGGATTGAGGTCTATGACAATTCTCACATCTCCGGCGCGAACGCAGTGGGTGCGATGATCGTCGCCGGACCTGACGGGTTCGAGAAAAAACACTATCGCAAATACAACATGAAATCGGCGGAGCTTGCCCCTGGCGACGACTACGCGATGATGCGCGAAGTTCTGACGCGTCGTTTTTCACGGATGATGAAAGAAGACGACGAGGAAACCCGCCCCGACCTCGTCATCATCGACGGCGGCAAGGGGCAATTGTCCGCAGCGCTCGGCGTCTTTGAGGAACTGGGCCTCGATCCCGCCAGTGAGGGCGTCGCTGTCATCGGCGTCGCCAAGCCGCGCCGCGAAAATGAAGAGGGTGAAAAGCGCGTCGATCGCACCATGGGCGCCGTTGGCGAACAGATCGTCATGCCCGGCCGCGAGACATTCCTGCTCGGCCCCCGCGATCCCGCTCTGTTTTTTATACAACGCCTCAGGGATGAAGCGCATCGCTTCGCCATCGGCGCCCACCGCGCCAAAAGAAAGAAAGCGCTGGGGCAAAATCCGATCGACGACATCCCCGGCGTCGGCCCGTCAAAAAAACGCGCGCTTTTGAATCACTTCGGCTCGGCGAAAGAAATCGCCCGCGCGAAAAAGGAAGATCTGACTGCCGTCGAAGGCGTCTCAGAAGCGCTGGCGCAGCGGATCTATGATTATTTTCATGGTGGGTGAGGCGGGCAAAGCGCCCTGCCGCTCATCCCAGCTTTCGCCGTGATGAGCGGCTGTAGTCGGGCTACAGCTTACGCCGCCGCCATACCCGGCCCTTGCGGGCCGCGCGAGCGTCTGCGGCGTGAGCCGCGCTTCGGGCGGTTGGCGATATTCTCGTTGGCGCCATGGGCGATGTCGCGGCGCGGATCGTTATTGTCCTTGCCGCGAACGTCGCCTTTCTGCGCACGATTTTTGTTGTCGGCATTCCTGTTGGGGAATTTCTTGCCACTCTGTCCGCGATGCGGGGTTCTTGGCGCGGGGCGCTGTTCTGCGCCGGGCGCGGCGAAGCCTTCTGGCAAGGGCGCCATGGTAAGGCGCTGGCGTGTCAGGCGTTCAATGTCGCGGAGATAACCGCGTTCATCTTCGCCGACAAAGGAGATCGCGACACCCTCTGCGCCTGCCCTCGCTGTACGGCCGATGCGGTGCACATATTGCTCCGGCACATTCGGGATTTCGTAGTTGATGACGTGGCTGACCGCATCAATGTCGAGGCCCCTGGCGGCGATATCGGTTGCAACGAGGAACGGCGTCCTGCCGGCGCGGAACGCTTCAAGCGCTTTTTCGCGTTGCGGCTGGCTCTTGTTGCCGTGAATCGCGGCAGCGCGGAGACCGGATTTTTCAAGGCTGCGGACAACCTTGTCGGCGCCGTGCTTGGTTCTGGTGAAGATCAGCGCGCGGCTGACGTTTTTGTCCTGCAAGGTCAGGGTCAGCAAAGCCTGCTTGTCGCCCTGACGCACAAAGGTCGCGAATTGCTCGACGCGCTCGGCGGTGGTTGCAACCGGCGCCGCTTCAACGCGAACCGGGCGATCCTGATACTGGTCGGCGAGCGCGGCGATCGCCTTCGGCATTGTCGCAGAGAACAACAGCGTCTGACGCGATTTCGGCATCAGCGGCATGATCGTTCGCAGCGCCGGCACGAAACCGAGATCCATCATCTGGTCGGCCTCGTCGAGAACCGCGACTTCAACGCGGTTCAGCATCACCGCCTTGCGGTCAATGAGATCGATGAGGCGGCCGGGCGTTGCGACGAGAACGTCAACGCCGCGATGCAGATCGCGAATCTGACGATTGATCGGCGTACCGCCAAAGACGGTCGCAACCGACACTTTGATGAAGCGGCCATAGGCGAAGAACGAGGCGGCGATCTGCGCCGCCAGTTCGCGCGTCGGCGCAAGCACCAGAACGCGCGGCGATTTGGGGAGCAGCGGCGCCTTGGTGCGCGCCAGCCGGTCGAGGATCGGCAGCGCGAACGCCGCCGTCTTGCCGGTGCCGGTCTGGGCGATGCCCAACAGGTCGCGGCCTTCCAGCACGTAAGGGATCGCCTGTGCCTGGATCGGCGTCGGCGTCGTGTAGTTCTCGGTGGTCAGGGCGTCGAGCAGCGGGGCTGCGAGGCCGAGATCGGCAAATTCAGTCAAGATAGGGTACTTTCGATACAAGCAGGATGGCACTGCGCGGCCTATGCAGGATCCGCGGTGCTCATTACCGCCACAGGGGGGACTGGATCGACGCCCCGCGTGCCTGGGCTGTCTGGTAGGAGGACTGGGTCACCGGCAGGAAGCACCTTGTAGGAGGTGCCCTTACGCGGCCGGAAACCGAGGGTCGCTGATGCGATAGCTCATAAATGAATTGCGCACCTGCAAAAGTCAAGGAATCACACATTCGGCGGTGCTTGATCCCAGGCAGGCCTGCCGCATTTCGCCCCTGAGGGTGCAAGATGGGGAATTTGAGTGGTGCCACTACGGCTCGGCGCTCTCGGCTACGCGCTCGCGCTCGGCACGGCGGGTGGTACCGCATTTGCCGACGACGCGGTCAAAGCGGTTTATGTGCTCAGCTGGGGCGGGATGGATGTCGGCGAACTCCAGGCGGAAATGGTCGAGACTGACGGCGTGTACCGCGCGGTCTGGTCGGGCCGTACGACCGGACTGATCGGCACCCTGTTCCCGTTCACCTCTTCAGGGGTGGCGCGCGGTCGGCGG
>JBGSVH010000083.1:0-13899 GCA_041753055.1 Parvularculaceae bacterium
GCGGCGGCCCGGCGTAAGGCGCTGGCGCCAGCAGCACCGGCTGAGGACGGCGGCCCGGCGGGCCCTGAGCCGACCCGCTATGGCGACTGGGAAAGAAAGGGCCGCGCGGTCGATTTCTGACCTCCAAAGGGCCGCTTCCACTTGCGGAACAGACCATGAACATGTTATTGATGCAATCAATGGTTGCATATAGATCGATCATACTACTTTTTGTGGCGGCAACGCCATTTCCGCAAATCGCGATGGCGCGCAGCGATATCGCTGGCCCGGTTGAGGCGGAGGTCGAGCGGGTCGTTGACGGCGACACCATCCGCGTCTCGGCGAAAATCTGGGTCGATCAATATGTGTCGGTTTCGGTGCGGCTCCTCGGCGTTGACGCGCCGGAAATTTTCCGGCCGCAATGTGAGAACGAGCGCGATCTGGGGCGTAAGGCCAAGAGCTTTGTCGAAGCGATGGTTGGCGACGGCGCGGTCATCCTGCGTGATATCGACCATGATAAATATGGCGGGCGCGTCGATGCGCGGCTCGAAACTGCAAGCGGCGCCGATGTCGCCGCGGCGCTTCTCGACGCGGGTCTGGCGATTGCAGAAGGCGCTGACGATCCCTGGTGCGAGTAGCGCGGCCGGGGCGCCAGACCTCAGCGATAGCCAAGTCTTATTGGTAGCCAAGTCTTATCGGTAGAACGTCGTCTCGGCGCCGGAGAAAGTCCAAGGGTCGGGAAGATCGATACAGCGCTGCGCGGTTCCGATCGCCTCGACGCGCATCAGCGGCGCGGCGCTATGCAGCTCGATCGACAGGAGAATGACCGCATTGATCCGGGGGCCAACGAAGTTGGCGCGCAGCCCCTCATAGCAATAGGTCTCGCCGTGGCGCACTTTGTCAAACGCCTGGTTGATGCGCCCGTCGCCCTGCTCAAATGTCAGGAAATCGCGCGCGGCGTCCTCTCGCGCTTCGTCCAGCATCGGATTGAGGCCGACCATTTCCGCCGTGAGCGACGCAACGCGCCCGTGCAGCGCGAAGATCATGCGTTCCGGATCGATGGTGTCGGGAGCCAGTGCGATCGCGCTTACTTTCGAGGTGCGACCATTATGCGAGGCGTCCGTGAACCACGCGCCTTGAGCTGCGCCCGGCTGGTCGACAAGCGCTGTCCGGCAGGCGTTCTCGCCCTTGGCGCGGCGCATGCCCCAGGCGTCACCGAGCTTTGCTTTCCAGTCACTTGCAATGTCGGCGGGAAGATAGTCGAGCGGGCACTGGATGCGGCTTGCGTCAACGGCGATTGCTTCAAGAAGCGCCGGCGGCGCCGAAATGGCGATACCCTCCGCATAAGGATTGCTTTGGTAGCGTTCGGGCCGGTCAAGCGCGGCCGGCGCCGCTGCGCGATCTTCGAGCAGGACGTCGAAGCCGTCGCCGGATCCGAGCGTTTCGCCGAGACGCACCCTCAGGGAAGTTTGCGCCGCCAGATGATCTGGGCCGCCAATTTCACGGAAGCTCGAAAGGCCGCCGGCGCGCGCGAGAATCGTTTCATCAATCGAGTCGAGGTCGTCATAGGCGATCATGATCGAATCGCAGACCGCAAGGCGTATCGTCCAGCTCTGACGCGCGGCGCCGCCATCGGCGTCCCTGATGGTGTGGCGTTCAAGCGCGATGATATCGGCTCTGGCCGGCGCCAGCGCGCTCGTTACCCGCCGGTCAAAAGCGCTGCGGCCCTTGCGCGTGTTCAGCCTGATCGCCGGCGCAGGAAGTTGTTCTCCGGGCGCTGTCACCTCGCCAAGCGGCGATACCGACAAGATATCGTCAATTGGCGCAAACGGTCCTTTGAGCGCTATCGCGCCGCGCTCGCAAACGCGTGCTGTCATCGGCGACGGATCGCCGGCGATCGCTACCGCTTTTTGCGTGTAGCGCTTCCCGTCGTCAGGGTGCGCGATCAAAAAGCCCAGAAGGGCGGCCACGAGAAGGCCCGCCCCGAGGCGCAAGAAATGCTCCGACCCACCCATGAACCTGACCTACGCGCCCCCAAGCCGCAGCCCTCAGAGTCGCGGCGCGGGCCGCCCGAGTCAAGAAAACGGGCCGAATGACGACCAAAAGGCGGGCGCTTCGTCGAGCGCCGTTGCCCCAGCGCCTCAGCTTTCCGCCAGTTAACCCTATTCTCGACAATAATCATCGCTTTGGCGATAGTGTCGGCCGAATTGGTTACCGGACGGGGATCGGACAGATGGTGAAATGGCGTGGCCGCGAAGGCAGCAAGAATGTGGAAGACCGGCGCGGCGCGGCCGCGGCGGGGCTGTCGGGCGTCGCAATCTTGTTGCTGCGGTTTGTGTTCAGCCGTTTTGGCATTGGCGGGATCGTCGTGCTGGTCGGCGGATTTTTCGCGCTTCGCGCCGTTGGCATTGACCCTCTGGTGCTGCTCAGCGGTCAGCCCGCGTCAGGACCGGCTGAAGTCTCCGCGGAAGACCAGGAAGCCTATGACTTTTCGACTGTCATCCTGGCGGAAACCGAAAAAGTCTGGACCGATATTTTTGCGCAGAGCGGCGGCCAATATCATCCGCCGATTCTTGTCGTCTACTCCGGACAAACGCAGACCGCCTGCGGCTACGGGTCCGCAGCGGCGGGACCATTTTATTGTCCGGGCGATCAGAAGGTTTATCTCGACACCAATTTCTTCAATGAGCTGTCGCGCCGTTTCGGCGCGCCCGGCGATTTTGCCGCCGCCTATGTCATCGCCCATGAAGTCGGCCACCATGTGCAGACCCTGACCGGCATTTCCGACCAGGTGCGTGAGGCGCAGTCGCGCGCGCGTGAAGCCGAACGCAATGGTCTTCAGGTGATGATGGAATTGCAGGCCGATTGCTACGCCGGCATCTGGGCCAATCACGCCGACCGCACGTCAGGCCTGCTTGACGCCGGCGATATCGAGGAAGGGTTGCAGGCTGCCACCGCCATCGGCGATGACACGCTGCAGAAAAACGCCGGACGGCGCGTTACGCCGGAGAGCTTTACGCATGGATCTTCTGCGCAGCGCGTGCGCTGGTTCACCGCCGGCTATCAGACTGGCGACGTCAATGCGTGCGATACTTTCAGCGCAGGAACGTTGTAGCGCCAAACGCCGGATCAATCGCGCCAGAAATAGGGTGAGAGCAGCGCCAGCAGGGTGAAAAATTCCAGCCTGCCGAGCAGCATGCCAATCGACAGAATCCATTTTGCGCCGTCGGGCAGCGACGCAAAATTGCCTGACGGGCCAACAACCGGCCCAAGGCCCGGCCCGACATTGGCGATTGCCGTCGCCGCCGAAGAAAGCGTCGTCAGCGGGTCAAGCCCAAAGGTCGACAGCAGGACGGCGACCGTCGCAAAACTCGCAAAATAGACAAAGAAAAAGCTCAGCACCGAGGTGAAGACATCGTCGCTGACCGGGCGGCCGTTGTAATGGGCGATGAAGACGCCATTGGGGTGGGCGAGACGGCGGGCGTACAGCCGCATCGCCGCCAGCGCGATCTGGAACCGGAACACTTTGAGGCCGCACGACGTCGATCCGGCGCAGCCGCCGATAAACTGGATTACAAAGAAAAATCCGACGGCAAATCCGCCCCACGCGCCGTAGTCCGCCGTCGAAAACCCTGTTCCGGTCATCACTGAAACGACATTGAAGATTGCCAGCCGAAAGGCGGTAAACAGATCAACGTTGAAACGGCTATAAATGTAAAAGAGCATGATCGCTGTGAACGCCGCGACAAGGACGAGAAAGAACAGCACCTGGCTGTCGCCAAACAATCGCCCGATCTGTCCGCGCAAGATCGCGACAAGAAACAAGCCGAAGGGCAGACTGCCGATGATCATGAACAAGGTGACGATGAGATCGATTGGCGCGCCGCTTGTCGCAATGAAACCGCCAAGCGACGCGTCGCGGGTTGAAAAGCCGCCGGTTGCGACCGTCGTCATTGCGTGATTGACAGCGTCGAATGCGGACATGCCGGCCGCCCACAGAAACAGACAGCAAAGCGCGGTGAAAAATGCATAGATCGCCGACAGCGCCAGTGAAAATGTTGCAGCGTTGGCGATGAATTTTTCGGACGTGTCCCACGCCTCGACCTTGAACAGCTGCATCCCGCCAATTTTGAGCGCCGGCAAAACGGCAAACGCCATGATGATGATGCCGACGCCGCCGAGCCATTGCAGCATCGAGCGCCAGAGAAGAATACCGGGCGGCGCGTCATCGAGCCCGACGATGACGGTTGATCCGGTGGTTGTCAGGCCCGACATCGCCTCGAAAAATGCGTCCGTGTAGGAAAGTTCAAATGATCCCGCGGCGAAGGGAATGGCGGCGGCGGCGACGAGGGCGGTCCAGCTCACCGAGACAAGCAGAAAGCCTTCGCGCGCGCCGATTTGTTTGATTGGCCCGGCGTTCGCCGCCGCAATGCCGCCGCCCGCAAAAATCGACACGATCGCGCCGGTCGCAAACGCCGTCCAGTTCTCGCGGTCGGCGGGATCAGGAGCAAAAAGATCGAACAGCAGCGGCGCAAGCATCAACACGCCAAGCGCTGCAACCAACGCGCCGCTCACCAGCAAGACTGGGCGCAGATCCGGCATCGCTCTCCATTGGGCCGCATAGGGTTTTGCAGCCGTCCGCCGCTTCGTTCAATGGACTTTGCGGCGTTCGTGCGGACTGTCGAGCGAGAAAGCCGGAATGTCGACCTCAAACAGTTCGCCTTCGGCGCTCTCCATGCCGTAGCGGCCAACCATCATGCCGGATGGCGTCGATAAGGGCGCGCCGGATGTGTATTCAAAACCTTCGCCGGGTTTGATCAACGGCTGTTCGCCGACAACGCCGATCCCGCGCACTTCTTCGGTAAGGCCCTTGGCGTTGGTGATCAGCCAGTGCCGGGTCCTGAGCCGCACATCGCCATGCGAGCCGTTGTGAATTTTCACCGTGTACGACCAAACATAGAGGTCGTCATCCGGCTCGGACTGCCCCTCGAGAAAGGTCGGGCGAACGCTGACCTTGATCCCGTTTGTCTCCCGTTCGTACATCGAGTTTCTGCGCACGATCCGTCCTGCTCTTTTGACTATTGAAAATACGTTAACCCGCGCCGCACGTCTTCGCCAAGGCGGTATCGACAAAAGAAAATCGCCAATTACGGGCATGCGCCTTGACTGTGCTGCAGCAAGCGGCTTCTGCTCGCCCCCACACGTCAATCGGGAGCGTTATGGGCGTCCTCAACGCCGAGCAAATTGCTGGTCAGATCACGGCTGGCGCAATTCGCCTTTCCGGGGCGATTGGCGCGCGGCAGTTGCAACCCGCGTCAATTGATTTGACGATTGCGCGGCGCGGCTGGCGCGTGCGCGCGTCATTTTTGCCGCCGCCTGGAAAATGCGTCGCCGATCGTCTGGCTGACGGTCTTGCCATGCATGAAATTGATTTGTCGGACGGCGCCGTGCTTGAGCGCGGCTGCGTCTATGTTGTTGAACTTGCAGAAACTCTCCGTCTTCCTGCGGATATCGCCGGCGCCGCCAATCCGAAAAGTTCAACCGGACGCATCGACGTTTTTGTCCGCCTTGTCGCCGACAGTGTTGGCGGGCGACGCGTCGCTTTCGACGAGATACCGGCCGGCTATCAGGGGCCGCTCTATGCCGAGATCAGCCCGCGCACTTTCTCAATTCTGGTGCGCGAAGGATCGAGCCTCAACCAGTTGCGGCTGAAATCCGGCGCGCCGCGGCTTGACGATACGGCGCTAAAAGCGCTGCACGCCCGCGAGCCGTTGATCAACAGACTCGCCGACATCGACGGCGGCATCGGCCTCAGCGTCGATCTTCGATCGGCGGGCGCGCCAATCGGCTGGCGGGCGCGGCGGCATGCGGCGCTGATTGATGTCGACGCGCCGGGGGCCCTTGAGGCCGAGGATTATTTTGAGGCGATCGGCGCGCCGAAATCGGGATTTGTCATCCTTGACCCTGATGAATTCTATATTCTCGCCTCGCGCGAGGCGCTGTCGATCCCGCCGGACTTCGCCGCAGAAATGACGCCGATCAGCCCCGGTCTTGGCGAATTTCGCGTGCATTACGCCGGCTTCTTCGATCCGGGTTTTGGCTGGAGCGCTGATGGTCCCAATGGCAGTAGAGCCGTCCTTGAAGTCAGGAGCCACGATGCGGCTTTCGTGCTGGAACACGGCCAGCTCGTCGCCCGCCTCGTCTATGAGAGGATGGCGGCGCGTCCGGCGAAGCTTTACGGCGACGGCGTCGCCTCAAATTATCAGGGACAGGGTTTGAAGTTGTCGAAGCACTTCAGGTAATATGTGGTCATGATCATTGAAGCCGTCGCCGTCATTTTGATGCAATCCGCCACGGGCGGCGATTTTCGCCCGAGCCGCGAGGCGGATCCTTATGCGCGCTGCATCTGTGCGGCGATCGACAAGGAAACTCTGGTTTCATTCACCGGTATCGCCAGCGATGCGCAAATGACTCTCGGCGAAGACGGCCGCCGCGCCGAGGCGCGGCAGGCGACGATTTTTCGCGTGCTGAAGGGCAAGAGCGCCGACGTTCCAGAAACTGCCAAAGTCTGGCACGTCACCAATCCGGCAAAGTGCGGCGTCAAGTTTGACTATGGCAAGCGCTATACGATCGTTGCGAAAAAAAACAGCAATGGCGAACTTGAAACCAGCTATTGCGTGATGCCAAAGCCCGCAAATTAGCGCCGCCGCTTTTTCTCGAAAATCACCGCGAAATTGTTCGCGGGCATATCGGTGACGGCGGCAAGGCTAAGCCCGGCGCGGCTGGCGATAGGGGCGATATCGTTTTCAAGGTCTCTGACGCCCCAGCGCGGATCGCGCGATTTCAGCGATGCGTCGAATTCGGCGTTTGACGGCGCCGTATGCACGCCGTTTCTTGAAAACGGGCCGTAGAGAAACAGCCGGCCGCCATCGCCAAGGATCTGCTCCGCGCCGCGCATCAGCCCCAGCGCTGCTTCAATTGGCGCGATATGAACCATGTTGATCGAAAGGACGCCCGCCGCGAGGGTAAATCCCTGATGCCAGTCAGGTTCTGATACATTGACGGCGTGCGGCGCGGCGATGTTCGGAAGGCCAAGAAGCGCTGTCCAGGCGGCGATCGACGCGCGCGAGGCGGCGTCCGGGTCGCCTGGCCGAAAGAATAGCGCGGGCGCCGCCGCAGCAAGGTGAGTGACATGCTCGCCGGTTCCCGATCCGACTTCGATAATTGTTCCCTCGTCCGGCATCGCCGCGACAAAGACGTCGCGAATGGCGTCGCGATTGCGCGCGGCCGACGGCGAGAACAATCGCGCCTGTTGTTGCGCCCGCGCTTCAAGTGCGATTTCTTTGGGCGGTCGTTCGGCCATTGACGCCTCTGTTCACCGGGCAGCAGATACAAAAACGCCCGCCGCTGCAACAGCGGCGGGCGCGATCATGGAGAAAAGCCGCGTCAGTCGTGTTTTTCGATCGGCGCGCCCCAGACGGCGTCGTCCTCATACCCTTTGGCGGGCGGCGGTGCGTTCGGGTCAATTGCTTGCGGTGCTTGCTGCGTATAAGGATCAACCGGATGCCCCGCTGGCGCTACTGCCGGGGCCAGTGTCGCCGGCGCATCCTTGTGCGCAAGCCGCCACACCGAATTCTGCAAGGCCGCCGAGGCGGGGTTGTAAACCTCGCCCTTGTAGATCACTTCCGCTGGCGAGACATCGGCGGCGTAATAGGCCTTGTTGAAATTCTTGCGGGTCTTCAAGAGCGCGCCTTCCAGAGTCATGCCGCCATAAAGGCCGCGCGACCGCGAAAAGGCGAGAATATCCGTAGTCTGAGCTTTGGCCCCGGCGCCGATCGGACCGGCGGCGATCGAAATATCCGCGCCGAGTTTCACCGAGGTCGAAAGCAGATGCTCCATGCCGCGCTGGGTCATGACGAGGAGAACGATTTCAGATTTCTCGACGCCAGCCTGAAAACCGAATGATCCCGACCCGACGACAAAGAAAGTCGGCTGCGACCAGGTGCCGTCCTTGTTGCGGGCGATCATCACAGCGTCGCCGCCGGAACCGCCGAAGATAAAACCGGCGCGCCAGGAATTGGGAATGATCACCACCGCTTTTGCCGTGTCGGCGAGCGACCACATCGGTTCAAAAGCGCTGTCGCCGGCAAAATAGGTGATTGTCTCGGCGGCTTCCTGCACGAGTTCCATTGCTTCGGCCCGCTTGTCACCCGCCGAAGCCGGCGCGGAAACGAGCGCTGCGCCAATCGCGGCGGCAAGACCGGTGCGGGCGAGGGTTTTCAACATGGCAGTCTCCTTGATGATACGCGGGCAGGCGCCTTGGCGCTGTAATCGCCTGCTTTCCGTCCAAACATGGCGCCGATAGGGCGCCTGCATAAATTCTTGGAGAGGTTCGCGCCGCTAGTCGAGCGTTTCGGCCCTCAAATTTCTGTCAGGATCGGAAAACTGGCCCTGCCTTGACAAGTGCGCGCCGGAAGCGGGATCAATCCACCGGTTCGCGGGGATCTGGCCGCGGGTATGATGTAATGGCAGCCTGTCAGCTTCCCAAGCTGAACGCGCGGGTTCGATTCCCGCTACCCGCTCCAGCCCCCCACCCAACTTTTCAAGGTCCCGCTTTCGGGCGGCGCGCCGCGAACGGTCAGCCTTAGTGCTCTGTCGGTTCCGCCGCCGGTTCCGCCGCGGTTTCCTCGGCGGGCGCAGCCGGCGTCGGCAACGCCGCCGGACTGTCTGACAGCGTGTTCAAATAAACAAGCAGTTCGGCGCGCTGTTCGGCTTTGGGAAAGCGCTGCACCATCGCGGATCCCGGGATATAGCCTTGCGAATTTTCCAGGAACGCGCTGAGGCGATCAAATGTCCACGCGCCGCCTGCCGCTTTCAGCGCACCGGAATAGTTGAAGCCTTCATGACTGGCGACAGCGCGGTTTACGACGCCCCAAAGGTTCGGTCCGGTTCCATTGGCGCCGCCCTTGTCGAAAGTGTGGCAGGACTTGCAGAGCGCCGCGCGGCGCTCCCCGGCTTTCGGATCGGCGGCAGCAAGCAGGGTCGCAAAATCAACCGGCACTGCGGCTTCACCGCCGGCCGCGCCATCGCTGGCATAGGCGATGGGGTATTGCGGGAAGGGATGGGCGTCTTCCGCCTCGTGTCCGCCCCCATGGTGACCGCCGCGAAGCGCGATCGCGATCTGCGGCAGACCGAAGAACAACAACAGCGCAACCAGCATGGCTGCGGCGATTTTGTTGAAAAACATCGGGTCTTGCATCGTGGCCCCTCGAAAGTTGGCGGCGGGAAGGTTGGCGGGCCTTTTACCGGCGGTCAGGGCGGACGGCAAGCAAAGGGCCGGCGGCGCCCGGCGCGGCCTAAGCGCGCGGTCCCCAGTACCCTTTATTGGCGCTTGTCGGCGCAACGCTGATGCGGCAAGGGTCGAGGTAAGCGCGGGGCGGCAGCGCATGGAGAAAGGCGCAATGGGCGAGGCAGCCAAAGAAACGGAATCAGGAACATCGAAATCAGAGGCCAGGGCGTCAATCGTGTTCCAGGGCGAGCCCGGGGCCTATTCGCATCTTGCCTGCGAGATTTTTGCGCCCGGCCTTGCGCCGCTCCCTTGTCCGACTTTTGAAGAGGCGCTTGCCGCCGTGCGTGACGGCAAGGCGGCGGCGGCGATGTTGCCGATCGAGAACTCGCTTGCAGGCCGGGTTTCCGACATCCATCACCTGCTTCCCGATTCAGGGCTTCATATCGTCGCCGAACACTTCTTTCCGATCCGCCACCAATTGCTGGGGCGCAAGGGCGCGCGGCTTGAAGACATCCGCGTCATCAGAAGTCACGCAATGGCGCTCGGACAGGTGCGCGGGCTGCTTTCGAAGCCGGGGGTTCGCGCGGAAATCGCCGGCGACACCGCCGGCGCGGCGCGCCAGCTCGCCGAAAGCGGACACATGGACGAAGCCGTCATCGCCTCGTCAAAGGCGGCGGAAATTTACGGCCTTGATGTTCTGAAGGCCGATGTTGAAGACGCGGGTCACAATACGACGCGGTTCCTGGTGATGGCGCGCAACGCGCGCGATCCCGGCCGCGATCGCCGCGTCGTTACGACGTTCGTTTTTCAGGTGCGAAATATTCCAGCGGCGCTCTACAAGGCGCTTGGCGGCTTCGCCACCAACGGCGTCAACATGACAAAGCTTGAAAGCTACATGCAGGATGGCGCTTTCACCGCGACGCTGTTTTACGCCGATATTGAAGGCCACCCTGAAGACGCCAATGTCAAACTGGCGCTTGAAGAACTGGCGTTCTTTTCGACGCAGTTCAAACTTCTCGGCGTATATCCGTCAGCGCGCGAACGCTGATTTCGCGAATAAATCGCGCGGCGGATGCGGCAATCGGCCGGACTTCGCGCCATGGCCGTCGAAATCTCGCGCTGCGGCGTCTGAATTTGACGATTTGCACGCTGCGAAGCGCTTCAACTTCGGCTATAATAGCCAGCGCTGCGGTTCATTGGGGGCGAGGGGATGGTGCGGTTTGAAATTCTGGCGTCAACGGCGATCCTGGCCTTGCTTGCAGCCAGCGAAGGCGCGCTTGCGCAATCGCAGAATATCTCGCGTGGGGAACACCAGCGGACGTCAAAATCGCACGCGCCGCACTCGGCGCTTGGCGACGTTCGATCAATCGACGGGTCTGAAAACAATCGGAACTATCCTCGAATGAATGCCTCTGGCGCGCAATTCGTCCGGATTGCGCCGAATGATTACGAGGACGGCGTTTCCGCCATGCGCGCGACCGGCCTCAGCAGCGCGCCGCTCCCCAATCCGCGGACCGTCAGCAATTTAGTTGTCGCGCAGTCTGGCGACATGCCAAATCGGTTCGGGACCTCGGACTGGATCTGGCAATGGGGACAATTCATTGATCACGATCTTACCTTGTCGGACGGGATCGCCGATCCCGCCGATATGGCGTTGCCGCCCGGCGATATGCTCGACAGCGGCGGCGGCACGATGCCGTTTCGCCGAGCGGAATTCGACCCGGCGACCGGAACCGGGCCGTCCAACCCCCGCCAGCAGTTCAACGAACTCAGCGGATGGATCGATGCGTCAAACGTCTACGGCTCGACCGAGGCGCGCGCGGCCGAACTGCGCAGTTTTTCCGGCGGCCGGCTGAAGACTAGCGCCGGCGATCTGCTTCCGTTCAATATCAACAACTTTCCGAACGCCAATGGACCCGCACCCGATCCGACGGCGCTGTTCATCGCCGGCGACGTGCGCTGCAATGAGCAGGTCAGCCTTACGTCAATTCACACGCTGTTTCTGCGCGAACATAACCGGCTAGCCGATCTTGTCGCCGCGCGAAACCCTTCCTATACGGACGAAGAAATCTATCAGAAAGCCCGCCGCCTCGTCGGCGCAGAGCTCCAGATCATCACCTATGATGAATTTCTGCCGGCGCTTCTCGGCTCGAAAGGCAAGCTGAAAAAATATCGGGGCTATGATCCAACCGTCAACGCCGGCCTCCGCAATGAGTTTTCAGCCGCCGCCTACAGGCTCGGCCATTCGGCGCTGAGCCCGATGCTGCGCCGGCTTGATGCGAGCGGCCGCTCGATCGGGGATCTGCCGCTGCGCAGTGTCTTTTTCAATGCGCCGACAATCCTGACGGCGCGCGACAGCGTCGACCCATTCTATCGCGGCCTTTCAAGTCAGCGCCATCAGGCGATCGACGCCCGGATCATCGACGATGTCAGGAATTTTCTGTTTGGACCGCCGGGCGCCGGCGGTTTCGATCTTGCGGCGCTAAATATCCATCGCGGCCGCGACCATGGGGTTCCCGGGCTCAATGACGTCCGCGCCGCGCTCGGGCTGAATCGCCATCGGAACTTTGCCGACGTCACCAAAGACGCGGCGCTGCGGACGGCATTCGCAGCGACATACGCCTCCGTCGATGATGTCGATTTGTGGGTCGGCGGTCTTTCCGAAGCGGCTGTCGGCGACTCACAGCTTGGCGAGACCCTCACGGCGATCCTGACCCTGCAATTCTCGGCGCTGCGCGATGGCGATCGCTTCTGGTATCAGCGCTATCTGACGCGTGAAGAACTCAAAATGCTGAGCGGCGTCAGGCTTTCCGACGTCATCATGCGCAATTCCGGCGCAGTCGTGCAGAATGACGTGTTTTACGTCCGCAACTGACGCTGACGACCCTCAGGCTTCTTCCGCCCAGCGCTCGATCAGGCGGCGGGCGATGGTGAAGCGCGGCGGCAGGCGCAGATCTTCGCGTTGTTTGCCGCCAATCAGCGCGCGGATCTCGTCGCGCTCGACCCAGTGCGCCTCAACGATTTCTTTTTCATCGAGCTTGAGGTCGCGAGTTTCGGCGTCGGCGACAAATCCCATCATCAGCGATGAGGGGAACGGCCATGGCTGCGAGAACTGGTAGCGCACTGATGTAAGGGTGACGCCGGCCTCTTCCTTCAGTTCACGGATCGCGCATTCCTCCGGCGTTTCGCAGGCCTCGACAAAGCCCGCTAGCGCTGAAAGAAATCCGGGCGGGAAATTGGGGCTGCGCCCGAGGAGACAGGCGTCCTCGTGGACCGCAAGGACGATCGCCACAGGATCAGAGCGTGGAAAATGCTCGGCCGCGCATTCGGGACAATATCGCTTGGCGCCGCCATCCCTCGTTTCAGTATTTGATCCGCACACAGCGCAATGGCGATGGCGGCGATGCCAGTCGAGGAACCATTTTGCCTCGCCGACGATGGCAAGCTCGTCGCCCGGAAGCAGCGAGGCTGCTTCGCGCAGCGGCGGATAGGCGCCAAGATCGGCGAATGGCGCGGTTTCCGGCGACGGGGCCGCCGAGACATCGACGCCGAAATGCGCAACGCCCCCGGCAAGCCCGAGAAAGACCGTCGGCGCATCGGCCGGGAACTCGCGCCGCGCGCCGGCGCTCAAAAACGCGGCTCTGCCGTCGCGGATCAACGGATCGCCGCGATAAAGCGGCAGGAAAACGCTGGCCGGATCGTCAAGGCGCGCGGCGATCCAGTCCGGATCAGCGCGCGCATCCGACGCGCGGTCGAGGCGGTTGCCGGCAAAGGCGATCGAAAAATCGGCTGACGTCATCACCGCGCTTTAGCCGCCAGAGCGCTCAAGCGCCAGCGCCCGATCCAGCGCCCAATCAAGCCCCCAGTAAGGATTTCCGGTGGATGACAAGGATCAGCGCGGCGCAAACCCAGCTGGCGCAGGCGGAATAAAACAGCGCCGGCGAAAATTTCGTCGGCGCGCCGCTTGCCCACTCGACCGGGGTTTCAATGCCGAGCGGCGTGAACAGGTGGAAAAAAATCGCGCCCGACATGATGCCGATGGCGATCAGCGCGCCGCCGAACTGCGAAAGATCGGCAAGGCGCTTGTTGTTGAGCGCGAGAAGGACGAGCGGCGCGACCACCAGGAGAATTGAAGCGGCAAGCTCGCCAAGGCCAATGATCCGCGGCCCCGCCGGGTAGAACAGGCCAATGCCGGACCATTCCCTCAACGTCTCGAAAATATGGCGCGGGGTTGGGTGGCCGGCGAATTTGAAGCGCAGCGAATCGAGGAATATCGCTGAAATGAACAATCCGCCCGCCCACGGGACGAGTCTTTTGATCATGGCGTTCGATCCCTTGGTATTGAGGCTTTCATATTGCGGCTTTGGCCTAGCATGCGGGAGATTGGGCCGGCGATCACAATCCGCCCTCTTGCCTTCACGGCTTTGAGCGCAGATATAGCCCCCCGGAAGGCTGGCGGACGGACCTCTCGCCAACCCGGTCAGGTCCGGAAGGAAGCAGCCGTAACGAGTTTCGGCCCGGGTCGTTTCAGCCTTCCACTCATTTTCTTCGCTGGCAGCAGCGCTCTCCCATGAAAATCTTCCTTACTGGCGGCTCTGGTTTTGTCGGCGGCGCCGTCGCGAAATCGTTTT
>JBGSVH010000084.1:0-2671 GCA_041753055.1 Parvularculaceae bacterium
GCGCCGCTACGCGCCGCCGCCAAGGCCCTGACCCCGCAGTCCTTTCGCGACCGGCTCCGCCTCAAGACCCGCCCCGCGACCGCGGCAAAAGGCCGGTTCACGCTTTACCCGGAAGAAGCAGCGGCGTTGACAGCAACGCTCGCCGATGATCTTCAGCGCCTGCGCGATGTCTATGGGTTCGATTATGAGCGCGAATGGGGAATAACGCTTTGATGCGCCGCTTTTACCTCAAAGCCGGAAATTGCGGGGGTCGGACGCGATGATAGAGCCGCTGAAGGGACTCATTGTCGTCTTCACGCTGTCGCTTGGCGCCTTTGTCTTTGCGCGCATGGCGTTCAGCCAGATCATCGACGGGCGGATCATCGACCGTTGGCGCAATGTCTATCTCGCGGTCACCATCGCCGCCTTCATGATTCCGAATTTCTGGTTCATGCTCTTCGTCGTGGCGCTAATCGCCGGCATGATGGGCGCAACGTCACGGGAAAAGCCACCGCTCTACATGCTGCTGCTTTTCGCAATCCCGGCTGCGGACGCGCTGGTGCCGGGGTTTGGCGGCATCCGGAATTTCCTCAATCTCTATCCGTTCAATATTCTGGCCGTTGTCATCCTCTTTCCGTTGTTGTTCGCGCCACAGGAAAACCGCAAATTTCACGGCGCCGGCGCGCTGGCGGATTATTGTTTCATCCTGTTTTCCATTCTGTCGCTGGTTTTGGCGTTTCGCGACACAACCATCACCGACGGATTTCGGCGCTCGACCGCCTATATATTGACGGCGTTCGGGCCGTATCTTGTGTTCAGCCGCTACAGCTGGACGCCGGAACGGCTGAAGATCGGCACGCTCGCCTATGCGATTCCGCTGATCGCGCTTTCGGGCGTCGCCGTCGTTGAAACCGTGCTGCACTGGCACGTCTTCATCAACGCGATCGACAATTGGAACATCAAATTCAACGCCCGCTATATGGCCCGGTCCGGGTTTTTGCGCGCCTATGCATCGGTATTCGGGCCGATCACCTTCGGCCTTTTTCTCGTTGTCGGTCTGGCGGTGATGGCGGCGGTGGTGACAACCGCCAAACGGCGGTTCTTGCCGCTGATCGCCTTTGGCGCGCTTGGCGCTGGATTGATCACGACGTTTTCGCGCGGCCCCTGGGTCGGGGCGGCGCTTGCCATCGTCACTTTTGCGATGACCACCGGAAAGCCGATGAGCAATCTCGTCCGGCTGGCGATGATCGGCTGCGTCGCCTTTCCGATTATCGCGGTCAGTCCGATGGGCGACGAGCTGATCCAGATGCTGCCCTTTGTCGGCAATGTTGAGTCGGGAACAATCGACTATCGCCAGCGCCTGTTTGAAGTCGCATGGCCCTACGCGATGACGCATCCCTGGTTCGGGTCCGAGGATTATCTCACAGCGCCCGAAATGCAGTCGCTCGTGCAGGGGCAAGGCATTATCGACATCGTCAATTCCTACCTCCAGGTCGCGCTCGACAAGGGGTTGGTCGGGCTGGCGCTCTTTGTCGGCGTCAGCGGATTTTCGCTGCTCAGCATTTACCGCTCGATCGGCGCGGCGCGGCGGCTCGATCCGGATTACGCCGCCTATGTTCAAGGCTGGTTCGCCGCCCTCGTCGGCTTCATGCTGACGATTGCAACGACCACCAACGTGATTGCTCAGATCGCCGAGGTGCACTGGATGCTGTGCGGGATTTGCGTCGGCATTGCGCGCTCGGTCGCTGCGGCTGTCGAGGCGGGCAAAACCGCGGCGCCGTCCGACCAAGGGCCTCCGTCGGACCCGGAGCCGCCGCCCGCCCGGTCAAACCGCGCATCTCCTTACGCCCCGCCTTTGCCGGCGCATCTGCGCCAATACGCCAAACGCTGAAAGATGACGGGGAATTCACGGGCTTCCTTTGCCCCGCGCCAGCGTGGTTAAGAATTTGTCTACACACTCGCCCTAATCCTTAACCGTTAACCATGCGGTGAGGGTCCTGCCCCGCCGCGAGTGGAGTGATGGTTGTATGGCGCGGGTGCGGTTGAAATTGCTGGCGGGGACTGCGGCGTTGTTATTGGCGCCGGCCGGGGTCAGCGCCGCCGCCGAAGGCTCGCTCTATCCAAAGGAAACGGTGGCCGCCAAACCCGCCCTTGCGCGCGCGCTCGGCGGCGCAGGCTATGTTCTCGACGTTCTTGGCGTCAACGACGAATTCAACCACGACATTCAAAAGGCGATCGCCGCCCATCCGGTGCTGTCCGCTCAAACGTCGCAGGCGGCAGTCGCGCGCGCCGAGACAAAAGCTGCGCGCGCTGCGCTTTATCCGCGGCTGTCAGCCGATGTGAATGCCGATTATGTGATCGCGCGCCGCTTCAATACGGGCACCAGCAATGTCGTTGAATCGCTGAGGCCCGACGAACAGGTCAATATTGGCGTCACCGCGAGCCAGCTCATTTTCGATGGCGGCGCAACTTTCGCGCGCATCAAGAGCGCCAAAGCGCGCCATGTCGAAAGCGCCCGCACGATTGACGCGCGCATCAATGAACTGGCGCTCGCCGCGCTTGCCGCCTATCACGACGTCGCGGTTCATCAGGCGATCCTGGCGCTCGGGTCTGAATACATCGCCCATCATCAAAAGCTTCTCGCTGACGTCAAGGAACGTGAGCGCGCTGGCGCCGGCGCAAGGGCCGACGT
>JBGSVH010000085.1:0-2035 GCA_041753055.1 Parvularculaceae bacterium
GCCGGCGGCGGCGAGCGCGCCGGCGATTTGCGCGGCGATGAAAGCCGGCGCGTCTACCGGCCGAAGCCCGGCGAAAGTGTCGGTGAGGGTTCTGGCGATTGTCACCGCGGGATTGGCGAATGATGTCGACGACGTGAACCAGTAACCGGCGGTGATAAAAAGCCCCACCGCGTAAGCAACGCTGTCGGGCCGGAAGCGGATGCAGCCAAGGATCGTCAGGATCAGACCGAAAGTCGCAGTCGCCTCGCCAAGCGCCTGGCCGATCCCGGTGCGCGCCTTGAGGCTGACCTGAAGGATTTCAATGTCAAACATTGCATGCGTCCACATGACGCCGAGAACGCCGCCGATGATCTGCATCAGGATGAACCCGGTCGCCAATTGCGGCGAAATCTCGCGCCGCGTCAGGAAGACCAGCGTTACCGCCGGATTGAAATGCGCGCCGGAGACGGGCGCAAAAATCAAGATGAGAACGGCGAGCCCGGAGCCGGTTGCGATCGTATTGCCTAAAAGCGCGATCGCATCATTACCGCCGGCAAGGCGTTCGCCCATGACGCCCGAGCCGACCACAATAGCAAGCAGCAGCGCGGTTCCGAGCGCTTCGGCGCAAAGTATTCTGATCATGGATTTTACTTGGCTTGTTCAGCGGCGAGGAAAGCATCGATGGCGGCGCTGATATCGGCGAAGACGGTTTCAAACGCCGCCCGCCGGTCGGCGTTGCTTCCGGTTGCGGCGGCGGGATCGGGAAACGACCAATGGAGTTTTGCGGGCGCGCAGCCGTCGCGCACCGGCCAGATGGGGCAGACTTCGCCGGCGGCGTTGTCGCAGACAGTGACGATGACATCCATCGCGGGCGCGGAGGGCGCTGCAAATTCGTCCCAGCTCTTTGAGCGCGCGTCCGCCAGAGTTATGCCGTGCCCTGACAATGTGTCGATCGCAAGCGGGTTTGGCGCGTCGGCGGGCTTTGACCCGGCGGAATAGGCGCGCCAATGCGGTGCGCCTTTGGCGGCCATATAGGCTTCCGCCATGATCGATCGCGCGGAATTTCCCGTGCAAAGAAAGAGGATATTTTTCATCTTATCCGCGGCAGGCGCTGGTGGTTGCTTTTTCAGCAGCCGGAAGCGCCGGCGCTGCGCCGAATGACGGGCTGTCGCCGAAGGTGTGATAGAGTTCCCATTTGGCGCCGTCGGGGCTTGTCACCCAGTATTTGTTGCTGCGCGCATAACAGCAGGTCGCGTCCGCTTCCTCAACCATCGCGGCTCCGGCGCCTTTGAGGCGCGAGGCGATTGCCTCAAGACCGGCGCGGTCGTCCGTCTGCAAACCGACATGATCGACGCCGACCGCCTCGCCGCGGGTTGAGATCGCAATGTTGGCCCGCGGGTCTTCGAGCATCCATTTGGCGTAATCGGCTTCGCGCTTGTCCGGCGCGCGGCCAAACAGGGCGGAATAAAAGCTGACGGAGCTATCGAGATCTTTGACCTTCAGGTGGACATGCAGGCGGTTCATGGCCGTTCTCCTTGATGATGTAGGGGCCGCAAAGCCGCGGGTCGCCCTGGCAGCAGTCCGCCATCAGGAAATCGACGATGCGGCGGATGCCGCCATAATCGGCGGCGTAGAAAACGTGACGGCCTTCTTTCCTCGAGTTGATCAGCCCGGCATTGGCCATCTCCTTCAGGTGAAAGGACATGGTTGGCGCGGCAAGACCCAGTGTTTCGCCGAGTGCGCCGGCGGCGATGCCGCGCGGGCCGGTCCTTACCAGCAGCCGTAGGGCGTCGAGCCGGTTCTCCTGCGCAAGCGCCGCAAAAACAGGAAGGGCGTCTTTCGTTTCCATATCTCGATAATTATAGAAATACTGAAATAAGTCAACCGGGTGCGGAAGTTGGTTCCGGTAGGCCCCTCCAAATCCAACCCCAGTGCCGCGATAGGCGCGTGACGGCGCCGCGCGGGGGATATTTGCAGTACTCCGCCTCGCGGGGCAGATGAGCGCCGTGGCGCGCCCGCAGGGGCTTCTCAGCCAGGCCGGCGCGCCTCAGGACGT
>JBGSVH010000086.1:0-13321 GCA_041753055.1 Parvularculaceae bacterium
CGGCGCAATGATCAGAGGCTCGCCCTCCGGGATTGCGGCGCGAAGATCGCATCCAGCGGCAAGCGGCGTCTCGTAAGCCGGCAGCGCCAACCCCTCGCCATGCGGCAAGCGGCGAAGGCGCACCAGCGGCGGGCGGCGAACGGCGTCATCAAACATCGCTTTGTCCTTCATGCCTTGGGCAAAATCATACGCCTTATGGGCGGCGAATTCACCCCGAAATCAGGGGCGCGCGGCGGCGATTTCCGCCTGAATGGCGCGCGCGGCAGCGGCGGGGTCGGACGCCGCAACGATTGGTCGGCCGACCACAAGATGATCAGCGCCGGCCCTGATCGCGGTTTCAGGCGTCACCACGCGCTTTTGATCGTCGAGCGCGGCGCCCGCCGGACGGACGCCCGGCGTCACGATCACCAGCGACGCGCCGAACCTTTTGCGGATTGCTTCAGCCTCGTGTGCTGACGCGACGACCCCGTCTGCGCCGGCTCTAGCGGCGAATTCCGCCCGCTTCAGGACCAGATCTTCAAGCCGCATCCTGATGCCGCTTTCGGCAAGGCTTTCCTGCGTCAGGCTGGTCAGCACGGTGACGCCGAGGATTTTTAGCCGCTTGTCGTCACCGCGCCCGTCAACCGCACCTTTCAGCACCTCCGGTTCAGCGTGCACGGTCAAAAAGTCGCCGCCGAATTTTGCAACGCTGCGCACGCCGCGCTCGACCGTCGCGCCAATATCGTGAAATTTGAAGTCGAGAAAAACCCTCTTGCCGACGGCGCTCAATTCGCTTGCAAGATCCAGCCCGCCGATTGGCATCAACTGGTAGCCGATTTTGTAAAAGCCGCCATCATCGCCGATGCGTGAAACGGTCTCGCGCGCCGCAGCGACGTCAGCAAGATCAAGGGCGATAATCAGGCGGTCGCGATTGTTCATTTCGATGCAGCCTTCTTTCGCCGGTCTGCTTCCCGCAATTTCGGTTTGGCGGCAAGACGGCGCATTGGTTTTTTCGCCGCAGCTTTTTTCGTGGCGAGTTTCTTGACGGCGCCGGGCGCCGGCGACTTCTCCTTGAACTGGCAGAGATCGGCGATCGGACAGCGCCAGCACTCTGGCGTCCGCGCCTTGCAGATATAGCGGCCATGCAGGATCAGCCAGTGATGCGCGCCGTGAAGGAATTCCGGCGGCGTAATTTTTTCAAGGCCGCGCTCGACCTCAAGCGGAGTCTTGCCGGGCGCGAGGCCAGTGCGGTTGCCGACGCGGAAGATATGCGTATCGACGGCGATCGTCGGCTGGCCGAAAGCGACATTGCAGACGACATTGGCGGTTTTGCGCCCGACCCCTGGCAGGGTTTCCAGCGCTTCGCGGTCTGCCGGGACCTTGCCGCCATATTGCCCGGTAAGGATTTTCGACAGCGCGATGATGTTTTTCGCCTTGGCGCGCCACAAGCCGATGGTCTTGATGTAAGTTCCGAGCTTTTCCTCGCCCAGCGCCGCCATTTTCGCTGGCGTGTCAGCGACAGCAAACAGCACCTTTGTCGCCTTGTTGACACCGACATCGGTCGCCTGCGCCGACAGCACGACGGCGACAAGCAGGGTGAAGTCGTTGGTGTAGTGCAGCTCGGTTACAGGGGCCGCCGACGCGGCCTGAAACCGCCGGTAGATTTCCGCCGCCGCGCCCCGTCCCAGTTTCACCATTCGCTCCTCGTCCACGCTCCCGGAGATGGGCGGGACCATGCCGCCCGGCGCGGCGTCAAGTCAAACCGGCGGCGCGGGCTGACTTGGGCTTGGGCTGACTGGGGCGGCGGGGTCCGCTATGCTGATCCGATGACCCGTTCCTGCGTTTATGAAGACATGCCACCTGCCGAGAAGGGGCGCGCGCTCGACCTGCCGCCCGCGCCATCAGCATTAGGCCCTGATTTCGACGCCATCTTGTATCCCAACCGGTCGCTGCCAAACGCCGGATTCATCGCGGTGATGTCGATCGTCATCGGCGCCAATCTCTTCTTTGGCGTCTATTTCTTCGCCATCGGCGCATGGCCGGTGATCGGCTTTTGCGGGCTCGATGTTTTTCTGGTGTGGCTCGCCTTCAAGCTTTCATACCGCCAAGGCCGCCTTCACGAGCGTGTCCTGCTGACGCCGGAGGCGTTGCGGGTTTCGCGCGTGTTACCGTCGGGCCATGAAACGCGCTGGTCGATCGAGCCTTACTGGGCGCGCGTCGCAATCGACAATCCGAACGCCCATGAAGCGCGCATACGCGTCGTCAGCAAGGGTCGTTCGCTGGTGCTCGGCTCATTTCTGTCGCCGGATGAGCGGATGGATTTCGGCAAGGCGCTCGACGCCGCGCTGGCGCGAACACGTCTTGCGCGCGGGGCCTGAACAATGATTGAAACGTTGCTGGTCCTGTTGGGCGCTGTCGCCGTCGCCGGATTTTTCTACTGGCGATGGGCGAGAAAAACAGACGCTGAAATTACCGAAAGCGCTGGCGCTGAATGGGAAAGACTGAAGATTGCAGACCCCGCCCTTCTCGAAGGCTTCGATGAGGCGCGCTTCCGCGCTGTTTATCGCCGCGTACACTTTCCGCGGTTTCCGAAATATGCGCTGGCGATTGCGGCGGCTTTCGTGATTGCGCTCCCTGTTACGCTGAGCGTTCTTGCCGGGATCGCGCTGATGCTCGATTCGCTTGGACTGTCGGCGAATGCGCAGGCGATCGCCCACAGCATTCCGATTGAAGGGTCGCTCGCAGGCGTCAGCCGCGACCAGGGCGAGACAATCGCACTCTATTACATTCAGGATGTAGCGAAGTTCTTCTATTATTTCGGCCTGCTGTTCGCGTGGCTCGCCATCGTCTTCGTGGCGATGCGCCGTTTTCATCAGCGCCGGCCGGGCTATCTGCGCGAAGAGCTTATGGACGAGAAAACGAAAGGCTGAAGCGATGGAATTTCTGCACACCATGGTCCGCGTCAGCGACCTTGACCGCTCGCTCGAATTTTACTGCGCCAGGCTCGGCCTTGTTGAAATCAGCCGTTACAGCAATGAACAGGGGCGCTTTACGCTGGTTTTTCTGGCGGCGCCCGGCGACGCGGACGCCGCGCGCGAGAAAAAAGCGCCGCTGGTCGAACTGACCTATAATTGGGACACGGAAGAATATAAGGGCGGGCGCAATTTCGGCCACCTCGCCTATCGCGTCGACGATATATATGCGCTCTGCGAAAAGCTGATGCATGAGGGCGTCATTATCAATCGGCCGCCGCGCGACGGCCATATGGCGTTCATCCGCTCCCCTGACGGCATTTCGATCGAACTGCTGCAAAAAGGGGCGAGCCTGAAGCCGCAAGAGCCATGGGCGTCGATGCCGAACACCGGCGTCTGGTGAAGCGATGGCGAAAACCGCAGCCATCGCCTGCAAACCGCTGACCACGGACCGATGGCGCGACTTCGAAAAAGTGATGGGGCCAAATGGCGGCTTTTGCGGCTGCTGGTGCATGTATTGGCGGCTGCCGCGGCGCGACTTTGAAGGCCCCGCCCGAAAGACCTTGAAAGCAAGATTTCGCGACGTCGTCAAAAAAGGCCCGCCGCCCGGCGTCATCGCCTATCGGGCCGGCGAACCGGTTGGATGGGTGCAGGTCGGCCCGCGCGCCAATACGCCGAACTGGAACGGCGCCCGGCGCCTCAGTGCGCCGCTGACCGCGGGCGACCCTGAAGATCCCGGTTGCTGGGCGATCAGCTGTTTCGTCGTGCCGCGCAGTGAACGCCGCTGTGGCGTCGCGACCGCGCTTCTCGCCGGCGCCGTCGATTACGCAAAAGCGCGGAAAGCCCGTTGCATCGACGCATGCCCGGTTGACGTCAGTGATACGGCCAATCCCGCTTCGATCTATCACGGAATCGCGATCATGTTTGAAAAGGCGGGATTTGAAGAAATCCTTCGCCGCCGTGATAATCGCCCGCTGATGCGGCTCGATTTCAGATCGTGAACGGAATATTAAAGCCGTCCGCCGCATCGTTGGCGCAACGCATAAAGCCAGGTCGCCAGTGAAGCCGCTCATTCTTGAAAATGTCGTCAAGCGCTTTGGCGCCTTCGCCGCCGTTGACGATCTCTCATTCGACGTCAGGAAGGGCGAGATCTTCGGCTTTCTCGGCCCCAATGGCGCCGGCAAGACGACGACCTTGCGGATGATTCTCGACATCATCCCGACGACATCGGGACGGATTGAGGTTCTGGGATCAGCTTCGGCAATCCCGGTCCGGCGCCGCATCGGCTATCTCCCGGAAGAGCGCGGGCTTTACCGCAAGATGCGCGCGCTCGATACCATCGCGTACTTCGCCAGCCTTCGCGGCGTTTCGAGACCCGAGGCGCGGGCGCGGGCGGCAAGACTGCTTGATCAGTTCGGGCTTGGCGACTTTGCCCGCGCCAAAAACGAGTCGCTCTCCAAAGGCATGGCGCAAAAAGTTCAGTTGCTGGCGACCATCGCGCATGAGCCCGAACTCCTCATCCTCGACGAGCCCTTTACCGGTCTTGATCCGATCAATCAGGCGACGCTTGAAGCCCTCATTGGCGATCTTCGCGATCAGGGCCGGACCATAATTTTCTCGACGCACACGATGCAGCACGCCGAACGGCTGTGCGATCGCTTCCTGATTATCGCCAAAGGAAGAAAGCGCTTCGTCGGAACGCTCGAAGAGGCGCGGTCGAGTTTCCCGCCACGCATCATCATCAGGACGCGCGACGCGGTTGCGCCGCTGGCGCGCGCGCCTGGCGTCGTCAAGATCGAAGCCGCACCGGCGCGCAGCGGCGAGGATCCTGCTTTCGCCATTGAATTGGCGCGCGGCGCCGACCCGAACACGGTCCTGCGCGCCGCCTTCGACGCCGGCATGCATCTTTCACGCTTTGAAAACGCCAACGCATCCCTGCACGATATTTTTGTCGACATCGTCGGACGCGACAGCGAGAATACGCTGCTAGACCGGTCGGAGGAGGCGGCATGAGATCGGTCCTTCTCATCGCCTGGCGGGAATACAAACAATATGTGTTGTCGCGCGGCTTCCTGATCTTTCTTGTGACCTTTCCGCTGCTGCTGGTGCTTGGCGGCGCTGCGATGGGGCTGCTCGAAGCGTCGAAGCCAATACGGAGTTTTGTCGTCTTCGATGCGGCCGGCGGTTACGCGGACGCGATCGACCGGGAAATCGCCGACCGCGACGCGGCCAATCTAATTGCGGCGTGGGACGCTTATCTTGCGGCTTCCATCGATAAATCGCTGATCGCGCCCAAGGACTTGCCGGCGCCCTTTGCGCCCGGCGCGATCACGCAGAAGCGCCAGCAGGCGTTTTATGATGCGGGCGGCGCTGAGGCCGCGCGCGTAACGGTTGAGAAATATCTCAAGAAAGGCGCGCCGGCGTTCGCCGCGCCGCGCACGCAGTTCATGCGCCTCGATCTTGCGAGCGCAATCGGCGAGCCGGCGTCAATCGACACCGCCGCCGAGGCGCTAAGACCCTATCTGCTCGGCGAAAGGCCTTATCCGGGCGCGGAAGGCGGGCTCTTCGCCGCGGTGCTGATTCCCGAAGGATACACTGGCGGCGACGACGGCGCCGAAGCCCAGTACTGGAGCAACAACCTCACCGATCCAGGGCTTGAAATCGCGGTGTCGCGCGCGCTGTCGACCACGGCGCGGCGCAAAATGTCGGAAAGCTTTGGCCTTTCATCCAATCAGCTCGACGCGCTTGCCGATGTCGACGCGCCGCTCAAACCCTATCGCCCCGACAAGATCGAAGGCGGCGGCGAACTCCAGGACGTCGACCGGCTGCGCTCGGCGATCATTCCGGCGGCAATGACTTATATGCTGCTCGTCGTCGTTTTCGGGGTGGGCAACCTTCTCCTCACCAATACGATTGAAGAGCGCTCGAACAAGATCGTCGAAATCTTGCTTTCTTCGGTGACGGCGAATGAATTGATGCTCGGCAAGCTTCTCGGCATCGCCGCCGTCGGCCTTACCATGCCGAGTGTTTTCTTGCTCAGCGGCTTGCTGCTCGCGCTTTCCGGCGGCGGTAGCGAGATGATGCAGTCGCTGGTCGGGGTTCTTTTCAATTCCTGGTTCGTCGTCATCTATATTTTCTATTTCTTCTGCGCCTATGCGATCTTCGCGATGATTTTTCTGGCGATCGGCGCAGTCTCCAATTCATTGCAGGACGCGCAGAGCTACATGGGGCCGGTGATGCTGATCGTTTTCGCACCCTTGCCGTTTATGGTGATGGTGTTCCAGAATCCGAACGGAATGGTCGCCTCGATCCTGACCTGGATACCGATCTATACGCCCTATGCGGTGATGATGCGGGCGGCCGCCGACCCGCCAATCTGGGAAATCGTCGGCGCCACTTGTCTGATGCTTGCTTTTGCGATGGTGCTGGCGCGCGTCATGGGGCGCATCTTCCGCGCGGCAATCTTGCAATCTGCGCCGCCGAAAGCCAAAGACATCCTGCGGCTGGCGCGCAAAAGCGGTTAGCGCCTGGCTTTTTCCGGGTCGTAAATGAATTTGCGGTCGCAATAGCCGCATTCGGCTTCGTCGTCGTCCAGTGAATACCAGACCTGCGGGTGACCAAGGGCGCCGCCATCGCCGGTGCAGGCGACGCGCCGCTTGTCGACATAGACGATCTCGGGATCGGGGGCGGTGATCGGTTTGGTCATGAGCCAGTCTCGGGGTTGTTTCACGGGATTTCGCGCTGCCCCGCTCAATGCGGTTTTGCGCCCGACTTAGTCAAGGGTAAGGAAATCTGTCGGCGGGGGCGGTTGACCAACCGTCGCCGGGCCATGGTATCTGTGGCTGAACAGCAGGCTGGAAATTCGATGTCCGTCACCACGGCCGCGATCGCGGCGAAGGGTCTTCGCAAAGTCTATGCGGCGACCAAGAAGGCCCCCGCCAAAGAGGCGTTGAAGGGCATCGACCTCGAAATTCCGGTCGGCTCGATTTTCGGGCTGCTTGGTCCCAATGGCGCGGGCAAATCGACCTTCATCAACATCCTCGCCGGCCTCGTCACCAAGACCGAAGGAACGGTCAGCGTCTGGGGCTTCGACATCGACAAGAACCCGCGTCAGGCGCGCGCCTCGATCGGCGTCGTGCCGCAGGAAATCAACATGGACGTTTTCTTCACCCCGAAGGAAGCGCTTGATATTCAGGCGGGGCTCTACGGCGTTCCCAAACGCGAACGTCGGACGATGGAAATCCTCACCGCGCTCGGCCTTGACGACAAGGCGAACGCCTATGTGCGGATGCTGTCGGGCGGAATGAAGCGGCGCCTCCTGGTCGCCAAGGCGATGGTGCATGCGCCGCCGATCCTCATCCTCGACGAGCCGACCGCCGGCGTTGATATCGAACTGAGGAAACAGCTCTGGGACTATGTCCTCGAACTGCATGCGTCGGGCGTCACCATTGTCCTGACGACACATTATCTCGAAGAGGCGCAGCAGCTTTGCGACCGTATCGCCATCATTCACAATGGCGCGGTTGTCGCTTGCGAGCCGACGGAAAAACTTGTTTCCTCGCTTGATTCAAAAATGCTGGTGGTGACGCCGGCAGAACCGCTCAGCGCCTCCCCGGCGCTTCATCCCTATACGGCGGACCTTCGAACCGATGGCAAGATCGCCATCCCCTATCAGCCCAGTAGCTGCGAGGTTTCCTCGATCATCGAGCGCCTCCAGGAAGCCGGCGTCCGGATCAAGGATTTGACGACGGTCGAAGCCGATCTTGAGGATGTATTCCTTGAGCTGACATATAACAGCGACCGTCAACCAGCCAAATTGGCGTAGTAACCTCGCGATTTAGCGGCGATCGAGCGGTATCCAGTCCCGTCCCGCCAGCACGTCTGTGGCCGCATGCTCGCGCAGCGCTTTGGTCACTTCAACCGGATCGCCGTCGAGCAGATCGGACTCTATCGCCGGACCGAATTTTATGTCGAACCGCTTGCCGCGCTTGTTCAGCAATTCATTGAACAGCGTGATATCGCGAAGCTCCGTATTCAGCTTCCAGAACCAGTAATAGAGCCATGAATTGCGCGCGGTGATATGCGCCGGCACGACGGCGCACTGATATTTCCGGGCGAAGATCGCAACCGATGTCAGCCACTCGCGCTCAATCAACGTCTTGTTTTCATCCATATAGGCAAGCCGCCCGGACGGAAACAGCACGACACAGCGCTCTTCCGAAAAAGCCTTTTTCGCTCCGATCAGAGTCTCGCGGCTGCGCTGGCGGGTGCGTTTTGACACGACCCATTCAACCGGAATGACAATGTCGGCAAGGCGCGGCGCAACCCGAATAGCGTCGCGATTGGCGAAGAAAATGAGATCGGGACGCTTTTCCTTCAAGACGTCGAACATGGCCACGCCGTCGGCGATCCCGGTCGGGTGAACCGAGGCGATGATGATGCGTCCGGTCGCCGGCACGTTCTCAAAACCGTTCTTATGGACATCGAGCGCCAGAATTGAGCTGACATAGTCCATGGCGTCGCGGCCGGAGAGACCGGCGATTGCATCCGCCATGCGGCGCGCTTTGGGCTCCTGCAAAAGCGGGTAAAGCACCGCGCGATAGAGCGGCCACAGGCGCGACTTGATCAGCGTCGACGCCCGCTCCTCGATCAGGACATCGACCATGTGCTTGCCGCGCGCCACCGCTTCGCGGTCAGGCGCATCTATCGCTGCTGTTTCGTCCATCGCTGTCCCGGTCCCGGGCCGAGAATGACGCAAACCGGGCGCCGGAGACAATTGGCGATAACCGGGTAAAACGCCGGCGCCGCGCCCGTTGCATCCGGGCGCGGCGCTTCGTGGCGCAAGAGGGGGCGTCAGGCGCCAGCGGGCGCGGCCTCCGACGTCGCCGCGCGGGTGACCCCGCCGCTGGTGGCGCCGTCAATGTCCGCGATCGCCTTGCGCAAGGCATCAAGACGCGTTGCAAAACGCGACCCTGCCGGCAGGCAATGGTCGGCGTTCAAGGCGGCGAGGACGGATGAGACCCTCTGATTGACGCCGGTCATATAGACTTTTCGGCCGGCCTTTCGTGCATCGCAAGCGATCGTTTCGACGGCCCGCGCTGCAGACAGGTCAATCGATGGCACGCGGGAGAAATCGAGAATGATCGCCGCCATCCCGTCTTTCGCCTTTTCGCGGACATGATGTCCGAGGTCGGCCGCGGCGCCGAAACTCAGCGGGCCGCCGGCAAAATCGAACAGCGCGACTTTACCATGAGCGGCGTCGAGGAGCGCCCGTTCTTCGGGCGCGAAGGCGCGCTGGTCATTATCCCGCAATGCGCCAATCTGGATGTCGGCGATCTGCTTTGTGAAGGCGAGCGCGGCAAGAACAACGCCGACTGCAACAGCCGTGATTAAATCGACAAAGACCGTCAGGCCAAGGACGAGCGCCATCAAGATCAGGTCCCAGCGCGGTCCCTTGTGGGCGCGTTTGATATAAGCCCAATCGATGATGTCATATCCCACTTTGACCAGAATTCCGGCAAGCACCGCATGCGGAATTTTAGCGGCAAGCGGAGCGAGAGAAACGATAACACCAAGAAGAACGAGCGCATGGATCATGCCCGAGAGGCGGGTTTCGCCGCCCGAGCGAATGTTGACGACAGTACGCATCGTCGCGCCGGCGCCGGGAATGGCGCCGAGCAGACCGGCGATAGTGTTGCCGACGCCTTGCCCGACCAGCTCCAGATTGGATTTGTGACGGGTGCCGGTCATGTTGTCGGCCACAAGCGAGGTCAAAAGACTGTCGATTGATCCCAGCACCGCCAGAATGATTGCGGCTTCAAGGACGATCATCAGCGTGTCAGCGGAGAATGCGGGGACAACCAGCGAGGGAAAGCCGGTCGGGATGTCGCCCAGCACCGGCGCGCCCGGGATGAAAACACTGACGAGCGTCCCGATAATCAGCGCCGCCAGCGCGCCTGGTACGTATTTTCCAAAGTTTTTTGGCCACAGGAAGACCGTCGCCAGCGCAATGGCGCCGACCAGCAGCGCCGGCAAGACCGGATCGGCGATCGAACCCGGGATCGCCGACAGCGCCGGAATTGTGCCGCCGCCTTCCGGCTCGTGCCCGAACAGGCGCGACACCTGAAGCGCGATGATGATGACGCCGATCCCGCTCATGAATCCGGAAACGACCGGGTACGGAACAAGCCGGATATATTCGCCAAGGCGAAAAACGCCCATCAGAATTTGAAGAAGCCCCGCCAGGATAACGGCTGCAAAAACGAGATTTACGTCGCCGGACAAGGATGCAAAGACACCCGCAAACACCACAACCATCGGACCGGTCGGGCCCGATATCTGTGCACCGGTCCCGCCGAAAAGCGCGGCGAAGAAACCGACGAAGATGGCGCCCCACAATCCTGCGATCGGCCCGGCGCCCGATGCTTCCCCAAAAGCAAGGGCCAGAGGCAGGGCGACAACCCCCGCAGTCACCCCGCCAAGGAGGTCTCCGCGAATCTTGCTGAAATCAAACCAATTTTTGACAAGGCCCGTCGCTGCGGGCCGCGCGGTTGGCGCGGTCATGATATCTTCTCCTCGATTGCGTGGAACTTATTGCGCGGGGCGCCGGTGATGCGCTTTGATGACGGCGTTTACCGGTTCTTGATAATGCGCGGCGACCGGAATGAAGTTGTTCTCTTTTTCGTCGGACGCGAGCACTTCGCCGGTGCGGATGTCATAGACCCATCCATGAATCTGTGTCTCTTTTGCCGACAGCATCGCGGCGACCGAGGGGTGTGTCTTCAGATGCGCGATCTGCAGCAGGACATTCTCCTTGATCAGGAGATCAAGCTTGCCCTTTTCATCCATCGCCGCGCCCTTCTGCTTGCTGATAAGAACTGCAGCGCGCGCATAGCTCAGCCACTCGCGGACATGGGGGAAGTCGTCGAGGCCCTCCGGGTTCATCGCGCCCTTCATCGCCCCGCACTCAGAATGTCCGCAGATAATTATGTGCGGCACTTTCAGGGCGCCGACTGCAAATTCAATTGAGGCGGTCATTGCGCCGGTATGATTTGTATGCGGAGGGATAATGTTGCCCGCGTTGCGGCAAAGAAACAACTCGCCTGGCTGCGTCTGCGTCAGGAGATTGGGATCAATCCGGCTGTCAGAACAGGTGATGAACAACGCTTCGGGCGACTGGCCTTCGGCGAGTTTTTGAAAAAGGTCCCGGCGCTCCTGATAGGCTTCCTGCTGAAATTTGACGACGCCGGCGGCGATCTTGTCCACTTCCGTTCTCCTCTATTGATTGTTTGCTGCGCCGTTCGACTCAACGCCATTGCGCCATAGTTGCTTGGCGTCCCCAATGGCCTTTTGAGCGGCAATGTCGCTGGCCCGGCGGCTCTCGAGAAAACGAACACCGTCGAGCAGCCATTCGGCGATGTCGGCTTCAGCGAGACTGTAATGATGGAACCGGCCCTCCCGGCGCTCTTCAACGAGGCGGTGAGCCTTGAGCAGCGCGAGATGCTGCGAGACGCGAGTCGCTGGCACGGTCAGCCGGTCAGACAGAGCCGAGACCTCGAGCGCGCCGGTTTTCAGTTCTTCGATAATGCGGATGCGGTCGGGATGAGCGATCACTTTCAGCAGAGCTGAGAGTTCGCGAGCGAGTACCGCGCGGCTTGGCATCAGCAGCAATCCTTCCAGATTTCGTAGATAGGCATTTGCATACCTGCGAAGACTTGAAGGTAATTAGGCGGCGTCGCCGGATCTTCAAGGGGCGCCGACGGACAATCCGGTTATTTCCGACAATCAAACACAACAGATTGTTATCGCCGCTTCGCCCATGGGCGCGAGGGATCAGGTGGCGGCCTCCTGCTGGCGGAGCGCAAGGTCGGTGCAGCCGGTCCTCGCCATCGCCAGCAATGCCAGGAATTGTTCATCAGAAAAGGGCGCGCCTTCGGCCGTCCCTTGGACTTCGACGAGGCCGCCCTTGCCGGTAATGACGAAATTGGCGTCGGTGCCGGCGGTCGAATCTTCAGCGTAGTCGAGGTCGAGGACCGGCGCGCCGTTGACGATGCCGCAGGAAATCGCGGCGACGGTGTCGACCAGCGGGTCCGTCTTGATGATGCCGTTCGACGTCGCCCACCCAGTGCAGAGCTTCAGCGCCACCCAGGCGCCGGTGATCGAGGCAGTGCGGGTGCCGCCGTCGGCTTGCAGAACATCGCAATCGATCAGGATCTGACGTTCGCCGAGCGCCTTCAGATCGACGATGGCGCGGAGCGCCCGGCCGATCAGGCGCTGGATTTCCTGGGTCCGGCCCGATTGGCCGCCCTTCGCCTCGCGCTTCATGCGTTCATTGGTCGAGCGCGGCAGCATGCCGTATTCGGCGGTGACCCAGCCGCGGCCCTGACCCCGAAGCCAGGGCGGGGTCATTTCGTCCCAGGTCGCGGTGCAAAGGACATGCGTGTCGCCAAATTTGACGAGACATGAGCCCTCCGCGTGCTTGGCGACGCCGGTTTCCAGGCTGATCGCGCGCATCTCGTTAAAACTGCGGCCGGAAGGGCGCATGGGCTTCTCCTCGCTTCTGGGCAACCGGCGTGGCCTAGACGGCCCAAAGGCCAAAGTCGAGGGCGCGGCGCCCTCGCCTTTGCGCGGCCTAAATAAACCCGGCGACGCGCTTTGCTTTCGTTCCGCCAGCCGTTAACCTTTTGCCGGATCAACCTTGGGGGTTGCGTTACTCGATGACTCCAGTGCGCGCGCTTTTCGCCAGCCTGCTTGCTGCAATCCTGCTCGGCGCCGGCGCCTTCATCGTCGCACGCGCCGCGAACGCAAGGCCGCACGATCTGGCGCCGCTGCTCTCGATCGGGCGGTCGCCGTTTTCACTGTGGTGCTTCCTTGCGGCGTGGGGCGCGCTCGTCAGCGGCGCGCTTGGTGTCCTTGCTGCTTTCCTTGCCTTCATCGCGCCGGAAGAAGATGACGATCCGCGCTTTCGCCGCCGTGGCTTTCCAAAAGCAGCGCCGCTCGTGCTGGTCGCGATCGCCCTCGCCCTAATTTATCTAGCGCTTCGCTGCGCGTCCGAAGCGCCGGTGCAAACGCCAATTCCCGTGCCAGTCGCGCCGGAGCCCGCCGACGCGGCGGAAACACCCCTGTTGGGCGAGGCGCCGCCAGAGACCGCGCCGGCGCCTGAGGTTCCGCCGGTGATCAGCCCGGTGACGGCTAACGCGGCCTTTCAATGGCGGTACAAATATCCGCTACTGCGCGGCGACAGCCCTTACTGGGACAATGTTGACGAGCCCTTTGCCGATCAGCCGGAGACGGCGCGCCTGCTCTGCGGCAAGGCCTGGGTCGCGGTGACCGGATCAGCGTCAGAGGAAGGCCCGCCGGATCGCAACGCC
>JBGSVH010000087.1:0-18171 GCA_041753055.1 Parvularculaceae bacterium
AGCGCCCGGACTGCGCCGCCAGGGCGCATCCGCCGCTGCGCCGCCGCCTCATCATCGACGGACACCGGCGGCTCGCCGCCCCGTTTTCTTTTGCGTTTGACTAAATCGGTTTTTCGCAATCCAACAATTATCAAGCAGTCGCTTCAACATGGTCCTGACTGCCGCCACATGCTACTATTTTCATAATCCTGATGATTTCCGCGTGCTTTCAGACCGGATGGTTCATGTACAACGCACTTCGCAGGCGGTCGCTGATGATTTCGTTCTATGTGGCGATTATCGCCGCGCTTGGCGTCGTCTACGTTTTCTATTTGCGTGATATGCAGAGCTTGCGCGATCGCCTCGTGCTCGCAAGCAATGTCATCGAGACCCAGTACGGCTCGATTGAATATGCAAGCTGGGGCGAGGGGCCGGCAGTCCTCGCGTTACACGGCGCGGGCGGCGGCTATGATCAGGGCAGGCTGCTCGCCAACACGATGGGCGGCGACGGGTATCACTGGATATCGATTTCCCGTTTCGGCTATTTGCGTTCAACATTGCCGCCTGACCCGTCAACGCCTGCGCAGGCAGACGCCATCGCAGCCTTGCTGGATACGCTCGGCGTCGATCGAGTCTCCATCCTTGCGATGTCAGGAGGGGCGCCGCCGACACTCCAGTTTGCGCTGAGACATCCCGAACGCACCAATGCCTTGGTTCTGTTGTCATCCGCCCCCTACACGCCCTTTACCGCTGACAAGCAGGACCTTCCGGTCCCTATATGGATTTATCAGGCGCTGTTTGGGTCGGACCTCCCTTACTGGATTTTGGAGAAGGTCGCGCGGCAAAGCATCGAAGGCATTTTCGACGTCAAGCCGGGGCTACGCGCGACCTTGACAGCTGCGGAAAAGACTTTCGTCGCGGAAATAATTTCCGCCTTTGAACCTGTTACGGCGCGGGCCGCCGGAGTGCGCAATGAGGGTGCGGCGATCGACCCGCTGACGCTTTACCCGATTGGGCTGGTAAGCGCTCCGACGCTGATAATTCATGCGCAAGATGACGGAATAAACCCTTATGCAATTGCGCAGGGCATGGCCGAGGGAATTCCCGGAGCTGAATTGGTCAGCCTGCCGACCGGTGGCCACCTATTGCTGGGGCATCACGCCGAGATCAGGGAAAGTACACGAGCATTCTTGCGCAAACACGCGTTTGTTGACAAGCAGTAACCGACGATCTGTTGCAACGCGGAGCTTTTCTTGACCGTCGCAAATCCGCCTATTTCCGCTTATATCCGCACTAGGAACGAACAGCGGATGATATCCGATGTCGTCGCCGCGGCGTTTTGCGTCGCCGATGAAGTCGTCGTCGTCGATTCAGGCTCAACCGATGGTACGCTGTCGCTGGCGCGCGCGGCGGGCGCGCGCGTCGTTCATCAGGCGTGGCTCGGCAACGGAAAGCAAAAGCGCTTCGCCGAGGAGCAATGCCGGCACGACTGGCTTCTAGATCTCGACGCCGATGAAATCGTGACGCCGGAACTTGCGACCGAAATCCGTGCGCTGTTTGCCGCGGGCGAGCCCACGCCAAAAATCTACCGGACGCCGGTCGCGATTGCTCCGCCAATGGGCAAGCCGTGGGTCGGCTTTGGCGGCGTCATTCGCAACAAGCTCTATGACCGGCGCGCCATTCGGGCGCCGGACCACGCGGCATGGGACCAGTTCGACATTCCATCGGCGATGGAAACCGGCGCGCTTCGTTCGCCCATCCTGCACTACGCTTTCGCCGACACCGCACACCTTCTTAACAAGCTCAACCGAAATTCATCGGCCCGCGCGCGCGAACTTCCGCCAAAAGTCATGCCGTTTCTGATTTTGCGGATCTTTTTCGGCCTGCCTTTTTATGTCGCAAAACGCTACATTCTTGACGGATTGTTCCGCGGTGGCGTTTACGGTTTTGCCTTCTCGATGATGTCGGGATTTGGCCGCTGGATGCGCGACGTGAAGATGTACGAACGGCGCATGAAGGAGCGCGGTGAATGAGCGGGCGCTTCGGGACGCTGGCGCCAAGCGCAACCCAGGAATATTTTCGCAAGACAGGTCACCGTCTGCCGCAAAACTATTTCGGCCGAAAACTCGCGTCGGTGTTGCTTGGGCCTGCCGGCGGCCGCGCTGACCGCGCTTATGATGTTGAAGTATTTGGAACGCAGAAAGCGCGCCTGCACCCGTTTGACAATATTTGCGAGAAGCGCGTCTATCTGACGCCGCAATTGTGGGATGGCGCCGAGCGCACGGTGTTGCGCGATGCAATTACGGCCTGTCGCGGAGCCGCTTTCAGCTTCATCGACATCGGCGCCAATGTCGGGCTGTATTCCCTCTTCGCCCGCGCCGCCGCCGCGAGCGCCGGCGTCAGACTGGCCGCCCTTTGCGTCGAGGCAGACCCTGAAATGGCGGCGCGACTGCGCTTCAATGTTGAAGCGTCGGGGGCGGAACAGGATATCGCGCTTGTTGAATGCGCCGCCTCGGACAGCAACCATCGCGTCAAATTCCACGTTGACCGCAACAGCCGCGGCCTCAGCCGCGTCAGCGAAGAAGGCGACCTGACAGTTACGGCGCGCCCGTTATTGTCGATCCTGACCGACGCGGGCGTTGAGCGCATTGACGCGATGAAGCTCGATATCGAAGGCCATGAGCACCGGGCGCTTGGCGCATTTTTCCGCGATGCGCCGGCAACACTCCATCCGGGCCTGATTATTCTTGAGACGTCGCATGCAAGCAATGAGCAGTCGGCGGAACGCCTGGCGCTCGACAATGGCTATCGCACCGTGTTGCGAACAGCGCGAAATTCGGTGCTCGTGCGTGACGGTCAAACGCCCGGATAATAGTCTTTAACGAAAAGCTTCTTCTCAATTCCGGAATTCTCGTACTCCGCCTCCTCCGCCGTCTGGCGTGGCGGCAAGTCTACCGGCTTGAACGCTTCCTCATTGTATTCATAGGGAACGATATCAAGAATCGCGCGGACGCAGTTTAGCCGCGCCTTTTCCTTGTCATTGCCGTCAATAGACCGCCATGGCGCATAGTCTGTATGCGTCATTTCAAACATTTTGTTGCGATATTTCGAAAACTCGGCCCAGCGGCGGCGCGCCTCAAGGTCGATCGGCGACAATTTCCAGCGCTTCCTTGGATCGTGAGCGCGGTCCTGAAACCGCTTTTCCTGTTCCTCGGCCGAGACGTGAATCCAGAACTTGATCAAAATGAGATCCGAATCGACCAGCATTTTTTCAAACATCGGCGATTCGCGCATAAAGGCCTGGTGCTGTTCGTCGGTGCAAAAACCCATGACCGGCTCGACAACCGCCCGGTTGTACCATGAACGGTCAAACAGGACGATTTCACCCGCGGCGGGAAGGCGCTCGACATAGCGCTGAAAATACCACTCGCCGCGTTCGCGGTCTGAAGGTTTTGGCAGTGCGACGACCCGCCAGATTCTCGGATTCATCCGGTTGAGAATTGTCTTGATGACGCCGCCTTTGCCGGCCGCGTCGCGTCCTTCAAAAAGGATCGCGACCTTCAGGCCTTTGCGCGCAACGGTTTCCTGCAATTTCGCGAGCTCGAATTCGAGGTCGTCGATTTCTTTTTCGAATTCTTCCTTGTTCATCGTTGCGTCTCGCGTCCTTCCGCATCGAAATAATAATCCTTGCGGCAAAACTCACAGCTGACTTTGATGAAGCCGTCTGTGGCAAGATCGGAAAGGTCTTCCGCCGTGTAACGCGAAAGAACCGCCGATATCTTGCCGGCGTTGCAGGCGCATGCGGCGCGAATGGGCTTCGCTTCAAATACCCTGACGCCATCCTCGTGATAGAGACGGAACAAAAGCTCTTCCGGCGCAAGAGCCGGGTCGATCAATTCGTCGGCTTGCGTTGACTTGAGAAAGGCGGCGGCGCGGTCCCACGTGTCGCGGTCTTCATCGGAATTCAAAACCGCCTCGCCGCGCTCGCGCGAACCGCCCCCGCCCGGCATGAATTGCACGATAATGCCGCCGGCGCGCCAGGCTTCGCTTTCTCCCGCTTTGATCACCCTGCCGACGGCGAGCCGCACCGCGGTTGGAATTTGTTCGGACTGGTCAAAATAGCCGACAGCGGCTTCTTCGAGCGTCTTTCCCTCGATCGGCGTTACGCCCTGATAGCGTTCCATGTCCGGACCCTGATCGATGGTCATGGCGAGATGCCCCTTACCCATCAGCGCGGAAAGGCCGCGCGCTTTCGGCGCGTCCGCAACCGTTGCCGTCGCCCGGATGGCGCCATCCGAAGAATAGTCGGCGACCAGCAATTTAACGGCGCCTTCGCCCTGCGCCTGAAAAATCAGCTTGCCGTCGAATTTAAGCGAAGACCCCATCAACGCCGTCAGCGCCGCCGCTTCGCCCAGCAATTCGGACGGCGCCTCTGCAAACCCATGCGGACGCAGTATTTCGTCGATCACAGGTCCAAGGCGCACAATCCGGCCGCGCACGGCGCCGTCGCCGACCTGAAACGGGATAATGATGTCGTCGCGCACGCCGCCAGCCTAACTTTTGAGTTTGTAGCCGCTCTTCAGCATTGAATAGCAGACATACGCCAGCGCAATATTGACCGCCAGTGTCACGCCGGCGCCAACCGCGATCGGCGCTTCCGCTACGCCGGTGAAGCCGTAACGAAAGCCGTCAATTAGATAGAAAACCGGATTGAAATGGCTGAACGTCAGAAATGGTTCCGGTAAACTCCGGATGGCGTAAAATGTTCCCGACAGGAATGTCAGCGGCGTTATCACAAAATTCGTGAAAGCCGCGAGTTGATCGAACTTGTCCGCCCATATGCCGCCGATGATCCCGATCATCCCGAACATTAACGCCGCCGCTGTCGAAAAATATACGACCGCCCACAAATGATTGAGATGCATGGGGGTCGATGCAAGCGCCATGAAGATGGCGCTCGTCAGCGCGGTGACAACTGCAACAAGCAACCCCCGGCTCGCCGAGCCGGCGACAAAGGCAGCCATCAGTTCGGATGCGGACAATGGCGGCATCAAGACGTCGACGATTGATCCTTGCACCTTGCCAATGATCAGCGATGACGAGGAATTCGCAAACGCATTGGTGAGGATCGCCATCATGATGAGGCCCGGCGCCAGAAACTCGACATAGGGGACGCCGCCAACGGCGGCGCGGCCGCCCATCGCCTGGATGAAGACCAGAAGAAAAAGCACCGTCGAGATCAACGGCGCAAAAATGGTCTGAAACGACACTTTGAGAAACCGCCGGACCTCCTTGGCGTAGAGCGTCTGGAGCCCCAGCCAGTTGACCGCCCCGAAGCGGCGCTCGCCAAAGCCCAGTGGGGCGCCAGTCTCCGTGGAGGCCGGGACTGTGGTCGTCGACAAGGGTTCAATGGTCATGCCGGCGATGTCGCGCGCAGCGCCCTGTGGGTCAAGCCGCGGGCGCGGAAAATCAGGTCCCGCCGGCCATCTAGATGTAGTGTGTAAAATTCGATGGGGGCGCCATGTTGTAATTTGGCGTCACTGGGCTACTATATTTTGCGGGCGCGGCATCGAGATTTCTGGGCGCCACAAGATATTGTGATCTGGGGGGAGGGCGACGCCCGGCGCGGGCCGGCGACCGATCGGCCCTCCTGAGGGAAGCGAGGAACAGCGTCATGGCGTGGAACGACGAGCGCGTAGAATTGTTGAAGAAGTATTGGGCGGAAGGGCTTTCGGCAAGCCAGATCGCTTCGAAAATGGGTGGAGTCACCCGCAATGCGGTGATCGGCAAGGTCCACCGCCTTGGCCTTTCAGGCCGGGCGACGCCGGCAAAACCCCAGCGGGGCTGCGAGCTCGATGCACGCGAGGAAGAACAACCCGTGGCCGGGCTGGCGCGCGCCGAGATCGAAAAACTCATCGTCGAGCCGGAATTTGTCGCGCCGGCAATCCTTTCGACGGGCGATCTTGCAACCGTGGCGACCTTGAAAGGCAATATGTGCAAGTGGCCGATCGGCGATCCGGCCAGGGACGACTTCCATTTTTGCGGCCAGTCGGCGCCGACCGGGAAGCCTTATTGCGGCTATCACGCGCAGATGGCGTTCCAGCCGGCGCAGCGCCGGCCCGAACGCACCGCCTCGCCGGCGGCGCGGATGATTGCGGACGCCGCCCGTCGGAGAGCAGCAAACTAGGCCTCTGTATGGCTTGCTGAAAAGGCGAAACCGCCGGCGGCGCCGGCGGTTTTTCTCACGAAGAGAAATCGAGCGAATAGCCGGCGGCGCGCACCGTCCTGATTGGATCATCATGATTGTGCCGGGTGAGCGCCTTGCGAAGCCGTCCGACGTGCACATCCACCGTTCGAACTTCGACAAAGACATCCGAACCCCAGACTGCGTTCAATAATTGCTCGCGTGAAAAAACGCGGCCGGGATGCTGAATTAGGTGGTCGATCAGCCGGAATTCCGTCGGACCAAGATGGATTTCCTGCTCGCCTCGCCAGACGCGATGCGCCGTCCGGTCAACCCTGATATCACCGAAAGCGACGACATCTTCGACAAGCGCCGGACGAATGCGTCGCAAAACGGCGCGCACGCGCGCCAACAGCTCGGCGGTTGAAAACGGCTTGGTGAGGTAATCGTCAGCGCCAGTTTCGAGACCGCGGATACGGTCCGCCTCTTCCGACCGCGCCGTCAGCATGATGATCGGAAGGTTGCGCGTTTCGGGGTCCTGCCGAAGGCGGCGACAAACCTCGATGCCAGACACTTTCGGCAGCATCCAGTCGAGAATGACAATATCCGGATGGAATTCCTGCGCCTTCAGCAACGCATCCTCGCCATCGACGGCAATGCGGGTTTCAAACTCCTCGCGGGTTAAATTGTAGTCCAGAAGCGTTGAAATCGCCTCTTCGTCTTCGACAATCAGGACCTTTGTTTTCGCCATTTTGCCTGTTCCTGCGGCTTTTCGTGTCACGCTGTCAGCTGACGCGTTGTGCGCCGATCACTGCCGGCGTGTCGTCGCCCTTGGGGCGGTTCTCTTCAAACAGCGCCCCGGTTTCAACAAAGTGGATCGCCTCAGCGATGTTGGTCGCGTGATCGCCGATCCGTTCGAAATTCTTGGCTATGAATAGGAGGTGCGCGCCAACAACGACGCGGGCGGGGTCGCCCATCATCGACTGCATCAAGTCGCGGTAAAGCGAATTGTAGAGCTCATCAAGATCGCTGTCGCCGCGCCACACCGCCTTCGCCGCATTGAGATTGGCGGACTGAAAGGCGCTCAAAATATCGGAAAGCTGCCGGAGGCTGGCGCGGCCCATTCGAACAACGCCGGAGATCAGCGACTGCGCCGGCGTCTCGCGACTGATGATGAGCGTCCGCTTGGCGACGTTCTTGGCGAGATCGCCAACCCTTTCGAGTTCAGCCGCAAGCTTCATATAGCTGACGGCCTGCCGAAGCTGGCGGTCGGGCAAGATGCTTGATTTCAGCGCCAGGAAGACTTTTTCATCTATCGCGTGATTCAGCGCATCGATCTTTGCGTCGGCTGCGACAATGCGTTCCGCCGCCGCGATATCTCGGCGTTCCAGGGCGGAAATGGCTTCACTCAATTGCGTTTCCACCAGCGCGGCGATCTGTGCAAAATCGACATCGAGAGCGCGCAAGGCAGCGGATGGAGGTGACGAGGCGGCGGGCGCCATTTTTGGAGGTCTTTCTATCCAGAACGCAGATGACAGGTTTCCATCCACGAATTGTGTGACAGATTCTTGTCGGATTCGAAAATCGGCGCGCAAAGTGTACGCCCGGCGGTAATCAAGCGACCCGGCGCGCGTTGCTTTGCGCTGGCAGATAGCAAGTAAAAGCGGTTCCGCCGGCCAGACGGCTTTCAACCTGTAAGCCGCCCTTGTGGCGGTTAATGATGTGTTTGACGATCGCCAGGCCAAGGCCTGTGCCGCCGCTTTTCTTGCTGCGCTCGATATTGACCCGGTAAAAGCGCTCCGTCAGGCGCGGCAGGTCTGCGCGTTCGATTCCGGGGCCAAAATCGCGGATCTGAATAAAGGCGAGATCGTCGATGGAGCAGCCCTGACGGCCAGCCAACTGCGCGGCCGTATCGCCGCTGCGGTGGGCGACTTCGCCGTCCTGCGCCAGTGAGGGCGCAGCGCCGAAACCGGTTTTCACCTTGATCATCGCCGGCTCGCCGCCATATTTCAGCGCGTTGTCGATCAGATTTTGAACCGCCTGGAACAGCTCATCGCGATCGGCGATGACGGTGATCGGCGCGCCCGCGAGGTTCTCGAAGTCGACAATCGCCGCCGACTGGTCAAGCACCGGCCGCAGGCTTTCGATAACATCCTCCGCTGTTGCTGCGAGATCGACTTCATCGTGCGGGGGAACGTGCTCGTGAAGCTCGATTCGCGATAAAGACATCAGATCGGCGACCAGTCTTTGCATGCGCTCAGCTTGCGCCTGCATGATGCCGAGAAACTTGTCGCGCGCATCGGGATCATCCTTTGCGTGGCCGCGCAAGGTCTCAATGAACCCTAGCAGTGACGCGAGCGGCGTCCTCAATTCATGGCTCGCGGAAGCGACAAAGTCGGCGCGCATCTGTTCAACGCGGCGCTCGCTTGTCAGGTCGCGAATATAAACGAGGATGCGGTCGCGCGGCACAGCATCGTCGAGCGGCGCGACAAAGGCGCGGCAATGACGTTCGACCGATCCCGTTGTCGAAAAGTTGACCGCATGCGCGCCCTCGCCTTTGGCGACGGCGTCCGCTGCTTCGAAGACATTCGGCGCGCGCAGGGCGGCGGCGAAATGCCGGCCTTCAATATCTTTCGAGCCCAGAAATTCTTCAGCCGCAGGATTGGCGTGTTCTATAATGCCGGTAGAATCGAGAATAAACAGCGGCTCGGGCATCGCCTTTGCAACATCGCGGGCAAGACGCAAGGTCGCCAGCTCCGCCTGTTGCGCGCTGATCTGATTGGCGACGACGCGTTCCACTGGAAGCGCCCATTCACGGCCAGACGACAGGCGGAAACGGACGCCCAACGACGCAAGAAAGACAAGCCAAGCCAGGATCGGCAGCCAGATATAGCGCGGCAAGCCGAACATTTTCGCCTCGCCCGGACCATAGGCGATAATGATGAGGCCGATCCCCGCCGTAATCGCCGCAGACCAAAGGAAGTCCCGCGCACGCACCTGTGCGGCGGTCGATCTGATCAGGGATCCAAGGTCTTCTTGCATCAGCTCAATGATTAGCGCGTTTTCTCGGCCGCAATCCAGTGATCAATTCTGTCGTCAACCAGCGACAGCGGCAACGCGCCGGCGCCCAGCAATTCGTCGTGAAAACGGCGAAGGTCGAATTTCGAGCCAAGCTCGCGCGCCGCCCGTTCGCGCAGCTGTTTGAACTTCAGCTGGCCAATCTTGTAGGCGAGCGCCTGGCCCGGCCAAGTAATATAGCGATCGACCTCCGCCTCGATATTGTGCTCGGAGAGCGCGGTATTGTCTTTCATGTAATCAATCGCCTGCTGGCGTGACCAGCCTTTCACATGCATGCCCGTGTCAACGACAAGCCGGCAGGCGCGCCACATTTCATAGGAAAGCCGACCAAAATTCGTATAGGGATCCTGATAGAACCCGACATCGAGACCAAGGCTCTCCGCGTAAAGTCCCCATCCCTCGATATAGGCGGTGACCCCGCCATATTTGCGGAACGGCGGCAGATCAAGTTCCTGCGCCAGCGCAATCTGCAGATGATGACCCGGCACGGCTTCATGCAAGGTCAGCGCGTCGATTTCAAACAGCGGTCGCGTTTCAAGTTTTGACGTGTTGACGCGATAAACGCCGGCGCGCGTGCCGTCGCCTGACGGCCGTTCGTAATAAGCAGTTGTCGTTCCTTCGGCGATATCGGCGGGGATTTCCTTCAGCGTGTAAGGCATGCGCGGCAAGCGGCCAAAGAGCTTTGGCAATTCGCCGTCAATCTTCTTGGCGACGAAGGAATTCTTTTCCATCAGCTCCTGTGGCGTTTTTGCGTAGAATTGCGGGTCAATTCGCAGGAAGTCCTGGAACGCCTTGAAGTCGCCGTCGAATTTCGCCGCCTTGATCGTCGCCACCATTTCCTTGCGGATGCGCGCGACCTCTGAAAGTCCAACGGTGTGAATTTCTTCGGGCGTCATTGCGGTTGTGGTGAAGAGCCGCGCCCGGTAGGCGTAATAGTCTCCACCGCCGGGCATCGACGATGCGCCAATGTCCGTGTGGCAGGCCGGCTTGTAGGCGTCGTCGTAAAATTCCGCGAACTTCCGGATGGCGGGCACAGCGCGCGCAATCACGGCTTTTTCAGCATTGGATTTCAGTTTCTTCCAGTCGCGATCGCTTATGCTTTGCGGCTTCGCCTTGAATGGCGCCATCAAAACGCTGTCAGAGGCTTTGTCGATGACGTGAAAGCGGATCGTTTCTTCATAGCCCGCCATCGGCGCGCAAGGCTGCACCCAGCCGGCCTCTATGCCAGCGGCGAGAGTTTCGACGACGCCGTCAAAATAGGCGGGCGCCGCATTCAATCGCTCGATGTAGCTCTCATAGTCGGCTTTAGAGAAAAACGGCAGGTCATCTGGCAGGCCGGCAAGAAATGTGTGCGGACCGGAGCGATTTGTGATCGCCATAAATTTGCCGCCATACGCTGACCCATCAACATCGTTTTGCAGATCAAGGCGCAAGAGTTTCGCGTTCAAAGACGCTTCGTCGTCAAGCGACGCCCGGTCGAGCCCATCAAGGCGCTGAATGAACGCTTTTTCCGCAGCAATTCCAGCGCTATAGGCGGCAAGGCTGGTGTCTTCAAGACGGTCGTCATAGTCGCGAACGCCAAGCGATGTCGCAAAGGTCGGATTGCGCTCCAGCGTCCACGCCCAGTGATCCGTGATAATCTGATCAAGGCTGTCGCTGTCGGCGGCGAACGCGGCGCTGGCGGAAAGAATGAGCGTCGCGGCGCTGAGCGCAAATCGTTTCATCAAAGTCTCCCTTGCTCTCGTTAGAGGGCGTCGCCCCACAAATCATATTCGTCAGCGCCGGTTATGCTGACACGGACCATATCGCCGGGCCTCAGCGCCACCGCGCCGTCAAGCACAACAGCGCCATCAATTTCCGGGGCGTCGGCGTAAGACCGCCCAACCGCACCATTCTCGTCAACCTCGTCAATAAGGACATCGAGCTTGCGGCCGATCCAGCCCTTGAGAATATCCGCGGAAATCTGCTGTTGGGCCGCCATGAAGCGATGGTAGCGTTCTTCCTTCAACGCCTCCGGAACGGCGCCCTCAAGACTGTTGGCGGCCGCGCCCGTGACCGGTTCGAATTTGAAACAGCCAACGCGATTGAGCCGCGCTTCTTTCAGCCAATCAATCAGCAGGTCGAAATCTTCATCAGTTTCGCCCGGAAAGCCGACAATAAAAGTCGAGCGCAGGACAATATCCGGCGCAATTGTACGCCAGCGCCTGATCTGGTCCAGCGTCTTTTCCTGATGCGCAGGCCGGCGCATCGCTTTCAAGACCCGCGGACTCGCATGCTGGAAAGGAATGTCGAGATAGGGAAGAACGCGCCCCTCCGCCATCAAGGGAATGACCTCGTCAACATGGGGGTACGGATAAACATAATGGAGGCGGGTCCAGACGCCGAGTGTTGACAGACCACGCACGAGATCGACAAAGCGCGTTTCATATTTTTCGCCGCCCCAGTCATAAGGCGCGTATTTGAGGTCGACGCCGTAGGCGGATGTGTCCTGTGAAATCACCAGCAATTCTTTAACGCCAGCATCAACGAGTTTTTCCGCCTCGCGCAGAACCGCGTCAATTCGGCGGCTTTTGAGCTTTCCGCGCATCGAAGGAATGATGCAGAAGGAGCAGGTGTTATTGCAGCCTTCTGAAATCTTCAGATAAGCGTAATGGCGCGGCGTCAGCTTAACGCCTTGCGGCGGAACGAGATCGAACAGCGGATCATGCGGGGCGGGCGCTGCTTCATGCACCGCCGCCATCACCGCTTCATATTGGTGCGGGCCGGTAACCGCGAGGACTTTTGGATGCGCGGCGCGGATGACGCCTTCTTCAGCGCCAAGACAGCCGGTGACAATAACGCGCCCGTTTTCTGAAATCGCCTCGCCAATGGCGTCAAGCGATTCCGCCCGCGCCGAATCTAGAAATCCGCAGGTATTGACGAGCACCGCGTCAGCGCCGTGGTAGTCGGGCGCGATTTCGTATCCTTCAGCGCGAAGGCGGGTGATGATACGCTCGGAATCAACCAGCGCTTTCGGGCAGCCGAGACTGACAATGCCGATTTTTGGCGAATTCGGAGCGGTGCGGGCCATGGCCGCGCCCTTTAGCCCAGATAAGGCGCAGGCGAAAGCTTATCCGCGCCGGCGGCCCGCGGCCATCGAAAAGACAAGGCCGCCAGCCGCGCCGGCAAGGCACTCAAGCGCAAAACCGAGCGGGGTCCTGGCGCCGGCGATCGGCGTGATGCCGTCAAAGGCGATGTGCATGACGGTCAGTGCAACGGCGATCGCCGCCGCGCCCGCCAGCGGAAAAGCGATGGGCGCCAAGGGCTTCAGGACACGTTTTAGAACGGCCGCGATAAGAAAACCAATCGCAAGAGCGATAGCGACGACCACGCCAAATTGCGGCGCAAGACCAACGAAATCATTGAAGGTCATGCCAAGACGCACATCCGGCTGGATCAAAGCGCCCGCTTCGGTCAGCCCCGCGATGATCATTTGCGTATGAACAGCCGACCCAAGAGCGGTCGCGACGATGACGGCGAGGAAATACCCCAACAAGATCTTGACGATCGCCATGACTGCGTCCCCTGTTTGATGAACCCGGCTTGCCGCGATACTACTCTGCCCCACAGGCGCGGCCAACCATCATCCGCAGACCGTCACAGGAGCCGATATGAGACCAGCACAGCGCATTTCCCTGTTCGCCCTGATCGCGCTTGCCGCCTGCAGCGGGCCGGATGGTCAGGCAAAGAAGGCGCAGACCGCGGTTCAGCCGCCGGCGCCGCTGGGCGCAACCACGCTGAACGTTGAAACGCTCGCCGATGGGCTCGTCAATCCGTGGAGCCTTGCCTTCCTTCCCGAAGGATCGATCCTCGTCACCGAGAGAGACGGCAGGCTGCGCGTCATCCGTGACGGCGCGCTTGTCGCAGAACCCGTCAGCGGCGTGCCGGCGCCCTATGTGAAAAGTCAGGCGGGACTGTTTGACGTTCTGCTTCATCCGGACTTTGCGTCGAACCGGGTGATCTTCCTTTCTTATGCGTCAGGCGCGCCGGGCAGCAATGCGACGCGCGTCATCTCCGCGGTTTTCGATGGCGCATCGCTTTCGAATGTTGAGACGGTTTTCGAAACCAGAACCAAGAAAGCAACAGCGGCCCATTTCGGCGGCCGCATGGCGCTGTTGCCGGACCGGACGCTTCTCGTCACGGTTGGCGACGGTTTCGATTACCGCGAGCAGGCCCAGCATCTCGATAGCGGCCTTGGGAAGATTGTACGCATCAACCTTGACGGAACAACTCCGGCCGACAATCCATTCGTTTCGAAAGACGGCGCGTTACCGGAAATCTACAGCTATGGCCATCGCAACGAGCAGGGTCTTGCCGTTGACCGCGCGACCGGAACCGTGTGGGAAACCGAACACGGGCCGATGGGCGGTGATGAAATCAACATCATCGAACCCGGCGTCAATTACGGCTGGCCCATCGCGACATACGGACTTGACTATTCAGGCGCGCAGATCACTCCGTTTACAGAGTATGAAGGGATGCGGCAGCCGGTGAAATACTGGGTTCCATCGATCGCGCCCTCAGGGCTTGCGGTCTATCAGGGCGATCTCTTCCCGGCATGGAAGGGCGATCTCCTTGTCGGCGCGCTGGCGAAGAAAGCGCTGCACCGCATCGACATCGAGAATGGCGTTGTCGTTGGTGAGGAGCGCTATCTTGACGGCGAGCGAATCCGCGACGTGCGCGAAGGGCCCGATGGCGCGATTTATGTAACTACCGAAGATCATGATGGCGCGCCGGTCGGCAAGGTGCTGCGGCTGACGCCAGCGGCGGACGACGTTAGCGCAACCGCGCCGGCGCCATAAAAGCCAACCTGACGAGCGCCGCCGCGCACCCGACAATGATGAAAAGTCCGGGCGCGCCGCCGAGATTGGACAGCATTCTGACGCCGTCGACGCCATTGGTTGCCGTCATCACCCAGGCGACAGCGCCGATGAGGATGCCCCAGAAGATCTTGACCATCAGTCCGGCGCCGGGAGGTTCGTCGCTCTGACCGCGCGCATCAAGGCATACGCTCGCAATCGAGTGCGTGTTTGAATCCATCGCCGTTACGAACGAAATGAATGTCGTAAAAAGAAACAGCGCGATCACCAGCCCTGTCAGCGGCAGTGAGGCAAAAAGTGCGTAAACGACCGCTTCCGGCCCTTCCATTTCAAGAGCCGCCGTTAACGCGCCGCCGCCCACAAGGTCCGCCTCAATCGCGGCACCGCCGAAAATCGTCATCCAGACCATGCCGAAAAGCGCGGGTAACACCGTTGTAAATATGATGAACTCGCGAACCGTGTAGCCTATTGAGATGCGCCCAAGAAACAACGCTGTTATCGGCGCCCAGGCAAGCCAGTTGGCGAAATAAAAAGTCGTCCAATCCCGCTTCCATTCGCCATCGCCGCCAGCAATCAAGCCGACGCTTCGCGACAGGAACTGGCCGCCATATTCCTTGGCGCCGGCAGCGCCGAGGTCGAGAATGGCGATCGTCGGTCCGGTGAGAAGCACAAAAATCGCAAGCAGGAAAAATACGCGAACATTGATATCGGAGAGCATCTTGATACCGCGTTGCAGCCCGCTCACCGACGACGCCACGTAAACTGCAACGATCAACGCCGTCACCATCAGCCGGATGATCGGCCCATCGCTGAGAAGCGTTTGCTCGACGATCCCGCCGACAAGGGTCATCACGCCGGCGCCCAGCGATGCCGCAACGCCCGCAACCAGAGCAAAGAGCGCCGCCGCATCAATAATGGCGCCGCCCGCGCGCTTGGCGAGCGGCCCCAGCGACAGGCTCAAAGGCCCGCTCAGCGAGTAGGCGGATTTGAGGTTATGATAGCTGAGGGCGAAAGCGAGCGCCGGCACCGCGTAAAGACAATAGGGTGTCAAACCCCAATGCATGAACAATGTCGAGAGTGCAAAACGCGACGCATCGGCGCTGCGCGGGACAGCGTCAGCAAACCCTGGCGGCGCGTTCAAATGATAAATAGGCTCGGCTGTGCCCCAGAAGAGGATCCCCGTTGCGATTGTGGTGCAGAGGGTAATAGAAAACCAATGCCAGCGTTTCAAAACGGGTCTGGCGTCAGCGCCTCCAATACGAACGCGGCCGAGCGGCGAGGCAAAAATTGCGCCGATGAGCAACACAGCGCCGAACGCCGCAATGCTGATCAGCTTGCCGAAATGGACCAGGACCCAGTCATTCAAATCGCTGGCGAACGCAAGAAAGCTGTCAAAATCCACAATGCTCGCCGTCAAGGCGACGAGCAGAATGACCGCGGGCGGCCAAAACACCAATGGACGAATATGTCGGAGGGCTCCAGGAAGGACCGGCCCGTCTCCTTGTCAGCGGCCCGGTTTCTTCGCCTAATCCAGCGGTAAATGCAAAAGCGGCGAAAAGTCAGTTCTTTCCGTCATCTTCGCCCCGCAGCTTTTCGAGCGGATCGAATTTTCCGTCATTTTCCGTTGCTTCGTCGTGAATGAGGTAACCTGCGCCTGCGGCGGCGGCGAGGACGCAGCCGTTTGACGCAAGCAGGGCGGCGGTCAGCGCTAACGCTTTTGGTATCGATTTCATGACGGGTGGAACCTCGACAGCGGCGCGTCTTGCCTAGCGCAACCCGGTTAGGAAGCTTCTGTCGCGATCACTAAAGTTGGAACAATCAAGCCTTACGCTTGCGCCCGCGCCACCAGACCCGAAGGATCGCCAGGACGACGAGGCCGAGAATGAAGTACGGCCAGGTGCGCGCGACGAAATTGACCGCGTCGGCAAGCGACTGCATCGACGTTCGTCCGAAATCGGCAAAGGCTTCTGCAAGCGGCTTCCACATGCTGACCGAAGTTTCGGGATCGGACGAATAGGAGATCGATAATGCAGACATGGCGACACGCGCCTTGGCGGCTTCCAATGAAGCGGTCATCGAGTCGATCTCACCTTGCACGTCAGCAAGCGCCCGCTCTGCAGCAAGGACATCGTTCAATGTGCCCTCACGCGTTTCAAGCAGATTTCTAATCCGCTCACGCAGTGCTTTTTTCGCCTCCAGCCGCGCCGAATTGTCGATGATAAACTGCGTCAGATCTTCAGCGTTGACGGTGTTGGCGGTAAGCTTTCCGCCGGACTTTTCAGCATCCGCAGCAACGCCGCTTCGAAATGTTTCAAGCCAGGCCGGCTCGGCGCGCAAATTGAGATAGCCGGAGACCTGGTCATCGCCATAAGCGTTCACTGACGAGCCCATAACCTGACAGACTTTTATTCCGGCCGCGATGCAGAGGCGCTCATGCTCGGAAACCAGCGGCGCGATCGCCGTCTTCGGCGCTTCTATCCCCATCGAATAAGAATAGGCGAGCATGGCGCCGGCATTGGCGGCGCCTTGATCGGGCGCAGGTTCGGGCGACGCAATTGGCGCACGGCCATAGGCGGCGGCGCTGACGGATATGTCAGCCATTTCCGCTTCGGCTGGCGCGGATTTGAAGTTTTCCTCGTCGCGCGAACAACTGGCGAGTAACGCCAAAACGACACAGCTGGCAATGATCGACTGAAATGCGTGGCGCGCCATGATTTCCCTCCGGCCGCAATTTGCGGCGACTAGCGTTGCGCCACACTATCTGGAAGCGCTGCGGCGTTCCAGCGGCGCAAATACGCCGGAAAAAAGGCCGCAATAAAGGGCGTATGGGAAAAATTCCCATACGCCCTTTTGCAGCAACAAAATTCGCCCGCCTGGCTTATTCGCTGGCGGCGGCTTCGGCCGGCGCCTCTGAAGCAGCGGCGGCCTTGTCGGCGCGCTCCTTGGCGCGTTCTTGGGCCTTTGCTTTTGGCGCCGCTTTTTTGGGATTATCGCCATGTTTCCAATTGGCGAGGCCATTGGCTGTCAGAAACCGCGAAACCCGGTCCGACGGCGTCGCGCCTTTTGACAACCAGTATTTCACCCGTTCGATATCATATTGAACGCGCGTTTCATCGGTCTTGGGCGCCAACGGGTCATAAACGCCGAGCTTTTCGATGTAACGGCCGTCGCGCGCAGAATGAGAATCTGCTGCAACGATGTGATAGAAGGGCCGCTTCTTGGTGCCGCGGCGGGCAAGGCGAAGTTTAACTGACATTTCAAGTTCCTTTCCAGAGTTTCAATCACGCTATTTCTTTTTCCCAAATCCCGGCAGACCCAGACCCGGCGGGGTTGGGCCCGTGCCCTTCATCGCGCGTTCGAGCGCGTCGAAATCAACATCGTCCGTAGACGGCGCCTTGCCGCCGCCACGCGCTGCAAGGTCGCCCGCCGGCCCGCGCATTCCGGGCATGCCCATGCCCCCTCCCATGCCGGCCATTTGCGCGGCGAGGCCTTTCATGCCGCCACGCCCAAGCTTCTTCATCATGTCGGCCATCTGGCGATGCGACTTCAACAGCTTGTTGACGTCCTGAACGGACGTGCCTGAACCAGACGCAACTCGGATTTTGCGCTTGGCGTTCATCAGCGCAGGTTTTTTGCGCTCCTGTTTCGTCATCGACGAAATGATCGCTTCCTGACGCTTGATTTCCTTGTCGTCGAGGCCGCCGGCCGCATCAACGGCCTTTTTCATTTTACCCATACCGGGCAGCAGTCCGAGGATCGCGCCCATGCCGCCCATATTGCGCATCTGGCGAAACTGATCGGCGAGATCATCAAGGTCGAACTCGCCTTTCGCCATTCTTTTCGCGGCTTTTTCGGCCTTGTCCGCGTCGATCTGTTCCGATGCTTTTTCGACAAGGCTGACAATGTCGCCCATGCCGAGAATGCGGCCGGCCATTCGCTGCGGATCGAAAACATCAATGGCGTCAAGTTTTTCGCCGACACCGATAAACTTGATCGGCTGGCCGGTCACCGCGCGCATCGAGAGCGCCGCACCGCCGCGCGCGTCGCCGTCCATCCGGGTCAGCACCACGC
>JBGSVH010000088.1:0-12795 GCA_041753055.1 Parvularculaceae bacterium
CGAGAAAAAATCAAAAGGAGGACATTCGAAAGAAGGCGCTTGCAGCACGCCAAAGCCGCTGCTTAAAATGAAACAAAGGATGAGCCAGAGCCTCCGTTAGCCAACGCGCTCAAGCGTCCCAAGTTATTCGACGACGGACACGCCAGTGCAATGCGTCGTCGCGGATCTTCAAAAAGCGACCAGCGGATGGGCGTTGCTGCAAATAGTAACGGTATAATTGACAGCCAGTACCGACCCTGGAACCCTTCAACGAGCGGCGCGCCAACGCCAGTCCATTGCACGTAGAGCAAGGTCATCATGGAGAGCGTCGTCGCGCAGAAAACCGTGAACTGGAGCGCAATCGCCGGCGCCGAAATCAGCGCCGCCGGAGGTTTCGGCCCGCTCGCCCAGACGAACAGAAATGCTTCAGTCAGCACAACATAAGACGCGATGCTTACGGGAATATTTGTCCAGCCGCCGAGCGCCAGCATTGATTTCCACATGACGCCAATGAATTGTGTTTGGAAAAGCGTTCGGAAAATGACAGCCAGATACGCCAAGGGATGGCGCGAAATGAATTCAATTTGCTCGCTTGGCGCGACGCGATTGTCGCCTGTGGTCGAGTACAAGATTCCGTCGAGAATTTCGTTGCGGACAACAATTCCCCACGCAAGGCCCGCGCAAAACCCGGGCGCAATGATAAGCGCTAGCCCGAGCGCTCTTTGCCGATTTGATCCAAATTTGGATGAAGGCAAAAGCAAAGCGACAATCGGGACAAGCGCATAAGCGGCTTTGAACTGCGACAGTATGATCGCAAGCGCCGCCAACAATATGATGTCGCTTCGTTTGACTGGTTGATCGGGCGTCAACGACAGGTCAGCGACAATCGCGAAGAAATAGAAGGTCAGCCCGATCAGCAACGATTCAATGTTTAGTCCCGCAAAGAAAACCAGGGTTGTCGGAAGTAGGCCAATGAACGCCATCGGCGGCCGCAACGATACAGGCGAGCGGGTAATCGCCGCGCGCACCAAGGCGATTCCGGCAATCAGGGCGGCCAAGCGCCCGAAGTAAAATACATAAAAAGGCGGCGCCCCAAGCGCGAAGCCAACAAGGGTCATCGGCGCGATATGCGGATAGCTTGCGGGACTGTGAATTCTAAGCACCGCGCGAAGCGGTTCCGGATAGGGAACGATTTCATTTCGGTCGAGAGGAATTTTCGACCATCGAACATAGTCTTCGAGGGTAATTGGAATTCCCGACCGAACCCGCCCGAAAGCGTCATCGATAAAGGCCTGCATGCCGGCGGGAAGGCCCTTGGCGCCGAGAAACTGGCCCGTCGCGATTTCGTAGGATCGTTCGAAATGCGCCGTCTCGTCGCCGGTTCCGAACGGCGGCGTGACGACGAGAAAATAAAGGCCGAAGACGAGTGCTATCAGCGCATAAGCGCTGGCGATCGATATTTTCGGGAACCCACGCATCGCCGCTTCGTCGCCGCGTTCGGGAAACCGGGCAAGGAATTAGCGGTGGGGGCTTTTTCGCAGGCGTGCGCCGGCGACGCCGACTTCCAGAAGATGGATGGCCGCTGGCGCTGGCGATGACAACGATGAAAGCGATCAGGGAAACTGCAACCGGGCTCATGACTGTAAATCCTTGCTGGCTTTCGTCAGCCCAGCAGACGCCTCAAACCTAAAAATTGCCTCTATTTTTAAGAGGCCATGCTTAACAGGCCGGCGCCGAGCCGAGCGCCCGGCGAACCAGCTGTTCGACAGCATAGGCCGCCGTCAGGGCGCCGATGGCGCCGACAAAGGCGATAAGGGCAAAACCAGCAGGTCCAAGCGCGGTCATTTCAAATCTCCCACCGACGACGCCGGGTTCCACATTCCGGCTGTCTTCAGACTGGGCCGATTTATGGCGCGCGCTTGCGATTTACATCACACAAAACCGCACAAAACGGTGATTTCAGCCCAACCGAACGGGGTTTGCGGCGGGAAGAGGGCATTTGTTGTGGCCGCCGGGCGACAAGTCGCGGGCGGCGGGGCCGGGCGCAGGGGCCCCGGCGTTTCCAAGCCATCCTTTTATCGTTAACATCGCCTTAAGGGCCCCCGTGGGGAGGGCTCGCCGGCAGCGGCCTCGTCGATCGGCTGCGGTGACCGGAGCATCGGGAGGAAGAGGGGCGAATGACCTCCGAAGTCGTGTTGATGAACCGCCAGGCGGTGGCGATGGCTGCGGATAGCGCCGTCACCATTACCGGCCACCAATACCTCAAGACCTATCAGTCAGTGGACAAGCTCTTCCCGCTGGTCGAGGGCCAGCCGGTTGCGGTGATGATTTATAATAATGCTGAAATCATGTCGACGCCATGGGAGACGGTGATCTCGCTTTACCGCGACCAGACGCGGGGACGTTCGCTCGACACGGTGCAGGACTACGCCGAAGATTTCATGAACTTCATTTCGGGCAATCCCGATCTGTTTCCCGCAGACCATCAGGATACGGAATTCTTCAAGCTGCTGGCGGTCGTCTTCACGGTGATCGCAGAGGATTTTGACGCGCAAGTTCAAAAACTGTCCGGAACGCCAGGTGCGCGCGTCAAGGACCATCTTGCCTCGATTTTCGAATTTGTCGTCGGGCAGTTGCATGCCGATTATCAGCGCTATCCCGACGATACGCAGCGCGGCGATCTCGCGTGTTTTCCGGGCGGTATGGGCGAACAGGTGCGCCGGCGCTATCGCAACGAGATCGAGCAGCTGATCGAAAGCCTCGTCGTCTCCCTGAAGAACGATTACGGCGCATTTACAGTTTCCGACGCAACGCGTGAGCGTTTGCGCGATATCGCCGTTTTCGGCGTGACGCGGGACGCTTTTTTTGAGCACTATACGGGCGTCGTCTTCGCCGGGTTCGGTTCACGCGACAAATTCCCGTCAATGCGGTCTTACCTCACTTCAAGCGTCATTCTCGGCATCTTGAAGCGAAAGCAGGACCGCGCCGCCGATATGTCGTCGGATTCAGGGCCGGTCGTGCAGCCTTTCGCGCAGGACCGGATGATCAGAACGTTTCTGACCGGCATGGACCAATATCTGCGGATGTTCATGTATGGAGAAACGCTGAAGCTTTCGATGAATCTCGTTTCCGACGTGATCGGCCGCGCGCCGATTTCCGATGCGCAGCGTCAGGCGCTGTTTCGTGACTACTCCGAGAACAATATGGGCCACGCGTTGCGGGAATTCTTCAAGTCCGTAGACGCTTACCAATATGCGGTGCACACGCGCCCGATTTACAGGGCGATTGGATCGCTGCCGAAGCGCGAGCTTGGCGAGACCGCCGCTTCGCTGATCAAGCTGAACTCCTTTCAGCAAAAGGTCATGCATTCAGTTGAAACCGTCGGCGGACCGATTGACGTCGCGGTCATCACGCGTAATGGCGGCCTTGAAATGAAACGCGACAAGCCGGATTTGTAGGAGAAGCATATGCCGGAACGGCTGAAACAGATCTGGGGCGGGTTCGAGGGCGTCACGCAGCGCAATCTCACCGGACGCGGCGTCGAAAACATCGAGGTTCCGAACCGCCGGGACTATGCGGCGCATGACGAGGAATTTTTGCCAAAGAATTTTTCGGCGCCGGCGGAAGCCGCTTTTTCCGCCTTGAAGCACCGTCTTTCCGCCGCCGAACAGCGCGCCATGAAAAAAGACGCGCGCCGCGCCAGAGCCGAAGGACGCAGCTATGCAGCGCCCCCGGCGCCGCTGTCGGCCGAAGCGCCTGAAACCGGCGCGCCCGAAGCGGTGCGCGACCTCATCCGCGGATTACGATCGACGGAAATGCGAACCCATCGCCGCGATTTCGATTACACGGCGTTCGCCGTCGCCAATCCCAAGGCGACGCCGAAACTGAGGGCGCGGCGGAAAATTTTCGGAATTTTCTAGAGGCGCCGTTCCTAGCAGTGTCGCTTTTTCGGCGAGAAATCAACCGTGCGCGCAACGCAGCCTGCTCCGTTGATGACCCGCCGCCCTATTTCAAATGCTTCTCATACCAGGCCAGCCAGCGCTCGAGCCGGTCGCGGATGAAGCTCGGGCGGCTGATCGAATGATCCTCGCCCGGATAGACGACAAGTTCAGTCGGAACGCCGAGGCGCTTTAGCGCCTGATAAAGCTGTTCTGAATTGACGATCGGGACATTCCAGTCCTCTTTGCCGCCGATGACGAGCGTCGGCGTTGCAATCTTCGCGACATCATAAAACGGCGTGATCTTCTCCCAGCCTGCGCGGTTTACCCATGGCAGGCCGAGTTCTGTCTCCCATTCAAGCTGATAGATGTCGTGGCCGTAATTGCCGATATAGACGACTTCGCTGGCGCCGGAGACGGCGGCATTGAAGCGGTTGGTTTTGGTGATGACGTGATCGGTTAAAATGCCGCCATAGGACCAGCCGCCGACAACGAGGCGCCTTTCATCCGCAATCCCGCGCGCGACCGCGTCGTCGACCGCCGCCATGACGTCGCCGAAATCAACGCCGCCCCAGTCGGCGAAGAGGGCGGCGGCGAAATCCTGTCCCTGTCCGGTCGAGCCGCGCGGGTTTGGCATGATGACGGCGTATCCGTTGGCTGCAAAAAGCTGCGCCATCTCATCGAAGGAATGATCGTATTGGCCGGTCGGCCCGCCATGGATATACAAAAAACCGGGTGTTTTCTTTTTGCCGTTGGCGGCGGGATAGATAAAGCCCTGAATGATCTGCCCGTCGACGCCCTTGAAATCGACATCGAGCGGCGCCGAAAATTTGACGCCCTTCAGCGCTTCGTCGTTGACGTGGGTAAGTTGATTCAACGACCCATCCGTATAAAAAAAGATATCGCCCGGAAGGTCGGGACGGCTCACCGCAGCGGCGATGGCGCCGTTGCGGTCAAGATCGAAGCTGAAAACAGTATTGGCGTCGGCGACCAGTGGCCGCGCCTCGCCGGACGCCAGCGAAATTTCGGCAACCTTTTGTTGGCCGTCGTCTTCGATCGTTGCGATCACCTTGTCGCCCGAAGGCAAGAAACGCGGGGCGTCGATATTGCGGTCGAGCGCCTTGGTGACGAGGCGCGGCTCGCCGCCGGCGGCGTCGATGACCGCCAGATGAACGGTCGCGTACCAGAAGAGTTTTGGTTCAATTGACGACACATAGGCGATGTGTTTGCCGTCGGCGCTCCATGAGGGTGCGCGGTCGGGGCCTTCATTCGACGTCACCCTGCGCGGCGCCGGCTTTTTTACGGTAGCTGAGACAACGAAAATATCAGAATTGTCGTTGCTGTCGGGATCTTCCGTCCGATTACTGACGAAAGCGATTTCGGCGCTGTCGGGCCGCCACTCCGCTTCGCTGTCGTCATAATCGCCGGACGTGATCTGGCGCGGCTCGCCGCCGCGCTTGTCGAGAAGATAGAGATGCGTCCGGCTGCGGTCGAGATAGCCGACGCCATCCTGCTTGAACTGGCGGCGGTCAATGACCCACGGCCGCGCTTTTTCCTCGTCGCCCTTGTCGCGTGCGAGGCGCGCTTCCTTCGCGGCGCCGGATTCGTCGCGGACGATGAGCAGCATCTTTTTACCATCGGGCGACCACAAATGCCCCTCAACCCCTTGCGGAATATTGGTGTAGCGCTCGGCCTCGCCGCCCTTGAGGTTGAGCGTATAGACCTGCGCCGCCGCATGCTCATCGAGATCGTCGCGCGTCGCGAGGAAGGAAAGATACTTTCCATCCGGGCTCCATTGCGGATCGGACGCCGAATAGGTCTCGCCGGTCATTTTCACAGTTTCGCTACCGTCGCGCGTTACGATGAAAATCGCCGACATTTTTTTGTCCGTGTCGAGATCATTGCGCGTTTCGACATAGGCGATCCATGCGCCGTCGGGACTGATGCGGGCGGCGCTGACATCCCTGATTGCGAGCGCGTCGTCGATGGTAAAACTGCGCGCCTCGGCGGGGGCCAGGAGGACGGCAATCGTCAATGCGGCGGCGGTCGCGATTTTCAGCATATTCCATTTCTCCCGGGTTCGGATCAGTCCCTCAGCAGCGCTTCAATTTCATGGCGCTTGTTGAGAAGCGCGATACGCCCTTTTTCAATAAACTCATCGGCCCGGTCAAAGGCATTCGGCATGGCGTCGCGCATGTCGGGCGTCAGATGGATATCGGGCGGCGAGGTTTCCGCGCGCATCCGTGTCAGATGCATTTGGAAGATGTCGATGGCGGCGTAGGCGGTCTCAAACAATTGCGGCTTGGCCTGGCTGCGCGCCTTGGCGATCGCCATCTGCCGGTCGATCCGCTGCCGGGTCTCCTCGATCAGCTTGGTGATGGTTCCGGGAAAACTCTCACCGGCGGCGAGGTTGCTTGGCGGATCAATCGCCGGAACGCCCGGCGGCGGCGGATTGAATCGCGACAGAACGCGGGGGTTGGCGTTCAAATCGACCGAAATGACGATATCGGCGCCGAGAAAACGCGCTAGCGACACCGGCGCGGGATTGGCGACGGCGCCGTCAACGAGCCAGCGCGGACCGCGCTGCACGGCATGAAAAAGCACCGGAATAGCGCTTGAAGCGCGTGCGGCATCGATAACCGACCCTTGAGTGAGCCAAACTTCTTCGCCGGTTCCAAGATCGGCCGCGACCGCGCCGAATTTGACGCTGAGATCCTCAATGTTCTTGTCGAAAGCGGCAAAGGCGCCAAAGGCGGGCGTCGTATCTATAAGCCCGCCGCGATTGACCCAGAAGTTGAAGGCGCCCATCGCCGACAGCGGCGACAGCTCCCGCGCCCAGGCTTCGAATTCCTCGAAAGCGCCGACAAGCCAAGCGCCGCCGACCAGCGCGCCAACCGAACAGCCGGCGATCACATCCGGTTTGACGCCAATTTCGTCAAGAGCCCGAAAGACGCCGACATGGGCCCAGCCGCGCGCCGCGCCGGATCCAAGCACCAATCCGAGTTTCTTCGCCAAGACAGCCGCGCTCCCCGCGCAAGGAATTGTTAAGCCTTATTGTGCCGCGCCTTCATTGCCGCATCAACGGGGCGATTTCAGCACTGCTTAACCATAAAGCGCGACTTTGGGGCCCGAGAAAGGCTGGAGCGCCATGGATTTGATGAAATCATCGCTGTTTGCGGGTCTTGCGGCGCGCCTGCAGTTTCTGTCGGCGCGCACCAATGTGATCGCGGAAAACATCGCCAACGCCGATACGCCGGGCTTTATCGCGCGCGATCTAAAAGCGCCCGACTTCGGCAAGCTCGCAAACGCCCACGCGCTGCGGGTCAGCGATCCGCGCCATATCGCTGCGGGCTCCGCCGCTGGCGCCGCCGCACGCCCGCATTTCGCGCCGGACGGCGAAGCTTCACTCAACGGCAACGAAGTCTCGGTTGAAACGCAGATGATGAAGCTGTCCGAGACGCGCATGGACTATCAGCTCGCGTCAACGGTCTACCGCAAAGGCATTGATCTCATCCGTCTCGCCGCGCGCGGCGGACGATAGGAGTTAGGCCATGAATGATCTGAGTGCGGCATTGGCGATTTCGGCTGCGGGCGTGCGCGCCCTGTCGGCGAAGGCCGACAAACTATCACATTGCGCGCGCGATGCGGCGAGCATGGAGGGTTAGTCATGGACGATCTGAGTACAGCGCTGGCGATTTCGGCTTCGGGAATGCGCGCGCAATCGGGGCGGATCCGGATTGTTGCTGAAAACCTCGCCAATTCGGAATCGACCGCTGCGGCGCCAGGTCTTGATCCCTACCGCCGTCAGGTGCCGGTTTTTTCGACCTATCTCGACCGCGACGCCGACGCCAACATGGTGCGCATGTCGCGCGTCGAACTCGACCCCTCGGCCTTCACACTCCGCTTCGATCCGAGCCACCCCGCCGCCAATGCCGAAGGGTATGTGCAATTGCCGAACGTCAATCCGCTGGTCGAGATGATGGATCTTCGCGAAGCGCAACGCAGCTATGAAGCCAATCTCGGCGCGCTCGACCAGGTGCGCTCGATGGCCGCTGCAACGCTGAGAATATTGGAGTAAGAATATGTCGATGGACGCTATCAGAGCAGCTCAGGCTTATGCGCAGGCCGCCCGCACGGCGGTCTCCGGCGGCGCTGACGCCGCTGCCGAAACCCCGAAACCAGACTTCGGCGATCTGGTGAAATCGGCGATCGCCGATACCGCCTCCAGTTTGAAGGCGGGTGAAACGGCGGCAGCACAGGTCGCCGGCGGCGACGCCAGCCTCGTCGATGTCGTCACCGCCATTTCGGCCGCTGAAGTCAGCCTGGAAACCGCCCTTGCGGTCCGCAACCGCGTCATTGAGGCCTACCAGGAAATCATGCGGATGCCGATCTGACTTCTGCGCGGCGCGCTTGCCAGCGGCGGCGCGCTCTTACACTCTCGCCGGAATGGCGACATTTGACCTTCTCATCCGCAACGCAAAGATTTTTGACGGCACCGGCGCGGCGCCGGTTGTCGGCGACATCGCCGTCAAGGACGGGCGCATTTCCGCGCGCGGCCGCGACCTTCCCGGCGATCTCGCCGAAAAGGTTGTTGATGCGGCGGGGCTGTGGCTGACGCCGGGCCTGCTCGATATCCACACCCATTATGATCTCGAGGTTGAGCTGGCGCCGGGGCTTCCTGAATCATTGCGCCACGGTACGACGACGGCGGTCGTCTCGAATTGTTCGCTCGGCCTTGCCTTTGGCGCGCAGCGCAACGGCGACCAGGATCCGATCGTCGATTGCTTCGCGCGGGTTGAGAACATCCCAAAGCCGGTTTTGAAACGGGTCGCGGACAAGGCGGTGTGGACGGATTCAAAGGACTATCTCGATCACCTCGCCAGCCTCAATCTCGGCCCGAATATTGTTCCGATGATCCCCTATTCGATGCTCCGGATCGCGGCGATGGGCGTCACCCCGTCAGTGACGCGCGACCCGACGCATGGCGAAATCGCCGAGATGGAGCGTCTTCTCGAAAAGGGCATGCGCGAAGGCTATGCTGGATTTTCATCAGACGGCCTGCCGTTTCATTACCTCTCGAACGATCCCAATCGCGACCGCCGCGTGCCGTCGCAATATGCAGGCTACAAGGAACTGAAACGCCTGACCGGTATCGTCCGCCGCCATGGTCGCGTCTGGCAGGCGACCCCGCCGACCGAAAGTCCGCTCAAAGTGTTTCGCACCTTCCTGCTGACCAGCGCGCGCCTCTTCGGCAAGCCGCTGAAGATCACCGCGGTTGCAGCGCTTGATGTTCGCTCCAACCGGAACATTATCAAAAGCGCGTATTTCCTCACCCGGCTTTTGAATTCGCGCCTCGTCAACGGGCGGTTCTATCTCCAAAGCCTCGCGGCGCGGTTCAAAGTATGGTCCGACGGACCGGTAACGCCGCTTGCGGAAGAAATACCGGAACTTCGCGAATTGATGAAATGTGATCTCGAAGATGACGCGGCGCGCGCTGCGCTCTACGCCGATCCGGACTTCGAGGCGCGCTTCAAGGCGATGTGGCGCAAGGGCAAGAGCGGCTATTCGTTGGCGCGTCTGCGGCGCGTTTTGCGCCTCGAAGAATGGGCGCTGCGGCGGGACATCGGCGAAATGACGGTCGAAGACTGTCCGGTGGCGATCTGGAAAGGCGAGGCGCTTTGCGCCGTGATGGCGCGCCTGCAGCGTTTTCAATCCTCGGGCGATGGCGCGCGCAATGACGATGAGCGCGCCGCATTCACCGCGTTCCCGCCTGTTGCAGACGACGCCGACTTCTTCTTTCACCTGCTTAAAATGTTTGATCGCAAATTCATTTGGTCGACGGTCAGCGCCAATTTCGATGAAGCGTCGTTAAAGCGCGTGACGATGAGCCCGGCGTTTCTGCCGGGCTTTGCTGACAGCGGCGCACACCTCACCAATCTTGCCTTTTACGATGTCAATCTGCGTGCGCTGCGGATCGCGCTGGAGGAAAAGGGCGACGACGGCGTCGCCTATATGGTCAAGCGCCTGACCCGCGATGCGGCGAGCGTTTTTGACGTAGACGCCGGCTCGATCGAGCCCGGCGATCAGGCGGATATCGTCCTCATCGACCCCACAGCGCTCGCCCGCCATGACGGCGAAAAAAATACGATCCGGATCTTTCGCGAAACCCTGAACAACGACCAGCTCGTCAACCGTTCCGACGGCGTCGTCAAAAAAGTCTTCATCCGCGGCGAAGAAGTCTGGGACGGCGCGGGATTTACCGGGGCGTTTGAAACACAGCGGCTTGGCCGCGTCCTGACAGCGCGCTCGGCAGCTTCTTTAACCCCCTCTTAACCCTTCCCTTATCGCGCCCTTAACCATGCGCCCGGCAAAATCTGCCGAGCTGGATTGAGGGTTTTCGATGACAGGCGCTGAACTGCTGGACATTGCGCGTGAGGGATTTCTGGTGACCTTGATGGTCGCCGGCCCCGCGCTGATTGCCGGTCTTCTGGTCGGCCTTGCGATTGCGCTGGTGCAGGCGCTGACGCAGGTGCAGGAAATGACCCTCGTCTTTGTACCGAGGATCATCGTCATGTTTCTGGTGATCGCCGTGACGCTGCCCTTCATGGGCGCGACGCTTGGACGGTTCTCAATCAAGATCTTCGCGCTGATCGCTGGCGGCTCGTTGCCGTGATGACCGTCTATTCTTCCGTTGACCTGCTTGCGCCGCTGCCGGTTGACGCGGTTGTCGCCTTCGCGGTGCTGACGCGGGTTGGCGCGATGATGATGACCGCGCCCGCCTTTGGCGACTTCACCTTGAGCCCGCGCATCCGTCTTGCGATTGCTTTTGGCGTCACCGCCGCGCTGGCGCCGTCCGCGTCAGCTTCATTTCCGGACGCCGCCCGCAGCACTGAACCGCTCTCCATTTGCACACTGATCATCGGCGAGATTGCCGTCGGCCTGTTCCTTGGCCTGATGGCGCGCATGATCGCATCCGCGCTCAATGTTGCGGGTCAGGTCATCGCGCTGCAGATGGGATTGTCGCTGGCGCAGATTTTTGACCCGAACCAGGCGACGCAGGGCGCCATCGTTGGGGGATTTCTGGCGATCCTCGGCACGACCATGATTTTCGCGACCAACCTCCATCACTTGTTGCTGGCGGCGCTCAGCGATTCCTATCTCCTCTTCACCCCCGGCGGCGTCATCAATATCGGCGACATGGCCGAGACGATGATTGCGACCCTGTCATTCGCCTTTTCGCTCGGGGTCCGGCTTGCAGCGCCGTTCATCGTCTACGGGCTGGTGTTCTATTCGGGCGCCGGCCTTCTCAATCGACTGATGCCGCAAGCGCAGGTGTTTTTCATGCTGATGCCCGCCAATCTCATTTTGGGGCTGATGCTGCTGATGCTGACGACGGGCCTGATGATGACGGTGTTTCTCGGCGCATTCGAAGATCGCATGTCGCAGTTCCTGAGATAACGGCATGGCGGAAGGTCCCGACCAGTATCAGCGCACCGAAGAGCCGACAGCCAAGAAGCTGGAGGACGCCCGCAAAAAGGGCGACGCGCCGCGCAGCCAGGAAATCGTCGCAACAACGATCCTTGCCGCCGCCGGGATCGGCCTTTTGATGTTTGCCGGGCCTGCGGCGAAATCGCTGGCCCTTGCCGGCGCAAGTTTTCTTGACCACCCGCACGAATTCGCCGCTGATGGTGAAAGCCTCACCCGCCTCTTTTGGGTCATCGGCGCCAGAGCGGGCGCGGCGCTCGCAGGCCTCGCGCTGCTTTTTGTCGCCGCCGCGCTCGCCGCGAATTTAGGTCAGGCGGCGCCGGTCTTTGCGCCGGACAAAATCAAACCGACGCTTTCCCGCCTGTCGCCTGCGGAGGGCGCAAAGCGGCTGTTCGGACCGGCGGCGCTGGTCAATTTCGGCAAGGGCGTCAGCAAGATCCTCATTGTCGGATCGATCCTTGTTTTTGCGCTTTGGCCCGACCGCGGCCGCCTGATGGGCCTTCCGTATACGGACGCCCGGTCGATTCTCGCCGTCGCCAGCAGCGAGATTGCAAAACTCGCCGCTTATGCCTTTGCGGCGATGACGGTGATTGCCGCGCTCGATTACGCCTGGGCGCGCCGCGAATGGAAAAAGCGGCTGATGATGACGAAAGAGGAAGTCCGCCGCGAAATGCGGGAATCGGAAGGCGACCCGCAGATCAAGGGGCGCCAGCGCCAGCAGCGCGAGGCAAGGGCGCGCCGGCGGATGATGACGGCAGTCAAGGACGCAACGGTGCTGATCATGAACCCGACCCACTATGCGGTAGCGCTGAAATACGATGCAGCGGGCGCGGCTGCGCCGCTTTGCGTCGCCAAGGGTCTTGATGACATCGCCTTGCGGCTTCGCGCCAAGGCTGAGGAAGCCCGTGTCCCCGTCATCGAGAACCCGCCGCTGGCGCGCGCGCTCTACGCCGCTATAGAGATCGACGACGAAATCCCGGTCGAGCACTACGAAGCGGTCGCGAAAGTCATCGGCTTCGTGATGGCGCGGGCGCGGCCCCGTCATCATTGATCTCGTCATCAGGTTAACTGTCGAAAAATAGCGATCTGTCGCGGCGTTGGCGTGTAGCGCGCAGGGGCGAGTCGCCCCATAGTCAACGCTTTCTCTCACCGGAGCACCGACGCCTGTGACTGCGAACCCCGTTTTCGCCGACAAGCCCGCCGCGGACCCCGCCGCTGACATGGCGGGGGATGACGCCCCTCCGCCACGCCCCCCCGGCGCTGACGACATCGCCGCCATGATGAGGGCCGCGGAGGAGCGGGCGCGGGAAAAATCCGAGAAAGTCGACGCCTTGCGCCTGCAGTCCCGGTCAAGGCTGATCCAGCACGCGCTGCTCGGCGCGTTGTGGGGCGG
>JBGSVH010000089.1:0-2369 GCA_041753055.1 Parvularculaceae bacterium
CCGCAGGCCATCGCTTCAAGCAGGACATTCGGCCAGCCTTCGCGCGACGAGGCAAGGGCGAGCGCGTCGGCGGCGTTGTAGATTTCGGCAAGGCCGTCATGCGCATTGGCGCCCAGAAACCTGACGCGCGGCGCGGCGCCAAGCTTTTTTGCAAGCGACTTAAGGCGGCGCGCTTCCGGCCCGTCGCCGGCGATCAGCAAGGTCGTGCCCGGCATCGCGGCGACCGCGCGGATGACGATGTCATGCCCTTTGCGTTCGATGAGGCCGCCGACCGAGGCGATCACCCTTCCGTCGAGAACCATCCGCTCCCTGATCGCCTCGCGATCGAGCGGGCGAAAGCGCTCAAGATCGACGCCGTTTCTCAGCACCGTGATCTTCTCCGCCGGCGCGCCAAGGGCGACAAGATCGCGTTTCAACGCCTCCGCCACCGCGACGACGCGGTCGGCCTTGAAAAGGGCATCAAGGATCATCGCGCGCTGGCGGGGAAAGGCGGGGAACAAAGTGACGTCGCTGCCACGCGCGGTGAGGACGACCGGCTTGCCAAGCGCTCTGGCGACGCGCACCGCCGCAACGCCATCCGGGTAAAGATAATGCGCGTCAATGACGTCAAAGTCCCAACCGTCCGCGATCAGCGCCCGCGCTTCGCGCTCGAAGATGCGCGCCAGCGCTTCCGGCGCGTAAGACATGCCGATTTTCGGCGGCAGGAAATAGCGCGGATGGCGGATAGCGACGCCGCGCCGTTCTTCGCTGTGGGGTGCTGCGGCAAAGCGTGCGTATCTGCCAAAGACCGAATGGCTTGACGGGAACCACGGAACCGGCGCGATCACCCTGACGTCAGCGCCGCTGTATGAACGATAGGCAACCAGCCGGTTTTCGACAAAGACGCCGTGCGCGGGCGCCGCATCGTTTGGATAGAGTGTCGTAAGAGTCAGCAGTTTCATCGCGCCGGATCGCCGTTCCCGCTTCAGCCGCGCCGCGCGGCCCCGTTACGGCTTGGCCTGATCCTTCCGATTTGTCAGCACTGATTAAAGGTTTCATGATAATCATCGACGAATTATGACGATCTGCTGATCGGGGATCTCGATGGACGCTGCAACCGACCGTCTTCCGCTTTTCGTCTGCTGGTCGCTGTGGGCTGGCGTTTCGGGCGGGCTCTGGCTGCTGATCGCCTCCTTCTTTTAATCCCCGGCGTTTTGGCGCCGCCGCGCGGCGGACCGCCACCTGTTAACGAACGATTAGGCATTCTTTTCGCTTGGCTCCCGCCGGGCTGTGCCGTCACGGCACATGATCCGATGACCTGTTGCAAAACGGTACGGGAAATGAGCGTTGCGTCTAGCTGGAGTGCCGGGTGATGCAGATCGAGGGTGATCTGCTGGCCGCATTGATTACCGGCGGCGCTTTCTTCGCCCTGATGGCGACAGCGTTCGCGCCGGCGTTCATCCGCCGGCTTGGATACAGTTCAGTCCTGACCGCCATTGGCGCTTATCCTTACTCGGCGAAACTGAAATCAGGGCGTCTCGATCTTTCGCAGATCGTCCCGGCTGATTTCAACGAGCCGCTGGTTTACCAGTCGAGGGGAATGCCAGCGGCCGGAAAGCGGCTTTTTGATATTCTTGCAGCGCTCGGCCTGCTGGTCTTTCTGGCGCCGCTGCTGGTCATCACAGCGACCGCCATTCGCCTCGATTCCAAAGGGCCGGTCCTATATCGCCAGCGCCGCGTCGGGCTTGGCGGCCGCGAGTTCGAGATTTTCAAATTCCGCTCGATGCGCACGGACGCGGAAAAGAACGGCGCCTTGTGGGCCAAGGCCGACGATGACCGCATCACCCGCGTCGGCCGCCTGATCCGCCGCACAAGGATCGATGAAATTCCGCAGGCGATCAACATTCTTCGCGGTGAAATGAGCTTTGTCGGCCCGCGCCCTGAGCGCCCGGAATTTGTCAGGCTGCTGGAAGCGGAAATCGACCACTATCACGACCGCCATCTCGTCAAGCCGGGAATTACCGGCTGGGCGCAGGTCAAATATGTTTATACCGCGTCGGTTGAAGGCGCGCGCACCAAGCTTGCTTACGATCTCTTCTACATCAAGCATTTCTCGCCCTTACTCGATCTTCTCATCGTCCTGATGACGGTGCGTGTCGCGCTGCTTGGCATCGGCAGCCGTTGAGCGTGTCGGCAGGCGGGCTGATCCGGAATTCGCGGCGGGTTCAAAGGACAATGAAGCAAAAGACGGCATCAGTGCGTTGGGCGGCGGGGTTGCTCCTCGCGGCAGCGCTTGGCGCCGGCGCTGCGTTTCTGGCGTTGGCAACCCGCACGGACAACCATGCTTATGTCGCCAAGGCGCCGTCCGCGGCGGCGGCTCTGGCGCTTGG
>JBGSVH010000090.1:0-1535 GCA_041753055.1 Parvularculaceae bacterium
CTGGTCGGTCATCCTCGAAGATCCCGCTTGCGCCGCTGCGTCGAAAGCGGCCGGCGATCTTGATGCGGCGCTGGCGCGCGGCGATGCAGAGACGCAAGCGCTTGAAGACGCGCTTTTTTCGGCGGCGGGCGAGGGGCTTTCGCGCCTTGTCGAGCATGCCGACGAAGACGCCGCTTTTCGCGCCGACCTTGGCGCACGGTTGTCGCCGGGCGCGCCGCAAGCGGGCGCTGCGGCGTTGCACGACCTTGCCGAAATCAATTTGCTTCTTCCGGCGGCCGCACATCTTCGCATTGTTCAGGCGGCCTTTGCGCGTCCGGTTGCGATGCTGACGACTGAAGATCTTTTCGAAGCGCGAAAGATTTATGCCGACGCCGCCAGAGAAGCGCCGCGGGCGGCCGTCTATTGTTTGCTGGCGATCGCGGCGCGCATGCCATCGCCATGGCTGGCGCTGTCGCTGTACTATCATCTGGCGCGCGCCGACGACGACGATCTTCCTGACGCGCGCCTCGATGCGGCGCTGATTACAGAAACGCTGTTCGACGACCTTGAAAGTCTGGCGCGCGGGCTGGAACGCGACGCTGACGAAGATGACGATATCGACGATGCGGCGGCGCGGATTGAAAATGTCGCTGAATTCGCTGGCGGCATGATCGCCGAGGCCGAGCGCGAAGGCGACGGCGCGGCCGTCAGCCGGATCGAGGCGTCGCGCGATATTGCGGCGGCGGCGCTGTCGCGCTTTTGCGAACATGCGCTGGCGGCGATTCGGCGCAATCATCCGGTTCGCCACGCCGGCGGCTCGTCGCGACTGATGACGCTTCGTCCCGATATCGACCGCGCCGTCGACATCCGCGCCGGCCGGCAGGCGCGTGAGGGCGCAGCGTTCTTGATCAAGGCTGAAAAACTCGGGGCGTTGCTGGGCCGGCCCGATGCGGTCGCCGGTTATGGCGACGCCGCGCTTACCGAAACGCGGCGCTATGCCGGCGATCTCATTGCCGAAATACGCGCCGCGGAAGGGACCGAACGCACCGCTGCGAGAAAGCGCATGGACGCGACCTTGCGCGCCGCCGAAATTCTGTTGCCAGCAAGCGAAATCGCGTTGCTGAAAGAACGCGCCGCCGCCGCCGCCGTGTCGGCCTGAACCAAAGTCCGGAGAACCCTTGGCTGAAGAAACCAGAAAAACCAGTTTTGACAGCGGACGTGACGCCAAGCTTGCTGGCGCGCTCGAATTGCCGCGCGGCGCCCCGGTCGCCTTCGCGCTGTTTGCACATTGCTTTTCCTGTTCGAAGGATATCCGGGCGGCGCGTGAAATTGCGCGCGGCTTGCGCGATCAGGGTTTTGCTGTTTTGCGGTTCGACTTCACCGGGCTCGGCGCCTCGGAAGGCGAATTCGGCGACACCAATTTTTCCTCGAATGTCGAAGACCTTGTCGCCGCCGCCGATTATTTGCGGCGCGACTTCAAGGCGCCGGCAATCCTGATCGGCCATTCGCTCGGCGGCGCCGCGGCGATTGTCGCCGCCGGCCGCATTCCCGAAATC
>JBGSVH010000091.1:0-19501 GCA_041753055.1 Parvularculaceae bacterium
GGGCCCGGCGGACGCCCGGCTTGGCGGGTCGATTGCAGCGGCGCTGGCGGGGGCGGCGCGGGGGGCCTCAATCATCCGCGTTCACGACGTTTCGGCGACGCGACAGGCCCTCTCGGTCGCCTTCGCCATAGATTCGGCGGCATCGCGGCGTTAAGGGATTGATTGGGCGGGTGGGATATACTGCCTGCCGCCAAATAGGGAATTCTTGCATGCGCGGGGATGTAGACGCTCCGGCCAATCAGAAGCCGGAGCGCAGGATTTTCGGGACCGACGGCGTTCGCGGCCTCGCCAACGCCGGGGCGATGACGCCCGACCGGATCTTGCAGCTCGGCATGGCTGTCGGGCGTTATTTCAAGAACGGCGAACACCGTCACCGCGTCGTTATCGGCAAGGATACCCGTCTTTCCGGTTACATGATCGAGCCGGCGCTGACCGCCGGGTTTGCCGCCTCCGGCATGGATGCCTTCCTGCTGGGGCCGCTGCCGACGCCGGCGATGGCGATGCTGACGCGCAGCCTTCGGGCCGATCTTGGCGTGATGATTTCCGCCTCGCATAATCCGTATCAGGATAATGGCGTCAAATTTTTTGGCCCGGACGGCTATAAATTATCGGACGAGGCTGAGCTTGAGATCGAGCGATTGATGGATGAGCCGGTGAACGGCGATCTTGCCGCGTCTGCTGATCTCGGCCGCGTCAAGCGGATCGATGACGCCGGCGCCCGCTATATCGAATTCGCCAAGAATGCCTTCCCGCGCGGGTTGTCTCTGGACGGGCTGCGCGTTGTCGTCGATTGCGCCAATGGCGCCGCATACAAGGTGGCGCCGACCGTCCTTTGGGAGCTCGGCGCCGACGTCAAGGCGATCGGTGTTGACCCCAATGGATTCAATATCAATCAGGATTGCGGCTCGACGGCGACCAAGGCGCTGCAGGCGGCGGTTGCGGAATACCGCGCCGACATCGGCATTGCGCTCGATGGCGACGCCGACCGGGTCATCATCTGCGACGAAAAAGGCCACATCATCGACGGCGACCAGATTCTGGCGCTGATTGCGCGTTATCTGATGGCGCGCGACGAACTGAAAGGCGGCGGCGTCGTATCGACGATCATGGCGAATTTTGGTCTTGAGAAATTTCTCAGCGGGCTTGGCCTGTCGCTCGAACGCACCAAGGTCGGCGATCGTTATGTCGTCGAGGCGATGCGCGCCAAGGGCATGAATGTCGGCGGCGAACCGTCCGGCCATGTCATCCTCAGCGACTATTCGACGACCGGCGACGGGCTCGTCACCGCCTTGCAGGTTCTGGCGGTCGTCGCTGGCGAAGGGCGAAAGGTCAGCGAGGCGTGCCGCAATTTCGAACCGGCCCCACAGATATTGAAAAATGTCCGGGTTACCGCCGGCGCGCCGCTCGAAAACGCCGCCGTCAAGGCGGCGATCTCGGCCGGCGAAGCAAAGCTCGGCAAGACAGGCCGCGTTGTTATCCGCAAGTCCGGAACCGAACCGCTGGTTCGCGTCATGGCGGAAGGCGACGATCGCAAGCTGGTCGCTGCAGTGGTTGATGACATTTGCGCCGCAATTGAGAAGGCAAAGGGTTAGTCCTTCGCCGACTCTTGCTGAAAGACGCAACCGACGATGTCTGGCGTTACCCGGCGCTGCGGCGCGCCGTCAGCGCCGACAGGGCAAGCAGAAAAACGCCGAAGGCGAAAACCCGCCAGAGCGCGTCAATATCGACCCCTGCTGCATAGGCCGCGCCTGGAAACAATTGCAGGACGAGCGCGGCGAGACAGCAGATAATCCCTGTCCAAGACAAATGCGCAGTCGTCATCGCGTTCTCCCTTCGCTATCTTGCGACCTGAGCGCGGTCTAGGCCGCGTTCGCGGCGGCATTTGGGAGAGTTTAAGGCATTGCCGGGACGCGTTCTGATTATCGCCGGGTCTGATCCTTCGGGCGGCGCCGGCATACAGGCGGATATCAAAACCGTCACCGCGCTTGGCGGCTATGCCGCTGCGGCGATCACCTCCATTACCGTGCAGAACACCAGGGGCGTTACGGGCGTTTTTCCCGTTGATCCGTCAATTATCCGTGATCAGATCATTGCGGTGCTTGATGATATCGGCGCCGACGCAATCAAGATCGGCATGATCGGCGAGGCGGCGGCGGCGGTCGCCATCGCCGATGTGCTGGTCGATCTGGCGCCGGTCACGCCGATCGTTCTCGACCCGGTGTTGATCGCAACCAGCGGCGATGCGCTCGCCGATGACGCCATGCCGGCGCTTCTGCTTGAACGGCTCGTGCCGATCTCTGCGCTGATTACGCCCAATGCGATCGAGGCGGCGCGCCTGACCGGGCTTGCCGTCGATACTATTGACGACCTTGTCGCGGCGGGCCAGGCGCTGATGCAGCGCGGCGCGACGGCGGCGCTGGTCAAGGGCGGGCATCTGGGCGGCGACATTGTCGAAGACGTGCTGGTGACGCCGGGCGGCGTCCGTATCTTCAGAAATCCGCGCATCGATACGACATCGACGCATGGCACCGGCTGCACGCTGGCGTCGGCTGTTGCAACCGGCATTGCGCAAGGCTTGCCGCTCGCTGCAGCGGTAAAGCGCGGCATCGATTTTGTCCACGAGGCGATCCGCCGGGCGCCGGGTTATGGCGCGGGGTGCGGGCCGCTGAACCATTCCTGGCCGGTGCAGCGGGGCTGATCCCGCCATTTGAAAATCTCCCTTGAACGGACGTCGCACGCCGCCTAAAGCCGGCGTGAAGGGCGCATCGGACAACAAGGAAAACTCCCATGGCGCGGTACGATTTTCAAACTCTCGACGTTTTCACCGATACGAAGTTCGCCGGCAATCAGCTTGCCGTGATCATGGATGCGCGCGGCCTTTCGACTACCGACATGCTGACGATCACGCGCGAATTCAACTATTCGGAAACGACCTTTGTCCTGCCGCCGGAAGATCCGAAAAATACCGCGCGCGTCAGGATCTTCACCATCGGCTATGAAATGCCATTTGCAGGTCATCCGACGGTCGGGACCGCGATCGCCATTGCGCGCGCCCGAAGACTGACCGGCGAATTACGGCTTGAACTGAACACCGGCGTCTTTCCGGTCAAGGTCGAGCTTGATCGTCCTGTCGCCTTCGCCGAGTTTCAAAATCCCAATCTTCCGGCGGAGTGCGGCGCCGCGCCGGACGCTGCATTAATCGAGGCGGCTTTGACGCTGCCGTCCGGCTCGATCGATCGTGGTCAACACCGTGTTCGAAAAGTCGGCGCCGGCGCGAATTTCTACTACGCAAAAGCACCGCTCGGGGCGGTGAGGAAAGCGAAATTCAACAGCGCCGCATTCGAGGCGATTTCTTTCGGCGATACGATTGGCGTGCTGCTTTACGCCGAAGGCGGCGAGGCGAAGGACGCAAATTATCATGTCCGCATGTTCGCGCCGGGCGCCGGCATCCCCGAAGACCCCGCAACCGGCGGCGCCGCCGCCGCGCTTCCCGGCAAGATCGCGCTGTCGCAGAAGCTCGCCGACGGAACCCATCATTGGGTGATCGAGCAAGGCTATGAAATGGGCCGCGCCAGCCGCATTCACGCGACCGTCGAAACGCTCGCCGGCGCCGTCAAGTCCGTGCGCATAGGCGGCGAGGCGGTATCCGTGATGAAGGGTCAGCTCGATTTTTAGAAGCGCGTGTCTGGCGGCTTGATCGCGAAGACCGCGCCGTCTTCAGCGTATACTTTCGCCGCCGCCCTTGCTACGATTCGCGTAGAGCGCATTGCGAATAGCGCCAAGCGGTTTACGGATCAAATGCGCGACAAAACAAAATGCTGGACCACGTTGACCGACTCGCAATTTGGGAAACGTGGTCTGGGAGCGTAGGGGGCCATCACCATGAAGATATTTGCCGCGCTCATTGTCGCGGGCGTGCTTCTTGCCGCTTGCGCCGGGACACGAGCCGTCGATCCCGCTTTCGAAGCGACGCCGGCCGCCGTCGTCGCCGACCCGCAGCGCGACGCATCTCATCCCGCGACCAACGCGCAGCTTCTTATGCCATCTCACGGCGCCGAGATGAATGCGTTATTCCTGCTTGCTTCGGGCGATGGGCCGAAACCGACCTTGCTTCTGCTTCACGGCCTTCCCGGCAATGAACGCAATTTCGATCTCGCCCAGGCGATACGCCGCGCGGGATGGAACGTGCTGACATTCACCTACCGCGGCGCCTGGGGGTCTGAGGGAAGTTTCTCAATTTCGAACGCGGTTGACGATGCGCGCGTCGCACTCGCCTTCCTTCGTTCGCAAGAAGCGGCGCAGAACTATCGCGTCGATCGAACTCGGATCGTTGTTGCCGGTCATTCGATGGGAGGTTTCGCCGCCGCGATAATCGGAGCGGCGGACGAAGAACTGGCGGGCGTCGTGTTGATTGACGCCTGGAACATCGGGGCCGCCGCGGAACAGATTAGAGCGGCTGGCGCCGCCGGTCGGGCTGCGTTTGTCGCAGAATTGAACTATCTCGGTCGCGCCTTGCAGGGGGCGACGGCCGACTCTCTTGCTGCCGAAGTAATCAACAGTGAGGGCTGGGACCTGCTGTCGACATCGCTTGGTCTGGCGTCGAAACCGCTACTGACGGTATATGCGACCGAAGGGCTCGCCGCTGAGAATCGCGCGCTGTCGGAAGCCGTCCGGCGTCAATCTGGAAGCCGCGTGCGAGCGATTGAAATCGAGTCCGATCACAGCTTTGCGGACCGTCGCATTGCGCTCGCGGTTTCGGTGGTGCGCTGGCTCCAAGCGTTGGATGCGGCCAAACCCTAACTCCCGGCGCCGTCTCTCTCAACGATCGGCGTGAGATCGGCGGCAAGTGCGTCGCCGGCCCCGATTGCGGGTCTTGACCTGCGCTGACTGACCGCGACGCCGGCGAAAATGACGGCGAGCGCAATGAAGGCGGTCGGATCAAGGCGCTCATGAAACAGCAGCGCCCCGAGAATGACGGCGATGACCGGCGTCACATAGTTGGCGAGCGCCATGAACGAGGCCCCGGCGCGCCGGATGATCATGATGATGATGACGCCGGCGAGCGCGGTCGGGCCGAGGCCGAGAATGACGACGCTGGCGATACTTTTTGCGGACCAGGCCGCGGGATCAAATGGCGTAAAGAAAAGCGCCGGCGTTGCGAAGACGGCGCCCATCAGAACGATACCCGCCGAAAATACCCGCGGGCGCGCCGCGGGCGCTCGCCGCGACAAGACGGCGGACGCCGCGTATAAAAGCGTTGCCAGCAAAAGCCCCCCCTGCGCCGCAAGGCTTGATCCAGCGACGCCTGCAATGACTTCCGGGCCCATCAAGATCAGGACGCCGGCAAAGCCCATCAAGAATCCGGCGATCCTTTGCGGCGTCAGATTCTCGTCGGCGAAAAGATAGGCAAGGCCGAGCGTCCACAGCGGCATAAACGCCATATAGACGCCGGCAAGACCGCTTTCGACATATTGCTGCGCCCATGGAAAAATCAGGAATGGAACCGAATAGCCGACAATTCCGACCGCCATCATCCACGCCCAGAGCCGGTGCGGGCGCAGCCCCGATTTTGTCTGTACAAGGAATGACGGAAACCGGCGGCCCTTGGCGCGCATCACGGCGTAAAGCGCGATCGCGGCGATCCACAAACGGCCGACAGCAACAAGCGCCGGCGGCACGGATTCAATCGCCGCGTGAATGAAAGTGAAAGACGACCCGCCAAGCGCGGTCAGTGTCGCCAGCAAGGCCCATTCGGCCGGGCGGGCGGCGGCGGGGCCGAAGCTCTTTGGCGTCGTCGGCGTCATGGCGCGCTCAATAATTCGCGGGGGCTAACGGGGTTCGATGCGGTCAGCATAAAATGCTCCGCTTGGCAGTTTGCTGCAATGCAAAAATTCTGTTGACGCGGTCAGCGACTCTGGAGCACAAGCGCTGCGGGCCACGCCTCCCCAACGAGGCGCTGCTCATCTGGAAGGATGGGAGTGAAACCGATGACGACGAAACCGGGCGTGCGCCCTGCGCGACCCTTTTTTTCATCCGGCCCGTGCGCCAAGCGCCCCGGATGGTCGAGAGACAATCTCAACATTGAAACGCTCGGCCGCTCGCACCGGGCCAAGCTCGGCAAGGCGCGCCTCAAAGAAGCGATCGATCGCACGCGGGCGCTGCTTGAAGCGCCGGACGATTACCGGATCGGCATTGTCCCGGCTTCCGACACCGGCGCCGTTGAAATGGCCCTTTGGTCGCTCCTCGGCGCGCGCCCAGTCACCATGCTCGCCTGGGAAAGCTTCGGTGAGGGCTGGATCACCGACGTCGTCAAACAGTTGAAACTCGACGCGGCGAGTGTGACGGCGCCCTATGGAAAGCTCCCGGATCTTTCCGGAATTGATCCGGCTTCAGACATCGTCTTCACCTGGAATGGCACCACCTCCGGCGTGCGCGTTCCCAACGCCGACTGGATTGCCGCCGACCGCGCGGGGCTGACGATCTGCGACGCGACTTCGGCGGCGTTCGCGCAACCGCTCGACTGGCCAAAGCTCGATGTAACGACGTTCTCATTCCAGAAAGCGCTTGGCGGCGAGGGCGGTCACGGCGTTCTCATTCTCTCGCCGCGCGCCGTTCAGCGGCTTGAAACCTACAAGCCGGCATGGCCATTGCCGAAGATTTTTCGCCTGACCAAGGGCGGCAAGCTGATTGAAGGCGTCTTTGAGGGTGAGACCATCAACACGCCGTCAATGCTGGTGATTGAAGACTATGTCGACGCGCTGAAATGGGGCGTCTCGATCGGCGGCGTCAAGGAACTCATTCGCCGCGCCGATTCAAATCTTCACGCCCTGTCGCAATGGGTTGAGCGTACGGCCTGGGTCGAATTCCTCTGTGATGACGAGGCGGCGCGCTCCAACACTTCGGTGTGCCTGAAGATCGTCGATCCGGCGATTGCAGAGCTGAGCGACGAAAAGCAGCGAAATTTCGTCAAGCAGATTGAATCTCTGCTGGCGAAAGAAGAAGCCGCCTTCGATATCGGCGGCTATCGCGATGCGCCGCCGGGCCTTCGCATCTGGTGCGGCGCAACGGTTGAACGCGCCGATATCGAGGCGCTTTGCCCGTGGCTCGACTGGGCCTTTTCACAAGCAAAGAATGCGAGCGGCGAATAGCGGGCGCAACAAGCCCTGTTTGCTGTTCGCCTGTCGCTGTTCGCCGTCAATCATTCACCAATCGCATCAGTGGACATTTTTATGCCAAAAGTTCTTATCTCTGACGATCTTTCCGAAACCGCCGTCAGCATTTTCAAAGAGCGCGGGCTCGATGTCGCTTACGAACCGAAACTCGGCAAGGACAAGGCGAGGCTTGAACAGGTGATTGGCCTTTACGACGGTCTTGCCGTGCGTTCCGCCACCAAGGCGACGGCGGCGATCATCGCGGCGGGAAAAAATCTCAAGGTCATTGGCAGAGCCGGCATCGGCGTTGACAATATCGACATTCCGGCGGCGACCGCGGCCGGCATCGTCGTCATGAACACGCCCTATGGCAATGCGATCACCACGGCGGAACATGCGATTGCGATGATGTTCGCCGCCGCGCGCCAGATTCCGCAGGCAAACCAGTCGACGCATGCCGGCAAATGGGAGAAGTCGCGCTTCATGGGTGTCGAACTTTTTGCCAAGACCCTTGGCGTTATCGGCTGCGGCAATATTGGCGGCATTGTCGCCGATCGTGCGGTGGCGCTGAAGATGCGCGTTGTCGCTTTCGATCCGTTTTTGACGGACGCGCGCGCGGTCGAGCTTGGCGTCGAGAAAGTCGACCTTGATGCGCTTCTTGCGCGCGCCGACATCATCACCTTGCACACGCCACTGACCGAGCAGACAAAGAATATTCTCTCGGCCAAAGCGCTCGCCAGGACCAAGAAAGGCGTCATCATCATCAATTGCGCGCGCGGCGGCCTTGTCGACGAAGCGGCGCTGAAGACGGGCCTTGACAGCGGCCATATTGGCGCTGCGGCGCTTGATGTTTTTGCCGTCGAACCGGCGACGGACCATCCGCTGTTCGGACACGAACGGGTTGTCCTGACGCCGCACCTTGGCGCGTCGACGAACGAAGCGCAGGAAAATGTCGCCATCCAGATCGCCGAACAGATGTCGGATTATCTGATGCGCGGCGCGGTGACGAATGCGCTCAACATGCCGTCGATCACCGCTGAAGAAGCGCCGCGGCTGAAACCTTTCATCTCCCTTGCCGAAAATCTCGGCAAGTTCGCCGGGCAACTGACCGAGACAAGCCTCAAGGCCATCGAGGTCGTCTATGCGGGCGGCGTTGCAAAGCTCAACACGCGCCCGATGACAGCGGCGGCGGTCGCCGGCGTGCTTCGCCCGATGCTGGCGGAAGTGAATATCGTCAATGCGCCGCTGATCGCAAAAGAGCGCGGCATCGCGATCGCGGAGACTTATCGCGACGACGCGGAAAACTTTGAAAGCGTCATCCGCCTCAGGATCGTCACCGAGCGTCAGGATCGCACGGTCTCGGGCGCGCTCTTCGGCCAGACGCCGCGCATTGTCGAGATCAAGGACGTCGAGATGGAAGCGTCCTTTTCGCCTCACATGCTCTATGTCACCAACGCCGACAAACCCGGCTTTATCGGCGCGCTCGGCCAGACTTTGGGGGCGGCGAATGTCAACATCGCGACATTCAATCTCGGCCGTTCGGCGCCCGGCGCAGACGCGATCGCGTTGCTTGCGGTCGATGACAAGGTGACGGACGCAGTGCTGGCCAAGGTGTCGGCGCTGCCAAACGTCAAACAGGCGAAAGCATTGGTGTTTTAGGCGAGCGGCCGGGACCGCAGTTGGCCGGTGACCGGTCGCCAAAACGCGCTGCGCTCATGGCTTATTCCATGCCGCGCGTGTCGCGAATGCACCGCAATCGAGGCGATATCTGGACCTATGCGGCCTGACGCGCGTTATGTCGACCAGCGCGATCTTCGATGGGTGGCGTCAACCCATTGCTCTCGCTACGCGCGCGTGCGACACAGCTGATCAGCCGCGATCATTGTGCGGGCGGCCGGAACTCACGCGGCCGTCCGCTCACACGAGAACTTCGTCGCGGCGATTGCGGCGATGGATCAGTTCCCGCAATCATATTTGTCCCGGCCCCTGCTGGATCATGCGCCTGTCGACGCGGGAGATTGTTCCGCTTTGGTTCCGCGATCGTCCGTACAGTCCGTAACCGGCGCTTCTATTCGCTGGGCTTCGGCTTGCGCTTATACGTGCCAGTGAACCAGTCGGTCCACTCGCCCTTCTTGTCGTCATATTGCTGGAAATATTGCGTCACCGATCCGTCTTCGTTCGGCGTCCAGGTGCCGCGAAATTTCGCGCCATTGCCAGGCTGGCCGGCGCCATATCCAATATTGCCTTCGAGCACCATCTCGCCCGCATCATTGAGCCCGCCGGAATAATCGATCGTCGCGCCGGCGGAGACCCAGACCTGACGCCATTTGCCGGTTGCAAGATCGACAAAATTATAGCTCTGCCCGGTCTGGCCGCCGGTGTTCACCCAATGCTCGGTCAGGAGGCAGCCATATTCTTCCTTCCGGATCGAGTTGGTTCCGGCGAGGTTTCCCTTGGGGCCGTAAACATCCCATTCGCCGACCCAGAAATCGAATTCGTGAAAAACCGGGTCAGAACAGGGCGGGGCGGGCGCCGGCGCTGCCGGCGCTGTTTCAGCGACCGCGCCTGGCGCCGAGGCGCAGGCGACCAGCGCCAAGGCGGAAATCATTGCAAAAGAACGCATGGATGATCGCTCCCGGATTTGAGTGTGACTCAATTGAATAAGACCCGCCGCTGGAAAGCAACCTCAATCAAGCCGTCGGAAAGACGCCCAATGAGCGCCCATCAAATGCAAGGCGCCGCCGCGTAGAGCGCGACCGGCCCGGCGACCTTGAGGCGATTCTTCAGGCTGGATGAAATTTCACCGCCGGGCGACAGGGCGCGCATGGTTTTGACCGTCCAGCGCTCCTTGCGCACGGCCGCAGTCTGCAACAGACGCCATTCCGGCGGCGGCGCAATGGCCGGCGTCGCCCCGCGCGGCGTCGCCACAAAAACGAGACCGCAAAATGATGCTGATTGATCGGCGGCAAGGACAAGCCGCGCCGCTTGCTCGCGGTCCAGCCCTGCAAACGTCAAAAACAGCCGGGTCCGGACGGCTGTGCGTTGATCCGTTGTAACCGTTTCGCCCGACGCAGCGATGAAGCGCGCCAGATAGCGCGGTTCAGCATATTCGTCATACCGGCGAAAATCGGCCGTGGCCCAGTTGAGTGCGACAAAGGCTGCAAGAACGGCGGCTGCTTTCTTTGATCGTAATGGGTCGCCGAAGCTGGCGATGAAGGCGCCGATCGACAACAGCGCCGCGTAGGATACGATCGGATAATAGACCGGCGCTTTGACATTGGCGACATAGGCGGAAACAACAAAGCTGGCGATCGAGGCGACGCCGAAAACCATTGCAACCGTGCGGCTTTTTCCGGCGAGCGCTGCGCGCCGCATTCCCGGCGCCAGCCAGATCACAACGGCGATGACGATGAAAGGCGCAATCGCGGGCGCCGACCGCAGATATTTGAAAGGCAGCAACAGCCGCCTGAAAATTGAGTTCGATGCGGCGCCATTGGGAAGGGTGTAAAATCCTGCAGGCCCGCGATGTCCGAAATCGATATGCAACCGGTACAAGGGATCGCCAGCGACAAGCCAATAGACGCTGAGTTCGGCGATGATAATCAGCGCAAAGCCTGCGCCGACGGCGATCAGCGCGTCGAGGCGGACGGGCCGGCGCGCCAGAATGATCAGCGCAAAGGCCGCGGGCAGAAATATCGCGATCTCCCGGCACAGCCACGCGCATCCGGCGCAAACCCCGGCGGCAAAGAGCCACCGCAAGTCAAATTTGCGGTCGGCGCCCTCGATGAACAGCCAGCAGCCGAGCGCAAGCAGGAATAATTCTGCGCCGACAATCGTCAGCTCGATCTGGGTGACGACAAGAAAGGACGATGTCGCGACAACAATGGCGGCGGCGGTCCCGGCGCGCTTGCCCATATGCCGGCGGCCAAAGAAAAACGTAATCGCGGCCAGGCCGCCCGCATAGAGAATGTTCGGCAGGGTACTGACGAATTCGCTGACGCCGAACACGGCGAAACTTGCAGCGACTGGGGCGACGATCGGCAGGCGCAGCGCCCAGTGATCCGCGCCCAGCATTGGCCCGTCCGCCGCCCACGTCATTGCCGCCCGGATATATTTGTCGGCGTCATTCGGACCGACCCCGCTCCAAAAGAGTGCAACCGTTATGACGAACATGAGAACGACGGTGAGCTGAGGCGCGGCGGCTTCAATTGCCCGGCGGATCGACGTCGTTAAAGGATGCGCAGGCGCGGGGCGGTTCATGCGAAAGTTGGGTTGGCCGCACTCTCGGCGCGATCGGTCGTTTGCGTCAGCAGCCTGCCGGCGAACCCGGCGAGATCCTTGATGTCGGACACCTCGCCGACCGCCGCGTTTCGCGCGCCGGGCCCGGTGACGATCAAAAACGCGTCGCCGGTGTGGTTGCCGCCGCGCCCGGTCTGCAGGCTCGCGGTGATTTCGCCGATGACGGGCGAGGTGATTGTATGAACAGGTTTGTCCTGCGTGAAAGTGACAATGAGGTCTGGCAGAAATGCGGACCGCTGCCCGGGAAACAGCGTCGCGCCGTCTGCGACGCTGTCGACGAACGGCGCATCACTATCCACAACGCGAATTTCAAGCAGCCGCGCCTCAAGCCAGGCGCGGTACCGCGAGAGCTCGGCGTCATCGCCGAAATAGCCATCGCGTTCGCGCCCTTTTATGTTGAAGCGGATAAAGGCCTCGCCGCCGGACGCCATGTGGAAGGATGGGGTTTCGCTCCAGTCGAGCCCGCCGGTGAGCGTGCGGTTGACGATCCAGTCCTGCACCCGCTCCCCCAGCATGTTGGCGAGCGCGTATTGCATGGTGAAGGGAACCTTCGCGCGCAATTGCGCCACCAGGTTTGGCGCCGGTCTTGGCCGCGGCGCCGCGCCGCACTCGACCCGGTACGCCGCGTTGAGCCGGCGCAGCAACTCGGCGAGGAAATGATCCTGCGCCTTGTTCGGCGCCATACCATGCAGCGCGAACAGGGCGACGGTGGTGCGCCCGTCTTTCACCTTGTCCAGCAATTGGCCAAGCGCTCTGTCTTGCGCCTTGTAGACGTCAAGCAGCGCGTCAGGATCGGCGTCAGACCCGAAATCGCCGTCGACGGCGAGCAGGTTGTGGCCGGCGCGGTGGACTTCGAAAAACCCGACAACAAACAATTGCCACTCGGACTGCTGCATCAACCACAAGATCGCGTCGACCTTGCGGGAAAGCGCCATGATCGTCTGGTCACGAAGTTTATTGCTCTGCCGTTCGTTCTTTGGGACCGGCACTTCCTTGCCGATCCGGCGCACGCCAAACCGGCGTTGCAGCTCTTTCAGCATGGCGGGGTCGGAAGCCGTCGCCTTGCCGCTGCTCTGATAGGACCAGTTGCTGATTTCGAGGCAGGGAGACCTTGCGGCGTTAAGCGGAATGCCGGCGTCAAAGGCGATCGTGTTGACGCCGCGTCTCGATTGGGTGTGCCAAAATGGCTCAAAATCGAGGCGTCGCTCAAAATCGGTTTCGTAGGTGCGCTCGAACCGCATGCGTTCGGCGTCCCACTGAAAGGGAAAATAATGCCCGTGCTCGCCCGGATAGGCGCCGCTCGCGAAGGTCGGCCATATCGAGGCGCTCATGCATGCTGCCGGCGAAGAGATCTCGCGGACAGCGCCTTCCTGAAGCAGGCTGCTCAACACCGGCAGGCGCTCGCGGTTCGTCCGCACGAAAGCGAGACTCATCGCATCGACACAGATCATCATCAGCCGGCTGCCGGAATTAACTCTGTCGTCTGTTCTCATCGCCCCCGAACCATCGACCGACATCTGTCTTGCAATCAGGACGAAAGCACGTCCCATACCAAGAAAACTATGGATGATTGACTTGGCGCTGATCAAGGTCCTTGTGAAAATCGCTGTCGCGGCGGCGCTGATGGCGCTGATCGCCTCGCGCGTCGATTTTTCGGCGGCGTTCGCGCTGATCGCCGGCGCACGGTCGGCCCTGCTCGGCCTGACGCTCCTAGTCAGTTTTTGTATCGTCTTCGCCGATGCCGCCTATTGGACCCATTCGATGCGCGCGATCGGCTGCCGCATCGATTTCCGGCCTGCTTTCCTGTTTTCGCTGGTCGGCTGGTTCTTCGCCAACCTCGCGCCGTCGACCGTCGGGTCCGATCTCTTCCGGGCGGCGCAGATGCGTCACGCCGGGGCGCCGGTCGAAAAATCCGTGCGCCTTGTCGTTGCCGCCCGATTGATGTCCTTCGTCTCGCTCTTGGCGGTGATCGCGCTGGGGCTTCCGGTCGCCGCGCGCTACATCGATGCGCCAGTTGAGCGTGAGGCGCTTGGCGGCGTGTTCGCTTTGGCCATGCTGGGGTTTGGCGCCTTCGTATTTATGGGGCCGCGCCTTAAGGCGCTGATGACCGCCGCCGGTCTTCACCGGCTGACCTTCATTTCTGCGCTTTCCGCCGACACCAGAGCGCTGCTGAAAACGGCGACGCCAGCGGCGTGGGGCTATCTCACCGCGCAACATCTCCTGCGCGTCGCCGGGGTCGCCGCCGTCGCTGCGGCGCTCAAAACGCCGGTCGATCTGATTGCGCTCTACGCGCTGATACCGGCGGCGCTTCTGATTGCGATGATTCCGATTTCGTTTGGCGGTTGGGGCGTGCGCGAGGCGAGCTTCGTGCACTTTCTGGGATTTGCGGGCGTTGCCCCGTCCGCGGCGCTGGCGATTTCAATCGTCTACGGACTGACGCGGGTTCTCATCGGGGCGATTGGCGGGGTCGTCTGGATCCTCGCGCGGCGTGACCACTACCGGCTCGACATTGACGGGCCAGAGGCGGCCGGCGCCCCTCCGGCGGACTAGCGGGCGCAAGTCCCGGCAGCTCCCGGCAGCGCATTGACCCGGACGGCAAGGCGCCTATGGTGCGCCGCGCATCAGGCATCAGAGGGATTTATGGCCGACGTCGCCGTGATCGGCGTCCAGTGGGGCGACGAAGGCAAGGGCAAGCTCGTCGACTGGCTGTCGGCGCGGGCCGATGTGGTGGTGCGCTTTCAGGGCGGCCACAATGCCGGGCATACGCTCGTCATCGACGGCAAGGTCTACAAATTGTCGCTGCTGCCGTCGGGCGTCGTCCGCGAAGGAAGGCTGGGCGTCATCGGCTCCGGCGTTGTTGTCGATCCATGGGCGCTGATTGCTGAAATCGGCCGCCTCAAGGAACAAGGCGTGACGATCTCGCCCGCCAATCTGGCGATCGCGGAAAACGCAACGCTGATCCTCCCGGTCCACTCAGAACTCGACGCGATGCGCGAGACCTCGAATTCCGGCGTCAAGATCGGCACCACCAAACGCGGCATCGGTCCCGCCTATGAAGACCGCGCCGGACGCCGGGCGCTGCGCGCCGTCGATCTTCTGTATACGGACACTATTGCGGCGAAAGTTGAAAACCTGTTGTTCCATCACAACGCCATCCGCCGCGGCCTCGGCGCGACCGAAGTCGACGCCGCGGCGCTGACGGCGAAGCTGAAACAGATCGCGCCGCAGATTGCGCCCTTCATCCAGCCGGTGTGGAAGCTCCTCGACGAAGCGCGCAAGGCCGGCAAGCGCATTCTATTCGAAGGCGCGCAAGGCGTGCTGCTCGACATCGACCACGGCACTTATCCTTACGTCACCTCGTCGAACACGGTGGCGGGTCAGGCGGCGACGGGTTCGGGACTGGGGCCGCGCGCCGTCGGCTATGTGCTCGGCATCGTCAAGGCCTACACGACGCGCGTCGGCGAGGGGCCGTTCCCGACCGAACTGACCGACAAGATCGGCGACCGTCTCGGCGAGCGCGGCCATGAATTCGGGACGGTGACGGGAAGAAAGCGCCGCTGCGGCTGGTTTGACGCCGCTCTCGTCCGTCAGGCGCTGAAAGTTGCCGGCGTCGATGGTATTGCGCTGACAAAACTCGACGTCCTCGACGGGTTCGATGAGTTGAAAGTCTGCGTCGGCTACGACATTCGCGGCCAGCATTACGATTACCTTCCCGCCGGGCTCGATGCGCAAAGCGAGGTCAAGCCGATCTATGAAGCCATGGAAGGCTGGAAAGGCTCGACCGTTGGCGCGCGCTCATGGGCGCAATTGCCGGCCGAAGCGGTCAAATATGTCCGCCGCATCGAAGAGCTGATCGAAACGCCCGTCGCGTTGGTCTCAACCAGCCCCGAACGCGACGACGTCATTCTGATGAAAGATCCATTCCAGAATTAGGCGCGGCTCCAACAGGGCTCCCCGACCGGTTGATTATTCCTGTACGGAATAACAAGCGTGGGTGGAAATCCTGGATGATTCCGCTACGCGAAATCACGGTTAATTTCGGTTAACCATAGTTTTTTCATTAACCAGCAGCGCATTGATAACGCTCACTTAAAAAAACTTATCCCCCACCTTATCCCCCGGGTTATCCCCCACCTTATCCCCCACCTTGTCCCCCAGTTTATCCCCCTCCTTCGGTGAGGCTGTAAACTCTTCGTCGTTCCGGGGCGATCCGAAGGATCGAGCCCGGAATCCATCGCGCCATGGACTCCGGGCTCTCCGCTGCGCACAGCCCCGGAGTGACGATTGCTGGCAGTAACAAGGAAAGGAGGAAGTGCGTGCAAAGACAATATCAACCGACCGCTGCGCGCCCGCCTTTCGCGTGCTTTCCCGATCGCCGGATCATCCGTACAAAATCGCTGCGCCGCGCGTGGAATAAGGATTCGTGGACGGCCAAAGCCCGGAAACAATCCGCCTTGTCCGCACTTTTGGCGGCCGAATCAAACCCGCTCGCGCGTTTTAAGGAACTTGACCTGCGGGTTTTTCTGCTCCGCATACCCCGCTTCCCAGACCGAGCGCGCGAAATAGACGGGGCTTCCATAGCGGTCATGGGCGATGGCGCTCTGATTGAGCGAAATGAAAGTCTTGACGGCGGCCTCGTCGCCGGCGAGCCATCTGACCGCGTCGTAGCCGCAAACTTCCATGGCGGCGGCGACGCCGTATTCGGCCTTCATCCGCTCTTCGATAACGTCAAGCTGCAGCGATCCGACGACGCCGACATAAAAATCAGCGCCCAGCGTCGGGGTGAAAACCTGCGCTGCGCCCTCTTCGGCAAGCGCGGTCAGGGCCCGTTTCATCTGTTTCGATTTCATCGGATCGGCGAGGCGGACGCGGCGGATAATTTCCGGCGCAAAGTCGGGAAGGCCGGAGAAGCGGATGCCGTCCTTTTCCGACAGGGTGTCGCCAACGCCGAGAGCGCCGTGATTGGGGATGCCGATAATATCGCCGGCGACCGCTTCCTCGGCGAGATTGCGCTCCTGTGCGAGAAAGAAGATCGGCGCGTTGATCGCGAGCAGTTTGCCGGTGCGCGAGACTTTCAGTTTCATGCCGCGTTTGAATTCGCCCGAGCACAGGCGAAGGAAAGCGATGCGGTCGCGGTGGTTCGGATCCATATTCGCCTGGACCTTGAAGACGAAACCCGAAACGGACGGATCGTCGGGCAATACTTCCATTTCGCCGGCTTTCTGCGAGCCCAGCTTTTGCGCACGGGGCGGCGGCGCAAAGCGGCCGATGTCGCGAAGGAGTTCGGCGACGGAAAATTCCTTGAGAGCGCTGCCGAAATAGATCGGCGTCAGCGCCCCGTGGCGGTATTGCGCAAGGTCGAACGGCGCATACCCTTGCGTCGCCAGCGCCATTGTCTCGCGCGCGGCGGCGGCGTCGTCAGCGCCGACAAGGTCGTCAAAACGCGGATCGAGAACGCCCGAAAGCTCGACCGTCCTGGCGAACTTGCCGCTGTCATTGTCGCCTTCGAGAAGAAGACGGTTGTGTTCAAGATCATAGCAACCCCTGAACTGGCCGCCGGTTCCGATCGGCCAGACGCGAGGGGTGACGTCGAGCGCCAACTGGTCGGCGATTTCATCGATCAGATCGAACGGATCGCGCCCCTCGCGGTCGACCTTGTTGATGAAGGTCATGATCGGAATATCGCGCAGGCGGCAGACTTCGAACAGCTTGCGCGTCTGCGTCTCGATCCCTTTGGCAGCGTCGATCACCATCACCGCGCTGTCGACGGCGGTCAGCGTTCTGTACGTGTCTTCGGAAAAATCCTCGTGGCCGGGCGTGTCGAGCAGATTGAAGATGCAGCCGTCATGCTCGAACGTCATCGCCGAGGTCGTCACCGAAATCCCGCGCTTTTGTTCGATGGCGAGCCAGTCCGAGCGCGCCCGGCGGCGGTCGCCGCGCGCCTTGACCTCGCCGGCAAGACGGATCGCGCCGGAGAAGTACAAAAGCTTCTCGGTCAATGTCGTCTTGCCGGCGTCAGGATGCGAGATGATCGCGAAAGTGCGGCGGTTGAGATAAGCGTCGGTCATTGGAGCTCAAACAGGGCGGAAGGGACGCGCTCTGTGCGGGCTCAGTCCCCAGCCGTCAAGTGTCGCCGCAATCTTCACCCAAACCGCTTCATCGACAGGAATTCCCATTCGGCGGGCGTTCTGTCTTCCAGCGTCATGATCGACAGGGTCTCGCCAAGGGCTGGCGTGAATTTGAAGCCGTGGCCCGACAGGCCTGCTGCAAAGACGACGCGGTCGGACGAGGGGTGGCGGTCGATGATGAAATGATCGTCGGGCGAGACTTCATAAAGGCATCGCTGAAAGCCGCCGGGCCTGTTGGCGAGCGCCGGAATCATTTCTGCGAGGAAGTCATCGATTGCCTTGTTCTCGCCGGGATCGGGCGTGTCGGTGCGGTCTTCGGGCCGCGCAATCGCGCTGCCGCCGGTATGTTCCGCGATCTTGACGCCATCGGCGTCAATCGCCGGAAAGCCGTAGAAAAACCGTTCGTCGTCGGTTTCAACGCCGAACGGCGAAAACGCCCCGCCGAGATTGAAGCCGTCCGTATCCGGACGGCGCCAGAACAGCGTGCGCGGCCACGGCTTCACTTCGGCCTTGGGAATATCGAGAAGCTGGTTCGCCCAGGCGCCGGCGGCGATGACGAGCCGGTCATAGGAAACGGCGCCGGCGGCGGTCCTGACCATGACGCCGTGTTTCGACGGCTCCCAACCTAGGATGGCGGTCTGCGGCGACAAAAGCGCGCCCGCCGCCTTGGCGAGGCGGATCTGATGCGCGACTGTTTTGCCGGCAAGAACAAAGCCTGCTTCATGTTCGAACACGGCTTCGTAATGTCTGGGAAGCGTCAAATGCGGGTGGTCGCGTTTCAGCGCCGCGGCATCGAGATCCTTGACCGGAAGATCATGTTCGGCGATCGCCGCTCTGACGCCTTTCATGAACGGTCCATCCGGCGGGCCCGCTTCAACGACGCCTTCCTGATAGAACAGCTTTTCGCCGGCGTCTTTTTCGAGGCTGAACCAGAGGCGGCGCGCCCGCTGCAGGATCGGCACATAATTCGGATGCTCATAGTAAGCGGTGCGGAAGAGGCGCGTTGCGCCATGCGACGAGCCGTGCGCGTGCCCGAACGAATATTGATCGTAGAGCGTGACTGTCGCGCCAGCCTTCGCAAGATGCAGCGCCGCAGCCGATCCCGCCGCGCCAGCGCCGATGACGGCGACCTCAGGCATTGGACGGCCCCCGAGGGGTGCGGTTTTTCAGGCGGAATGGCTCGCCATCGAAGGGGCGCCTGCGACCACCCGGCGGCGGCCCAGCCTGTCGCAATTTCTGCCGGACATTCATCGGCGCTCCCTTCTTCGGCCCGGCGAATTCAGAGCCAGTTTCTGCGCCGTGTCCAGCGTCAAACGCGGTCGCCCTTCCCGGGTTTGACAATCGGCGCGCCCGGCATCATCGTTAAGCAATGGGGGCGCCAGCTTGGCGCAGTAGCGAGTTCGGGGATATGGAACGGGAAACCTGCACCGGCACGCGCAAGGGACAGACCTGCGGGGCGCCGATTTTCAAATGCGGGCACGCCGATTGCGGCTCGGTCGGCTGCGAAAAGTCGGGCTGCGACAATCGTCAATTCCTGCCGATCGAAAAGTGCAAAGATTGCGGGCGGTCCTACGAGCGGATCAAGCAGTACAAGCCAAGCGCCGCGCCTGACGACGGCGCGGGATCGACCGTGGTCGGCCGTCCCTTGGCGCTTCCCAATATCGAGTTGTTGTTTGGCGGCGTTCTTGGCCTCGTGGCGCTTGGCGCCACCGCCGCGGGTCTCATGGGGTTGTTCAGCGGGCAGGGGCCATTTGGCGGCGGCGCGGGCGGCAGCGTTCAGCCCCCTTCAATTGCGGTTACGACGCCGCCGGGCCTTGCCTACACTGACATCTGCCAGTGTTATCGCGATAGCGGGGCGCTGGCGGGGACAGGCGTTTCAACCCTGTCGCCGCGCTACCGCACCGGATTTGTGCAGTGCCGCGC
>JBGSVH010000092.1:0-9029 GCA_041753055.1 Parvularculaceae bacterium
CAGCGCCCGCGGCAGGCGGATTTCGCGCACGATAATTCCGGCGCGGCTGTCGTCGAAAAGCGCCGCGAGCGCTTCACCGGCGCCGATGTTGGCCGGTCCGATGAGGCAAGCGGCAAGGAGCGCGCCGATGCTGGCGACGGCGACCGCGATGATGGAGAAACGCCGCGTTTTGTCGGTCATGGCTTGTCTTTTGGTTTGTCGACTTCGGCGCGAATGGCTTCAGCCGCTTCGAGCGCAAACCAGCCGGGGCAGGCGAGGACATCGGCGGCAAGATCAATGCGCGGCGTCGCCTCAAGCAAATGCTGCAGCGCCGGATGGCGCGCTGCCGACCAGTGATTGACGCGTTCGCTGTCGGCGGAAAAAAAACCGGTGACAATGAACTGCGGCGGGTTGGCGATAAGCGCTTCGGCCGATAACGGCGGCCAATAGGAAAGGCCCTTATCGGCGGCTATGTTGCTGACGCCGGCGGCGGTGAAAATCGCGTCGATCATCGTACCCTTGCCCGCGGTGACGCCGCCGGGCGTTACGTAAAGCGCCGCGACTTTCGTCTTGCCGCGCGCGGCCAGTGCGGCGAGACGCGCGTCAATGTCGGCGATCAGGGTTTTGCCTTCAACCTCGCGTTGAAGCGCCTCGGCGGCAACCCGTACATTGTCTTTCACCGCGTCAAAGTCGGCGGCGTAGCCGAGCGATATTACTGGAATGCCAAACTGCTTCAGGCGCGCCGCATCGCCGCCCCAAAAACGCAGCACGACATCTGCATCCGCGCCGATGATCTGTTCGGCGTCGGAGCGCGCCCGCGGCAAGGTTCCCGCTTTGGCGCGCAGATAGGAAAAGTCCTTGCCGGCGTCGACCGACAAGGCGGCGATCTGCGCCGGATCGGCGAGCGCCAGCACCAGCTGGTCGGCGCAGTAATCCGCGGAAAAGACGCGGACCGCGCCAATTAGAGCGGTAAGGGCGAGCAAGGTCACAGGTTGATCCTGACGCCGGCGAACGCCGAAACCCCCGGCTCGCCATAGCCCGATACATCCTGATAGACTTTATCGGTCGCATTCTCGACCCGTCCGTAAAGGGTCAATCGATCTGACAGTGAATATGCGGCGCGCAGATCAAGCCGGACAAATGACTCATTTGGCGCCGGAAGGTCCGCCTCGCGGCCGTTGAAGGTAAGCGTTGCGGAAAGCAGCAACGGATCGACCGGGGTCAGCGACAGGCTCGCCGAGCCGCCGTGTTTCGGTATGCGCAATATCGGCGCGCCGGTAATCGCGTCGTGCGCATCGACATAGGTGTAAACGACCCGCGTTGTCAGGAATGACGCCGCCGCCCAACTCGCTTCAACTTCGACGCCGTCGCTGTTGACGCGGTCGATGTTGAAATAGCCGTTACCGACGAAATCGAAGTCGATCTGATCCTTGACGCGCTGATGGAAATAGGTTGCGCGAAGGCGCCCGCCGCCTGGCCGCGATCCGTTCAGCTGATAATCGACGCCGACGTCAAAGCCGCGCGCCCGCTCTGGCCGAAGATCGGGATTGGGAAGCACGCCGAACTGGTCGAAATTCAATTCGAACAAGGTCGGCGCGCGAAAGCCTTCGCCCCAGCTGGCGCGAAACCGCGCGGCGTCGCCGCGCATTTCGTTCTTGTACACCGTCCAAACGCCGGTGACTCTCGATGTCGTCGCGCCCTGGAAATTCGAAAACTCATCGCGCCGCGCGCCGGCGGACAAAATGAGATTGTCGAACGGCGCCGCTTCAATCATCGCAAAGACCGCGCCCGCATTTGCGCTGTCATCGACGCCGGAAACCGTTGCTGAAGTGCGTTCGGCTTCCGCGCCCGCTTCAAGGTTGACGGAGGAAGAAAGTTGAAGCGATCCCCAATAGTTTGCGGAAAGCCGGTCGCCCGCCGCCGCGAATGTTTCGACGCCGAGATCGTGGTTGCTGCGGTCGACCTTGTTGTAATTGACCGAAAGGGCGCCTTCATACCGGCCCGCTGACCGGTGAGCGAGCCTCGCGGCAATTGCGTAATCGGTCGTATCTTCGGTTTCTGCGGTGTCGGAGAAAGAAAAGAATGGCGGTGGAAACCCGTCGATATCGGACCGCGAATCGCTGATCCGCGCGAGCACCCGCAGGTCAGCATTAGCCCCGAGAGCGGCGCCTCCGGTGAGTGATCCTGCAATCGATCTGTACCCGTCTTTTTCGGCGCCGCCCGCGGCGTGCGAAACGCCATCGCTGGTAACGCCGGAGACCGTCGCCCTGATGAAAGCGCCGCTGTCGCCGCCAAAAAGGCTTGCGCCGCCCCTGACAGTTCCACGTGAGCCGGCTTCCGCGTATCCTGAAACCGGCGGACCATCATCGCGTGTGCGGATCGAGATGACGCCGCCGATTGCATCCGCGCCCCAGTTGAGGCTTTGCGGACCGCGCAATATTTCGATCTGATCGATATCCGCGACATTGAGATTGGCGAAATTGTAGCCGCCTTGCGGCGCAGACGGATCATTGACGACAATGCCGTCGATGACGACCAGCGTCTGGCCGCTGGTTCCGCCGCGAAGGCGCGCGCTGGCAAATCCCCCGAGTGCGCCATTGCGTGCGAGCGCAACGCCGGGCGAGTCCTTGACGGCGTCGGCGACGAACGGATATTGCTGCGCGATGATGTCAGCCGATGTGATGACGGTGACGGCGGAGCCGACATCGTCGCCGGCGCGCTCTTTGAGGCCATAGGCGTAGACCTGGTCTGGCTGGCGATTGCCGGTTTGAACGGCGCTTTCCTGCGCGGCGGCGCCCGAAAGCGCCAACAACGACGTATACAGAGTAACAGGCGGAACACAGGCGTTTGGACGGGTCATGGCGACTCCTTCAAGGTTTCAAGGATGTCGCCGCGACGGATTCCCGCATTCCTCGGCTGGACCCGGCCGCGAAAAGGACGACGCCGACGGCAGGTCTCCTGACTTCGCGGGTCGCTGCGGCCCCCTGGCCTTCCCGGACCCGAAGGATCCAGTGACCGTTTTTTGGGGATCGCTCGCCGCTTACAGTTGCGGGCACAGTCGCGGAATTTAACCGCGTTCCCTATTCTCCTCCCCTTGGGGGAGGCACCGTCGCGGCCGAACCTAGGGCGCAGCGTCGCGGGGCGCAATCCGAAAACCGCGCCACGTCAGGTCAAATCCGAGATTGCCTCGCAAAATCAGCGAATTGGCGGCCTGGACCTAACATTTCGGCAAGAACGGCCGGTTTGCGATGCATGGAAGCAACAACCCGCCGCTGATCTCGCCAAAGCGGGGAATGTTGGTTAAATAGACCTGTTAAGATGGAGCCGATTTCGCTAGGAGATTGGTCAAAGCTGGCCTCGCACCCCGCGCGGCGGGTTTTATTGTTTCACCTGAGGAGGGGACTTCATGAAGCTGAAAACTACCCTGTTCGCCGCCGTTGCGACGCTTGCCATCGCCCCGGCCGCACACGCCTACCAGGGCATGTATGGCGCCATCGGCGCCGGTCTGTCCTATATCGGACCGGACCGCGATTTCGAGTCGGCGGGTCCGCCGCTCGCTTTCGACAGCGAAGCTGATTACGAAAACGGCATTGGCGTTTACACCGCGATCGGCCATGAAAGCGCGTCCGGTTGGCGCAAGGAGCTCGAGTTCAGCTATCGCAACAACGACCTTCGCCATCTTCCGGGCGACGGTATCAATTTCACCGGCTGGACTGACGCAACGGTTGATGGCGACATCAAGTCGATGGCGTTGATGTTCAACGTGATCAAGGACTTCGCGACCGACAGCAAAGTGACGCCCTATATCGGCATCGGCGCGGGTATGGCGCGGCTCTCGGCTGACTATCTTGGCGCCGATCCGAGCTTCTCAGGCGGCTTCGGCGCATTGTCGATCAACGACAAGGCGTGGGAATTCGCTTATCAGGGCATCGCCGGTCTTGCGTTCCAGCTGTCTGAAGGCCTCGCGCTTGATCTCTCTTATCGTTATTTTGCGACGCTTGACCCGAGCTTCGCCGGCACGCTTGCGGGCGCGCCGACGACTTTCAACCAGGAATACAATTCGCACAGCCTGTTCGCGGGTCTTCGTTGGAACTTCGGCGCCGCCGCTCCGGCAGCACCGCAGTACAAGGATTGCTGGGATGGCTCGAGCGTTCCGGTCGCGGCTGACTGCCCGCCGCAATTGCAAGAGAACGCCGCGGCGAACCTCGATCCGATCGATGTCATCGTTTATTTCGACTATGACAAATCGAACCTGACGCCGGAAGCGTCGAACCTCATCAAGGAAGCGTCCTCGCGTGCGCTCGCCAACGACATCAATACGGTTGTTGTCGCCGGTAACGCCGACCGTTCTGGCGGTTCTGCTTACAACCAGGCGCTCTCCGAGCGCCGCGCTGCGGTCGTTCGCGATGCGCTGATCGCCAATGGTATCCCCGCGGACAATATCCGCACGGAAGCCTTCGGCGAAGATCGTCCCGCGAAGCCAACGGAAGACGGCGTTCGCGAGCCGCTCAACCGCCGCACGGAAGTGACGATCAGCTTCGAATAAGCAGACGTCTCGATTTGAATAAAGACCGGCGCAGTGAAAGCTGCGCCGGTTTTTTTTGCTTTCTTTACCGATTTTGGCCGGCGATGAGCGCTCGCCAGCGGCGGCAATCGTCAGCGGCCGTAAATGCGCCAGAACGCCTTGATGCCTGATGCGATCTGCTCGTCGATCGCCCGGTCGAGATCCGCCGGCGTCACGCCCAACAGAACCTCGGTATAAAGCGGCTCGGAAATCAGGGCGCCGAGCTGGTAAATTGCTGTCTCGACGTCGTCGATTTCGAGGCCTTCACGCTTCGCCGCGCGCGCCAGCACGGGCGCGAAGGACGCCGCCATATAGGCCGGGCCGTGTTCAAGATAGGACCGGCCGAGCGCGGGGTTGCGGCCCGCCTCAAACGCGGCGATGCGCCGCAAGGAAAGCGCCTCGGGTTCAAGGATGCCCCTCAGGAACGCGTGCGCCATTTCGCTGACAAACTGCTCGGTCGAGAGGCTCGCTTCTATCGCCGCCATGTCAACGGGGAGGATCTGCTTGCACGTCTCTTCGATCGCCGCGGCGAACAACTCTTCCTTCGACCGGAACCGATTATAGACCGTGCGTTTGGACACGCTGGCGGCAAGCGCGATCTGGTCCATGCTGGCGCTGTCATATCCATGGGCGAGAAAGGTCGCCCGCGCAGCGTCGATGATCGCGGCTTCCTTTGCGTCGCGAACCGGCGCTGGAGACTTCGCCATTGAAATCAACACGGCTGGTTTACCCCTTTTAACTACCGCACCCTTGACGATACGCCGTGGCGGCAAGCGCTTACAAGGCGCCTGGCCCAATCGCTGCAACCGGGCCGCGTTCACCTTTCGTTAACGCTGGCGGCAGGACTGTCGCCGCTATGGCGAAAGCGCGTAAAAATCAACGTCCCGGCGGCCGCCGGCCAGCCTCCGCCACAACCGCGAGGCGCCGCGGACATCGCCGGCCGCGCCGCCCTGCGAAGAGCGTGGCAGCGCGGTTGACGCGGCATTTTGCCGATGCGGGTTTTTATCTGTTCGCCGGCGCCATTGCGCTGGCGGCGATCATTGTGCACTTCACGCGCGATCTACCGGATACGGACGGTTTGTGGCGGGCGAGCGCCGGCCCGCGGATGACGCTGGTCGCGTCTGACGGTTCGCCGATTACCATTCATGGCCAGAGTTTTGGCGCGCCGGTCCGGCTTTCCGATCTGCCAGCCTATGCGCCGCGAGCGGTGCTCGCTGTCGAGGATCGCAATTTCTACCACCATATCGGCGTTAACCCGCTCTCTGTCGCGCGCGCGATGTTCGTCAATGCGAAAGAAGGCGAGGTGAGGCAAGGCGGGTCGACGCTTACTCAGCAGCTTGCCAAAAACCTCTTCCTGTCATCCGACCGCACTTACAAGCGGAAGATCCAGGAATTTTTTCTCGCGCTTTGGCTTGAGCGGCAATTTACCAAAGATGAGATTTTGACGCTTTATCTCAACCGCGTCTATTTCGGCGCCGGCGCTTATGGCATCGACGCGGCAAGTTTCCGGTATTTTGCAAAGCCGGCGAAGAATCTGTCGCTGGCCGAATCGGCGATTCTTGCAGGTCTGTTGAAAGCGCCGTCACATTATGCGCCGGACCGAAATCCGGTCGACGCCGGACAGCGCGCGCGGCTGGTCGTCGATGCGATGCTCGACGCCGGGTTTATCACGCATGAGCAAGCGGATCTGGCCTATCGCTCTCCTGTCAGGATTGGCGCGTCGCAATTTTCCGGAGCGCCGTATTTTGTCGACTATGCGCTCAACGAGGCGAAAAGCGCGGCCAAGGGCGTCGACGCCGATCTCACCATCAGGACGAGCTTCGATCCGGCGCTGCAGGATGCGCTGGAAATGGGGATTTCAGCCGGCCTTGCGCTCAGCCGCCTCGACCCGTCGATTGAAATCGCGGCGATCATCATGGACGGAGACGGCGCCGTAAAGGCGATGGCCGGCGGGCGCGACTACCGAATCAGTCAGTTCAATCGCGCCACCCATGCGCGCCGCCAGCCGGGCTCCGCCTTCAAGCCGTTTGTTTATCTTGCCGCGCTTGAGCTTGGCGGCGACCCGCTCGACATCGTCGAGGATTCGCCGGTCAGCGTCGGCAAATGGTCGCCGGAAAATTACAAGGAACAGTATTTCGGCGAAGTGACAATGACCGAAGCGCTGGCGCGGTCGCTGAATGGCGCGACCGTCCGCGTTCAGGAGCAAACTGGCCGCGGTGCGGTTCGCCTTGTCGCCAAGCGCATGGGATTTAAAGGACCGTTAACGCAGGGGCCGGCGCTGGCGCTCGGCGTTGATGCGGTAACGCCGCTGGAGCTTGCCGGCGCTTATGCGCCTTTCGCCAATGGCGGCTATTCGATCACCCCGCATAGCGTCGAGCGCGTCGATCTCAGCGATGGCGGACAGGTCTTTGCGCGCAAGACAAGTTATGTCGACGCCGCCGCCGCGCCGCAATCAATCCGTAAGCTGAATGACATGCTGGCGGCGGTGACGGAATGGGGAACCGGCAAGGCGGCAAAACTATCGCGCTATCGGGCGCACGGAAAAACCGGCACCACGCAAGCCAATCGCGACGCCTGGTTCGCCGGCCATGCGGGCGGTCTTGTCTGCGTCGTCTGGGTCGGGCGCGATGATGACAGACCGATGGGTGAAGTTACCGGCGGCGGCGCGCCGGCGATCCTCTGGCGCGAGATTATGGAAAGGGCGTTGATTGCGCGGCCGCCCAAGGGGCGCGACAGCCCGATGATGGCGCCGATTGCGCCGCCAGCGCAGGGATAACCCGCCTTAAACCGCCCGCTCGACGCCATAGGCGTAGAGTTTGTGCCCGTTCGCAGAAAACCAGTCGCGCGCCGCGCGGGCGTCTATGCCAAGCCCTTTCAGCACCCGCCAATAGGCGGGTGAATGATTGAGGTGAACAAGATGCGCGCATTCATGCGCGGCGACATAGTCGAGAATTTCCGGCGGCGCCAGAACGAGCCGCCATGAAAAAGAAAGCGCGCCGTCGCGCGCACACGAACCCCAGCGCGAGCGCGTGTCGCGGATTGTAATCGGGCCGCGCCGCTTGCCAAGTTCGCCAGCATAGAAGTCGGCGCGCGCGGTCAACATCCTCCGGGCTTCCGATTTCAGCCAGTCGGTAATGCGGCGATTGAGGTGACGCGTTTCGCCGCCGGCGACCAGCTGGTCGCCTTCGAGTCTTACGCCTGCGCGCGGCGCGCCAATATTGACGATTGAAACCGGCGCGCCGCGCAGCGGGAAAACAAGGCCATGATGAAACGGCGTCGCCCCGGCGCTTTCATCAAGCTGGGCGCTGATCCAGCGCGCGCGCGTTCGCGCAAAATCCAGCGCCTCGGGCAACGCCTTCTTTGTCGGCGCGGTCACAATGACCCGTCCCGAGACTGCATCGACCGTGACGATCAGACGGCGCGCACGGCGATTGACCCGAGCCGTCAATGGCGCGGTGCGATCACCAAGGTCGATCGTGGTTTCAAGCGGCGGTGTCGGGGAACGAACTGACATTGGCGCGCATCGTCACGAATTTTCGCGCCGCCGCAAGCCTCTATCTTCGGGCTTCGACTCTTTGTCATCTTTCGGCTAAACGGGCCGGGCAAGATCGCAGTCTCACTTACGGCCCAGATGGACGCTTCGTCACCTTCCCCATCATCGAATCACCCACCGGCGCCTGACCATGGCGGTGAGGCGACGCCGATGATGGTTCAATATCTTGAGATCAGGGCCGGCGCCGGCGATGCCTTGCTGTTCTACCGGATGGGTGATTTCTACGAGCTTTTCTTCGATGACGCGGTCAAGGCGTCCGCCGCGCTCGATATCACGCTGACCAAACGCGGCAAGCATCGCGGAGCGGATATCCCGATGTGTGGCGTTCCTTATCATTCCTACGAAGCCTATCTGGCGCGCCTTATTCGCGCCGGCTTTTCGGTTGCAATTTGCGAACAGACCGAAGATCCGGCGGAGGCGAAAAAGCGCGGGTCAAAATCGGTGGTCCGCCGGGAAATTGTCCGCGTTGTCACGCCGGGAACAATCACCGAGGAAACTCTCCTCGATGCGTCACAGGGCAATTTCCTCGGCGCAATCGCGATTTTGAGCGGCGGCGAGGAAGCAGCGCTTGCTGCGGTCGATATTTCAACCGGCGAATTGACGGTAAGGGCGACGCAGGCTGAAAACTTCGCCGCAGACTTCGCCTCGCTCCCTTTTGCCGAACTCGTGGCGCCTGATCTTGATGATGCGCCGGCGCCGTGGCGCGCCGCAATCGAGGCGACGCGCCGGTCTTCCCGCCTGACCTTGCAGGCGGCATCGACATTTGACTCGCGCGGCGGCGAACGGCGGGTGAAAGAGGTGTTCAACGTGTCGGCGCTCGACGCCTTCGGCGATTTTTCCCGGGCCGATTGCGCCGCGCTCGGCGGCCTCCTGTCCTATATCCAGCTGACGCAGGTCGGGCGCACGCCGGCGCTGCGCCCGCCGAGACGGGCT
>JBGSVH010000093.1:0-42006 GCA_041753055.1 Parvularculaceae bacterium
GCCCATGTCGGTCGCCAGCGTCGGCTGATAGCCGACGGCTGAAGGAATGCGACCCAGCAACGCCGACACTTCCGAACCGGCCTGCGTAAAGCGGAAGATGTTGTCTACGAAGAACAGCACGTCCTGGCCCTGATCGCGGAAATGCTCGGCAACGGTAAGGCCCGAGAGCGCGACACGCATGCGCGCACCCGGCGGCTCGTTCATCTGGCCGTAGACGAGGGCGCACTTGGAACCCTTGGTCGAGCCGTTGTTCTTCTTGGGGTCGATGTTGACCTTGGACTCGATCATCTCGTGATAGAGGTCGTTGCCCTCGCGCGTGCGCTCGCCGACGCCGGCGAACACCGAGTAGCCGCCGTGCGCCTTGGCGACGTTGTTGATCAGTTCCATGATCAGCACCGTCTTGCCGACGCCGGCGCCGCCGAACAGGCCGATCTTGCCGCCCTTGGCGTAGGGCGCCAGAAGGTCGACGACCTTAATGCCGGTGACCAGCATCTGCGCTTCCGTCGACTGGTCGGCGAACGTCGGTGCGGGCTGATGGATGGCGCGGCGGCCGCTCGCCTTCACCGGACCGGCTTCGTCGACCGGCTCGCCGATGACGTTGATGATGCGGCCAAGCATTTCGGGACCGACCGGGACCGTGATGGGTGCGCCGGTGTCGGTGACCGTCTGGCCGCGCACGAGGCCCTCGGTGGAGTCCATCGCGATGCAGCGCACCGTGCTTTCGCCGAGATGCTGAGCGACCTCAAGAACCAGGCGATTGCCGATATTCTGGGTCTCAAGCGCGTTCAAAATTGCCGGCAGATGCTCCTCGAACTGCACGTCGACGACGGCGCCGATAACCTGGCTGATGCGACCTTCTTTGCTCATGACGGTGTTCCTTCGTTTATTCGCAGCTCTAGAGCGCTTCCGCGCCTGAAATGATTTCGATCAGTTCTTTGGTAATCTGCGCCTGACGGGCGCGGTTGTATTGCAAGGTCAGCTTGTCGATCATGTCGCCGGCGTTGCGCGTCGCATTATCCATCGCGGACATCGAGGCGGCCTGTTCCGAGGCGACATTTTCAAGCAGCGCGCGGAAAACCTGAACCGCGACATAGCGCGGCAGCAAGGCTTTCAGGATCGCGTCCTCCTCGGGCTCATACTCGTAGACAGCGCCTTTCAGATCCGGCGTTTCAACGCCTTCGGGCGCGATCGCGGGAATGATCTGCTGGGCGGTCGGAACCTGGCTGACGACGTTCTTGAACTTGCCGTAAAAGAGCGTCGCCACGTCGTACTCGCCAGCGTCGAACATCGAGAGAATTTTTTCGGCGACCTCCTGCGCATTGGCGAAGCCGACCTGTCTTACTTCGACGAAATTCGTTCTCCAGACGATGAGGTCGCCGTAAAGGCGTTTCAGCTGGTCGTTGCCTTTGCGGCCGACGGTAATGATCTTGACCGTCTTGCCTTCGCCCTGAAGCTTGACGATGCGCTCACGCGCAAGGCGGACGATGGACGAGTTGAACCCGCCGCAAAGGCCTTTATCCGCTGTCGCAACGATCAGGAGATGGGTCTTGTCTTCTCCCGTCCCGCGCAGGAGCGTCGGCGCATTCGGATTGTCCTTCGCCGACGCTGCAAGATTGGCGAGAACGCCTTCCATCCGCTCCGTATAGGGACGCGCTTCCTTGGCGCGCTCTTCAGCGCGGCGCAGCTTCGCCGCCGCGACCATCTGCTTGGCCTTGGTGATCTTCTTCGTCGACTTGACGGAAGCGATCCGGTTTTTTAGGGCCTTGAGGCTCGGCATTAAACTCGTCCCGCGTTACGCGAACTTTTTCACAAAGGCGTCGAGAATGCCGACGAGCTTTGCTTCGTCCGCTTTCTCGAGCTTGCCGGTGTCGCGGATCGCCTTCAGCAGCGCTGCATGATCGGCGTGGAGGTGGCGCAGGAATTCTTTTTCGAAATCCTGCACGCGGTTTTTCGGCATCTTGTCGAGATACCCTTGGGTGCCCGCGAAAATCACGCAGACTTGTTCTTCGACCTGCAAGGGCGAGAATTGCGGCTGTTTCATCAGTTCGGTGAGGCGGTCGCCGCGGTTCAAGATGCGCTGCGTCGTCGCGTCGAGGTCGGAACCGAACTGCGCGAAGGCGGCAAGTTCGCGATACTGCGCAAGCTCGCCTTTGATCTTGCCGGCGACCTGTTTCATCGCCTTGATCTGCGCCGAGGAGCCAACGCGCGAAACGGACAGGCCGACGTTCACCGCCGGGCGGATGCCCTGATAGAAAAGATCGGTTTCAAGGAAAATCTGGCCGTCGGTGATCGAGATGACGTTGGTCGGAATGTAAGCCGAAACGTCGTTCGCCTGCGTCTCGATGATCGGCAGGGCGGTCAGCGAGCCGGCGCCATGGCCTTCATTGAGCTTGGCCGCGCGCTCAAGCAGGCGCGAGTGGAGATAGAAAACGTCGCCCGGATAGGCTTCGCGGCCCGGCGGACGGCGCAACAACAAAGACATCTGGCGATAGGCGACGGCCTGTTTCGAAAGGTCGTCATAAATGATCAGCGCATGCATGCCGTTGTCGCGGAAATATTCCGCCATGGCGCAGCCGGCGAACGGCGCGAGGAATTGCAGCGGCGCGGGCTCAGACGCCGTCGCCGCAACGACGATCGAATATTCAAGCGCGCCATTGTCTTCGAGCGTCTTGACGATCTGCGCGACGGTCGAGCGCTTCTGGCCGATCGCGACGTAAACGCAATAGAGCTTCTTGGATTCATCGCCCGACGCGTTGATGGCCTTCTGGTTCAAAATCGTATCGATGCAGATCGCGGTCTTGCCGGTCTGACGGTCGCCGATGACAAGCTCGCGCTGACCGCGCCCGACGGGGATCATGGCGTCAATCGCCTTGATGCCGGTCTGAACCGGCTCGTGCACGGATTTACGCGGCAGGATGCCTGGCGCCTTGACGTCAACAACGCGGCGTTCGGCGGCAACGATCGGTCCCTTGCCGTCAATCGGATTGCCGAGACCATCGACGACGCGCCCGAGAAGGCCTTTGCCGACCGGCACGTCGACGATCGACTTCGTTCGCTTGACGGTGTCGCCCTCTTTGATGTTGCGGTCTTCGCCGAAGATAACGACGCCGACATTGTCGTTCTCAAGATTCAGCGCCATGCCTTTGACGCCGTCCGAAAACTCGACCATTTCGCCCGCCTGGACGTTATCGAGTCCGTAGACGCGCGCAATGCCGTCACCAACGGAAAGCACCTGACCGATCTCGGAAACTTCAGCGTCCTTACCGAAGTCCTTGATCTGCTGTTTCAGTATGCTCGAGATTTCTGCCGCGTTGAGCTCCATGGGTCTTAAGCCTCTTTCATCACGGATTTAAGCCGGTTGAGTTTGGATTTGAGGGACGAGTCGATCATTTTCGACCCGACCTTCACGATCATGCCGCCAAGGAGATCGCTGTCGATCTTGACCGACAGGTTGACCTTCTTGCCGACGACGCGTTCGATTTCACCGCGCAGGCGTTTCGTCTGCTCGTCATTGAGCAGCGCAGCGGACGTCGCTTCTGCGCTGACCTCGCCGCGATGATCCGCGAGACGGCGCGCAAAGCCCGCCAGGATTCCTTCAAGCGCGGGAAGCCGGCGGTTCTTGGCGACGACGCCGAGAAAATTCTTTGTAAGCGGGGACGCGCCAGCCTTGTCGGCAATCATTGCGATCGCGCGCGTCTTGTCTTCGGAATCGTAAACCGGACTGGTGAGGAAAGCGCGGAAATCTGGTGACCCGGCGATCGCCGACGAAAGCGCATTCAGGTCCGTTTCGACCCGCTCAACCGCTTTTTCGTCGACGGCAAGATCGAACAGGGCCTCGGCATAGCGCAAGGCAGCGCCTGAGATGACCGGCGAGTGAGTGGTATCAGACGACATGAGGGCCTTTGAGCTCCCGTCCGGTCCGGCGCCCGAAGGGGTGCCCAATCCATTGATTTTACAGCGAATTTCGAGGCCAACCCTGCTCGCGCAAATAGCCCCTGAACGCGAATTGGGCTGCGGATAGCATGGCCCCCGCCGCGACGCAACAATCCCCCGTGCGGCGGAATGGCCGAGCCCGCATTACGCGCTTTTCAGGCAAAACCGTCAAATCCGGCGCAGAGATGAGTCACTATGTAACCTTTTGCCGTTACACTGCCGATCGTTGAGTAAGTTTGAGTTGGGTCGAGAAAAGTGGCGCATCGGTGTGTGACGGGCGCAAGAGCCGCCCGCGGTCTCGCTTTGGCGGCGGCGCTGTTTGCCTTCGTCGGGGCCTGCAAGTCCAGCGGAGGCGCGCCGGCTCCATCCCCATCGACACCGTCAGCGCCAACCGGTGCGGCCCTCGTCTCCTGCGCGGCCATGAGCCAGGATATTGTCGCGCCGCCTACCCACCATTCAGCTGACATCGCGGCGCTAAACGCCTTGGCCCCGGCAACGGCGGGTCTGCGCGCCGTCCGGTCCGGCGCATGGTCAGATCCTGGAACCTGGGGCGGAACGGCGCCCTCAAGCGGCGCGGTCGTCATCCCATCCGGGATGGGCGTCATCATCGACAGCGTTCTCCAAATCGCCCTTCAGAGCGTCAGGGTTGACGGGTGTCTTGAATTCGCCCGCTCAGTGAAAACGAGACTTCGAACCGACCTGCTTTATGTTGCACCTGGCGGCGAAATCTGGATCGGGGCGCCCTCGTCTCCCATCGCCGCGGGCGTGACAGCGGAAATCTCGTTTCCCGCGTCAGGACCGATCAATGCGACGCGCGACCCGAACCTGCTCGGCAAGGGTTTTATTTCCGCATCCAAGGCGATGATCTTTGGCGCAAAGAAAACTTCGCGCGTACGCGCTGCGGTCGCGCCGCTTGAGGGCGCGACGACGATAGCTCTTGTAACGGCGCCGTCCGGCTGGGCGGTTGGCGACCGCCTCGTCCTCACCGGTACAAAATGGGTCAAGTTTCTTGCGGACGCCAATGGCATCAAACGCGCCAACGGCGCTCAGGACGAAGAATTGACGATCACCGCGATCAATGGCGCCTCGGTGACGGTAACGCCGGCGCTGCGCTTCGACCATGACGGCCCGCGCGCCGAGTTCATGCCTTATCTCGTCAATTTCACCCGCAACATCCGCTTTTCAACGGAGAGCGCCGCCGGCGTCCCGGTTCACGAGCGCGCGCATTCGATGTTCATGTCACCACAAACCATAATTCGTAGCGCCGAATTCCGCGATATGGGGCGCACAGATAAATCCCGCCGCGCTGTAGCGGCGTCGAGCCTCTCCCCGCCGCTTTCCGCCTCTAACATCAAGGGGCGTTATCCCCTGCATTTGCACAAGGCCGGCAATCATGGTGCAACGATTGGCGCCGATATCCGCAATGTCGCGGTTTGGGGGTCGCCCGGATGGGGCATTGCGCAGCATTCCAGCGTCGCGCTTCTCTTCGACAACGCTGTATACAACACTTTCGGCGCGGGGTTCGTCGCGGAAAGCGGCGACGAAGAGGGCGCGTGGGTATCGAATATTGCAATCAAGTCCGAGGGCGTTGCGGAAATCGTCAAGGATCCCGCCTCAATCGCCGCTTTCGATCTCGCAAGAACCGGCGACGGCTACTGGATGCAGGGAAGACTGTTGCATCTGCACCGCAATGTCGCAGCGGGCATGGGTGGCGGCATCGGATTTGTGTTCATGAACCGGGGAACCGACATTACCGCGGCCGATCCAATCATGCCGGAAATGCTGCTGCAGCCTTTGACGTTCCGTTATGTCAATCAGGCGATCGACCATCCCAATCTGCAGCAATTTACCGACAACGAGGTGTTCGCGTCGAGGCTCGGTTATCACGTCGTCAAATTCAGCCCGCGCCAGCCCCATGACGGGCGATCCGTTATCGATCACTTTACCGCCTGGGAAGTCGAGGCCGGGATCGAGCTTACCTACGTTTCCAACTATACCGTCAAGAACGCTGTCCTCGTCGGTTCGCGGCAACGCCCGCCCACGATCGGTGTCGATTTCGGTGAAAACACTTACGACCTCTCGGTCGTCGATTCGCGCATCGAAGATTTCAACTATGGTGTCAATTTTTCCCACCTCTGGACCACCTCCTTTGGCCCGGCGGCGTATTATGCTTCCTCAAACAACACGTTCGCGAATATTGACACAGCAACGCACATCAACGCTGACGTCGATGATATCATTCTTGCGAGCCCTCCGCCCGCGTCAAATCCCGGCGTTGCATTCAGCTGGGGCGCATCGCTTCCTATGTGGACGGGGACGAATGGATTTCGAATTCTACGCGTGTCAGGAACAAAGACTGACGCCGCGGGATCATGGCTGTTTCCGCTGACCACAAATGAATTCAAGTTCGATAATGCCGGTATTGAAGCATTGCTCGCAAAACACGGCTATTACACCTTGCCGGATGGACGGCGCGTCGCTGTCGCGCCTGAACATCTATCCAATAGATTTACTGGCGCAATCGAATTGACAAGCTTCGCTTTCGAGATTGATCCGGCGGTTTCGGTCGCCGGGCTGAACAACAACGGCGTTCTCAATCTTGCAGGGGCGCCTCCAGCGCCGATCAACGATTCCGCGATTGTAACGCGCAATAAGCCTGTCACCATTGACGTCCTTGCGAATGACGGCGCCGGCGGGCCGTTTACACTGATCGGACTGACGCCGGCCCGTCAGGGCGCCGCACAGATCCAGGCTGACGGACGGATCGTTTATGCCCCCTATCCGGATTTCTCGGGCAGTGATTCGTTCTCCTACTGGATCCGCGCGAGTAATGGTCAGATCGGCAAGGCAATCGTCAACATTACCATTCAGTGAGCATTGGGCGGATGAGGCGCCGCCCTTTCAGGCGATCGGCCAGGCCATTGAAATTGACGCCAATTTTTGATCAGTTCATATTTATTCTGTATACGCACTAACAAATATTTAATCGGCTCCATCGGCGTTGGCATTACAATCCGGCGAATTTACATCTTGTAAGGTGCAGGCGCAGATCGCGCCCCATACTCCTCCGCGTCGTTAAGTCAGTGGAGAGTTGTCGCATGTGTCATCAATTCAAATCGCGAAAGTTGAAGGTTGCGGCGATCGTTATTGCCCCCACTCTATTCGCGCTCAGCTATTCAACGCCAACATTCGCCGCCGCGCCGGGGCCCGTCGCCTGCGCCGCCGCAAGGCCGCCGGTTACACCGCTCGGATCGAACCATCAAGGAGGCGTCGCCAAACTTGATGTAATTGCGCCAGCAAATTCGGGTGTCAAAGCGGTCAAGACCGGGGCCTGGTCCGACGCCGCGACATGGGGCGGCAAGACGCCGAGCGGTCAGGTCATCATTCCAGCCGGCATAAGCGTTGTGTTCGACCTCGCCAATAGCCCGACTTACAAGACCGTTCGTGTCGACGGCTGTCTCGAACTTTCAAACAGAGTCAGCACTCGCCTTAATACTGAATTCCTTTACGTCGCGCCAAAAGGCGAGCTGCTCGCTGGCGCTGCGAATGCGCCGCTGCCAGCCTCGCTTGTTACAGAAATTGTCTTTGCCGATCTCGGCCCGATCAATGTCAAAATTGACCCAACGCTTGTCGGCAAGGGGCTTGTAGCGGCTTCGCGCGTTCGCCTTTACGGCGCACTGAAGTCGTCGCGCGTCAAGGTATCGGCTAACCCGAAGAGCGGCAGCGCGACGGTTCAACTGACGCAATCGCCATCAGGATGGCGGCCCGGCGACCGCGTTGTTCTTACCGGAACAAGGTTTATTCCCCAGATAACGAAAAGCGGCGTCGTTCTTTCAAGTCCGACGGAAGACGAGGTGCGCTTTATCAAGTCCATAAGTGGTTCGACCATAACGCTGGATGCGCCGCTTTCTTTCAATCACAATTCGCCGGATCCCGCCGTTGCCGCTTATCTCGTCAATTATTCCCGCAATATCCGGCTCGCAACGCAGAACGGCGCAACGCTTCCGAAAAACCAGCGGGCGCATTCCATGTACATGTCGACGGAAACCACGCTGCAAGGCGTCGAGCTTTTCGAAATGGGCCGGACCGATAAATCAATTCGCGCGGTCGATGCTGCGACGCTGACGACGCCGACCGCGACCTCAAACGTCAAGGGCCGCTATCCGCTGCATCTTCATCAGTCGGGCTTTCCCGCAGACAATGTCGCGCCGGTGGTCCGCGATGTCGCGGTATGGGGGTCGCCAGGGTGGGGCATCGCCCAACACGCCGGCAACGCCTTCCTGTTTCAGAACAACACGTGGAACACCTTCGGCGCGGGCTTTGTCGCCGAGAGCGGCAATGAGACCGGCGCCTGGGTCGAGAACACCGCCATCAAATCAATCGGCGTCGATCACATCGTCAAGGACTCTGGCGATGTAATCGCTTTCGATCTTGGCCGCACCGGCGACGGATTCTGGCTGCAAAGCCGGTCGGTTCGCCTGCACAAGAATCTCGCCGTCGGCATGACCGGCGGCATGGGGTATGTGCTGTTTCATCGCAATTCAGATCTTGGAAGCAAGCAACCGCTGTCACCGGCGTTCGTCGCCAAGTCGCTGTGCATGCCCGGCGCCATGAGGTTCAAACCGCAGGCAATCGACAAGCCCAACATCGCCCAGTTTACGGATAATGAGGCGATCGCGTCAGAGGTTGGTTTCCATATTGTGAAACCTTCGCCGGTTGAGCCGCACGACATCCGGTCGGTCATCGACAATTTCAAAGCATGGGAAGTCAGGATGGGCGTCGAGATTACCTATACATCCCGGTATACTGTAAAAAACAGTCTGCTGATCGGCGCCGCCGCTGAAACCGGAACGCTCGGCGTGGTATATGGAACCAACACCTACGACCTTGCATTCGTAAATTCGAAGATTTCAAACTTCGACTATGGCGTAAATCTCTCGAAGAACACGACTCGCACGTTCGGTCCCAATAGCCGCTACACGCTCGCTGGCGTAACTTATAACGGCATTCGGAAAAGCGCGCTGCTCAACCAGGATCCAAGCGACCAGATCCTCGCAAGCGCGCCGCCCGCAGCCCCGGCTTCGGTCGCCTTCGCCTGGGGCGCGGGACCCGTCGTCCCCAGCGCCAACGCGCTCTATCTCTACATTACCGGTGTAAAATCCGACAGTTCGGGACAGACCAGCTATCCGATCGCGACAAAGGAATTCATGATCAACTGGACAAACTTCAAGAATATGGTCGCCGAACGCGGCTGGCTGACCTTGACGACGGGCGGCAAGGCGATGGTGGTGCCGGAATTCTTTTCTGACCGGTTGACGGGCGAAGTCTTCCAGACTTCCTTTATCGCTAAGCCCAATTCCTATTTCCCGTGGCCGTCAAAACGGCTCGATGGTACGTCTGCCGATCAGGGCAAGCTCGATCCCAAAGCCGGCCCTCCGACTGCCGCAAATGACGCGGCAAGCGTTTCGGCCAACGGAAGTGTCACGATCAACGCACTCGCCAATGACAGGTCAAATGACGGCGGGCTCATTCCGTCGGGCTTCACCCACGCGACCAATGGCAATGTCGCGCAGCTCGCCAATGGGTCGTTCGAGTATACACCGTTTCCAGACTTCCGGGGCGCTGACCAGTTCACCTATTGGGTCCGCAACCGCCAGGGATTCGTCGCTCGCGCAACGGTCTCAGTGACGGTTCGCTGACCGGCGACGCAAGCAATCGACGATCAACGCCGCCTGCGGGCGGCGTTGATCGTCAGACAAAGCTGTAAGGATCGACGTCGATCGTGCGCCTGACTGCGCCAGGGAGTTTTGTCTTCGCCAGCCACGCCGTGAGAAACGCCTGAATGTTCACATCGCGGCGCGCCTTGACGAGAAACCTCAACCGCGCCTCACCGCGCAAACGATAGATCGGCGCCGGCGCCGGGCCCCAGACGACGACGCCATCGGCGTTGAAAAGCGCGGCGCGGTGCGCCTCCGCTGTTTCCACAAGGAGCTTTTCATTCGTCGAGCGAAGCATTACCGCTGCGAGCCGTCCGTAGGGCGGAAACCCCAGCTCCTCGCGGCCGCGCGCCTCCTCTTCGAGAAACGTGTCGCGATCGCCGCTTTTCAACGCGCTGAACACCGCCGATTCGGGAAGATAGGTCTGCAGCATTGCCTCTCCGGGGCGCGCCTCACGCCCGGCCCGGCCCGAGACCTGGCTCAGCATCTGAAACGTTCGCTCCGCAGCGCGAAGGTCGCCGCCGGCAAGGCCCATATCCGCGTCAACGACGCCAACCAGCGTGAGGCCTGGGAAATGGTGGCCTTTGGCGACAACTTGCGTCGCAATCAGAATGTCGATTTCACCTGCCGCCATCGTTTCTAGGACGCCGCGCATATGCGTCGGTGATTGCACGGTGTCAGACGAAAGGACGGCGTGCCGCGCCTCGGGCCATCGCACGCGCGCTTCTTCCGCCACACGCTCAACGCCAGGCCCGCACGCGGCAAGGGAATTGACGGCGTTGCAGGCGGGGCAGGCGCTGGGCTTGGGCATCGAAAAGCCGGTGTGATGGCAGACAAGCCGATTTTCAAAACGGTGTTCGACGAGCCATGCATCTGATTGCGGAGACTTCATCCGATGCCCGCATTTCCGGCACAGCGTCAGCGGCGCATAACCGCGCCGGTTGATGAATAACAGCGATTGTTCTTTGGCGGCGAGCCGGTTCGACACCGCATTTACAAGCGCAGGCGACAGCCAGCGGCCTTCTTCCGGCCCATCATGACGCATATCGATCAGCGAGACCCTTGGCATGCGCGCGTCGCCAAAGCGCGCGGCAAGGCGCACCAGCCCGTACCGTCCCTGTTCGACATTGACGACGCTTTCAAGCGACGGCGTTGCGCTGGCGAGGATGACGGGAAAACGGTTGCGGCTCCCACGGGCGACCGCCATGTCGCGCGCCTGATAGATGACGCCGTCTTCCTGCTTGTAGGCGGCTTCATGTTCTTCATCGACGATAATGAGAGAAAGGTTTCTGTACGGAAGAAAAAGCGCCGAGCGCGCGCCGATGACAAGGCGGGCTTGCCCCTCATTGACGCGCCGCCAGACGCGGCGGCGCTGGGCGGCGGTAAGGTCTGAATGCCACGCCGCAGGTTCAGCGCCAAAGCGCGCTTCAACGCGTTTCAGAAATGGCAAGGTCAGCGAGATTTCTGGCAGCAGGACCAGAACCTGGGCTTGCGGATCACGCCGAAGCGCCTCGGCGGCGGCCTCAAGATAAACCTCGGTCTTGCCAGATCCTGTAACGCCGTCGAGGAGCGTCACCCCTGGGACGCTGATAGTCTTGCGCAATTCCTTGGCGGCGGCGGCTTGTTCTGGAGAAAGATCGAAACCGGGTCTTTCGGCGTCAGGCGCGTCGAATGGCGGGTCAGGGTCGATGGACAGCGGCGCCAGCGCGCCCGCCTTGACGAGACCGCGCACCACCCCATCGCTCGCCCCGGAACGCGCGGCGATTTCTTTGACTGTCAGCGGCTCATCGCCGAGCGCGGCGAGCGCCGCCTTCCTGACATCGGTCATTCTCCCCGGATCGCGCCCCGTCGGCAGATACGCGGTCACGCCTGTCGGTGGGTCAAGCGCGTCGCCAGATCGCATAACGAGGCGAAGCGTGGCGCCAAGCGGGAACATCGTGTAGCCAGCGACCCAATCGACAAAATCGATGACCGCCGGAGCCAGCGGCCGAGCGGGCAACACACGGGTGATCGATTTGAGTTTGGTCTCGGCGACAGCGTCCGGCGCGCCCGGCCAGACGACTCCGACCGCTTCGCGCCCGCCAAAAGGCGCTTCGACCCAGCTTCCGGCCACAGCGTCGGCAGGGGCGAGGTAGTCATACGCCTTGGCGAGCGGGAGCGGAAACAGGACTTTTACACGCCCTCGGCCCTCCGCCGCGTTGCTGATCGCCGGATTTGCCTCGCCATTGGTTGAGATCGCCTCAGTCAAGCTTGATCCTTGGGCCGGTTTCGGGTGAATTACGCTTTGCCGCGCCTGATGCGGCGCGTAGTATCAAAGGGCGCGGCGTCGCGATGCGTAGTCTTCTACTTTTCATGTTGTCAGTCGTCGGCGCAAGCCTTGCGATGTCCTCGGCGGCGAACGCGAAATATAGCCTCTGCAACAAGACAAGTTACGCGCTCTCCGCTTCCATCGGCTATGTCGATGGCGACCGCCTTGCGACCCGCGGATGGTGGCGACTGCGTCCCGGCCAGTGCAAGGTGGTATTGACTGAACCGACAAGCCCCGGCCGCTATTTCGTTTATGCCGAAGCGATCCCCGGCCACAAGGGCCCTTTGCGGGCGTGGTCCGGCGAGACGCCTCTTTGTGTTGAGAACAACGGCTTTTTCAATCTTCGCAATCAGGAAGTTTGCCGGGATGATCCTGCGCGCCAGAGAAACTTCTTCGACGTCGAGGTGACGCCAGCCGCCAACGGCAATTGGCAGACCGATTTCGCGGAAGCCGCCAACTACACGGTCTATAGCGCCGAGGTTGCGGGCGTACAGCGACTACTCAACGATCTTGGCCTTGCCAGTTCACGCATTGACGGCTCGCTTGGGCGCGACACCCAGCGGCTCCTTGCCTCCTATCGCAAGGAAAAAAATATCGGCGAGGGCCCGGTCATCGACGATGCCACGATTGACGCGATGATCGAGGAGGCGAACGCGCGCGAAGCCAAGCTCGGCCTCTTTTATTGCAACAAGGCGGATCAGGCCATATGGGCGGCGATCGCCGAGCCGCAGGGCGAGAAACGCTATGAATCGCGCGGCTGGTGGAAGCTTGAGCCGGGTGATTGCGCCAAGATTATCAAAGGCGCGCTTTCCGCCGACCATTATTATGTCTATGGCGTCATAGAGGATCAGCGCGGCGAGCGCCGTCTCGCTGGCGGCGACAAGAATTTTTGCGTCAACGCCGTACGTTTTGTCGCCTCCACCGACACGACCTGTGCCGATCAGGAACTGGACGAAGCGGTGTTTCGCCGCCTTGAGATCGGCGGCGCGACGGCGTCGACTTTTGATTTCACCGCTGACAGTTTTGTCGCGCCGCCAAGCGAAGCGCCAGCGCAATAAATAGACGGACCATGACCGATCTGACGCATGTCGAAAGCTGGGTTTTCGACCTCGACAATACGCTTTATCCGGCTGAGTGTCGGCTTTTCGCCCAGATCGATGCGCGCATGGCCGACTTCATTCGCACGACGATTGGCGTCGATCACGCCGAAGCGCGCCGATTGCAGAAATATTATTACGTCAAATATGGCACGACGCTCGCCGGCCTGATGAACGAACACGCGACTGCGCCGGAAGTCTTCCTCGACTACGTCCACGACATCGACCACACCGTGGTGCCGGAAGATCAGGCGTTGCGGCGCGCGATCGAGGCGCTGCCCGGTCGGCGCTATATATTCACCAATGGATCGGTCGCTCACGCTGAACGCGTTCTCGCACGCATCGGTCTTGACGGGCTTTTCGACGATGTCTTTGACATCAGGGCTGCCGACTGGACGCCGAAGCCGCATCGTCAAACCTATGAGAAGTTCCTTGCCGCAACAGCGGTGCGGCCGCGCAAATCGGCGATGTTCGAGGATCTGGCGCACAATCTTGAAGCCGCGCATGCGCTGGGAATGACGACGGTGCTCGTCTGTCAGACGGCGTCTTGGTTTGCCGACGAACCGGCGGAAAAACGCCCGGCGCAGCCTGGCGATGATCACGGGGCGCATGTCGATCACGCCACCGACGATCTTGCGGGGTTTCTCTGCATGGTAAAGAAGGCGGCGGCATAAGCCGGACGGAAGGACATCCAATGACCAGCGCCGATCTCGAACAGCAGATCAACAATGCGTGGGAAGGGCGCAGCGAGTTGACGGTTGCAACGACCGGCGCCGTCCGCGACGCGGTCGATGAAGCGCTTTTGATGCTCGATTCCGGGGCAGCGCGAGTGGCCGAGCCCGGAGCCGGTGGAAATGTTACCCGCTGGCGCGTCAATCAGTGGCTGAAAAAGGCGGTGCTTTTGTCCTTCCGCCTTAACGACAACCAAATTATCGGCGCTCAACCCAACCAGTACTGGGACAAAGTTCCGTTGAAATTCGGCGACTGGACCGCGGAAGAATTTCGCAAGGCCGGATTTCGCGCCGTGCCCGGAGCCGTCGCGCGCAAAGGCGCATATATCGCGCCGTCGGTCGTGCTGATGCCGTCCTTCGTTAATGTCGGCGCTTATGTCGGCGAGGGAACGATGGTCGACACCTGGGCGACGATCGGCTCCTGCGCGCAGATCGGCAAACATTGCCATATTTCCGGCGGCGCCGGCATTGGCGGCGTTCTGGAGCCATTGCAGGCGAACCCCGTCATCATTGAAGACAATTGCTTCATCGGTGCGAGGAGCGAAGTTGCCGAAGGCGTCATCGTGCGCGAAGGCTCCGTTCTTTCGATGGGCGTCTATCTTGGCCAGTCGACGAAAATCGTCGACCGCGAAACCGGTGAAGTTCTCTACGGCGAAGTGCCGCCCTATTCCGTCGTTGTCTCCGGCTCGATGCCGTCAGCGAATGGCGGCCCGGCGCTCTATTGCGCAGTGATCGTCAAACGTGTGGATGAAAAAACGCGCGCGAAGACGAGCGTAAATGAATTGCTGAGGGATTGACGCTCAGATCGTCTCCACAAACTTCGTTTTCATCAGCACCAGTTCCTCAGCACTTGTCGGATGCAACGCCATGGTGTCGTCGAAATCTGTCTTCTTGACGCCCGCTTTGACCGCTATCGCGAGGCACTGGATCATTTCGGGCGCGGCGTCGCCGACGATGTGAACGCCGACGACCTTGTCGGTCTTCGCCTCGACCACGAGTTTCATGAAAGTGCGCGATTCGTTGCCTGAGAGGGTATTCTTCATCGGGCGGAAGTCGGATTTGTAGATATCGACAGCGCCGAATTTTCGCCGCGCCTCTTCTTCTGAATAGCCGACGCTGCCGACCGGCGGCTGTGAGAACACTGCTTTTGGAATGGAGGCGTAGTCGACCTTTTGCGGATTATCGTGGAACTCCGTTTCCGCAAAGGCTGCCCCTTCGCGGATCGCTACCGGCGTCAGGTTAACGCGGTCGGTGACGTCCCCGACCGCCCAGATATTGTCGACATTGGTTTTCGAGAACTCATCGACGACGACGGCACCGTCCTTGCCAAGACTGACGCCAGCGTTTTCGAGCCCGAGCCCGCCGGTTGACGGCTTTCGTCCGACCGCCCAGAAAACAAGATCGGCATCGATATGCGCGCCGGTGTTCAAATGCACACGCCGCGCGCCGTCGCCGATGTCTTCGATTTTCGTGAAGACCGCGCTGGTGACAACACGCACGCCCATACGCTGCATTTCACGATGCACCTGCACCGAAATATCGCGGTCGAAGTACCGGAGCACATCTTCGCCGCGATAAACGAGCGTCACATCGGCGCCGAGCCCTTTGAAGATGCAGGCGAACTCGATTGCGATGTAACCGCCGCCGGAGATAACGACGCGCTTCGGGAAGTTTTCAAGATGAAACGCCTCGTTCGAGGTGACCGCTAGGTCATGGCCGGGAATTGACGTATCCGTCCACGGCGCGCCGCCGGTTGCAATCAGTATCTTATCGGCCGTGACGTCCCGGTCTTCTTTGACAAGGTGAATCGTATGCGCATCTTTCAGAACCGCGCGGCTGTCGATGATGTCGGCGCCGGCGTTCTTGAGATTGCGAATGTAAATACCGTTGAGACGGTCGATCTCCGCGTCCTTGTTGGCGATCAGGGTTTCCCAGTCAAAATGAGGTTTGCCGCCCCCATTTTTTCCAATCGTCCAGCCATAGCCCTTAGCGTCATGAAACATGTGTGCGAATTCCGAGGCGTAAACGAAAAGCTTTTTCGGGATGCAGCCCCTGATGACGCAGGTGCCGCCGACGCGGTATTCCTCGGCGACGCCGGCGCGAGCGCCGTAACTTGCCGCAAGCCGCGTCGCCCGGACGCCGCCCGAGCCTGCGCCAATGGTGAAGAGGTCGTAATCGTATTTGGTCATGCCGTTCCTGTCAGTATTGCAGCGCCGCCTTTGGCGCACACCCTAACGGGACCGGCGCGGCAATTCTATTGCTCGCCGCCGTCATCTGACGAAATCGTGTCCGGTTCCTTCGTGCCTGCACGCACCTATCCCGGCAGGAACCCGATCCCCGTCTTGAACGGCGCATCGAGATATTCGTTCACTTCCAGGGTAAAGGTTTCTAGGAATTCCCGGTGGATTGCTTCGAAGACCGGATCGAGTTTTCCCTCAAAATCAATCGGCACGCGAATGACCGGCTGCGAGGCGACAAAGACATCGAAATTTTCGCCAATGATCTCGGCGGAAATCACCGTGCGAAGCCACAAGGCGCCGGAATCCTCGGCATTGCCGACAATCAGGGAGAGGCCGAAGCTGACGGGTTCGAGAATGATAACATCACGCACGGAATAGGAAAAAGCATCATCGCCATATTCCTTGCGCGGATCAAATGGACCTTCCGCCGGAACGCCGGCGACATTGTCGTCAGAGCACCCTTCAAACAGATGAAACCCGGAGACAATGGCGTCGCCGAGCGCGCGGCATTTCAAGAGGTTTTGAAACGCCGCCTGACCGTAGTCGCGGATCGCCGTTTTCAATTCTTCAAATCGCTGCGCCGACATCTACCAGAAACCCTTGTGCAGAACCTGAAGCCTAGCGGGTTGAACAGGCAGAATCAAAGCGTCAGTTACGTGAGGCGCTGAACGCCCTCCGGTCCTGCGAGAATGACGTCGTCGGCGATCCCGACAAAAAGCCCCGTTTCAATTACGCCTGGAATCGCGCCAAGCGCGCGATCGAGCGCAGCTGCGTCGCCAATGCGCCCAAGGCGGCAATCGAGAATGAAATTGCCGCCATCGCTGATGAAGGACGTACTGTCGGGGCCGGCGCGCAAACGGACGTCCGCTTTTGTGTAACCAAGCTCAGCCAGCGTCTCGCGAACGGCGCGCACGGTAAGGGCAAAGGAAAAACGGTCAATTTCAACCGGAAGCGGAAAGGCGCCAAGCTCGGCGACTTTTTTTGAAGTATCCGCAATGACCACGAACCGTCTCGCTGCATTGGCGATGATCTTTTCACGAAGCAAAGCGCCGCCGCCGCCCTTGATCAAGTTTTTCCGGCCATCAACCTCATCGGTTCCGTCAACGGCAAGGTCGATGATCGTCGTTTCATCCGGTTCAATCAGGTCAATTCCTGCTGCGATGGCTTTTTTCGCCGTATCTTCCGATGTCGGAACTGCGGTTACATCAAGGCCGCCGCGCACCCGCTCCCCAAGCGCTGTAATAAAATGCGCCGCTGTCGAGCCCGTGCCAAGACCGAGCGTCATGCCGGAATGAACAAGCTCAATCGCAGAAACGGCAGCGGCGCGTTTGTATTCGTCAGCGTTCATGACTTGTCTTTCTTCTTGCCGGTATGAATGGCGCGAAATTTCGCCGCCCAGCCCTTGATTTCGGACTGGCGCCCGCGCGCAACAGCAAGCGCGTCTTCCTCAACATCCTTGGTGATGACCGAGCCCGACCCGACGTAAGCGCCAGCGCCAATCTTCACCGGGGCGACTAGCGACGAGTTGGAGCCGACAAAAGCGCCCGCGCCGATTTCTGTCCTGTGCTTGGAAAACCCGTCATAATTGCAAGTGATCGTCCCGGCGCCGATATTGGCCCCCGCGCCGATCAAGGCGTCGCCGATATAGGTAAGATGCGAAATCTTCGCGTCAGCGCCAATATCCGCGTTCTTAACTTCAACGAAATTTCCGACCTTGGCATGTTCGGCGAGGCGCGCGCCGGGGCGCAACCGTGCGAACGGTCCGACCGATGCGCCAGCGCCAATATGTGCGCCTTCGAGATGCGAATACGCCTTGATGCGGACGCCACTTTCTATTTTTACGCCCGCACCGAAAAATACGTTTGGTTCAACGGTGACATCATTGGCGATTTCGGTGTCGTGGCTGAAATAGACGGTGGACGGATCGATGAGCGTAACGCCGGCGTCCATCGCCGCATAGCGGCGGCGGTCTTGAAAGATCTCTTCCGCAATCGCGAGTTCAACACGCGAATTGACGCCGATGACCTCGTCTTCGTCCGCTTCTTCGACGGCGCAGCGATGCCCATCCTTGCGGGCTATTGAGACAATGTCAGTCAGGTAAAATTCGCCTTTGGCGTTATTGCTGGTCAGCCGCGGCAGGGCGCTCGAAAGGAAATCCGAAGCCACCGCCATCACGCCCGAATTGACGAAGCCGATCTCGATCTCTTCGGGGCTTGCATCCTTCGCCTCGACGATCGCTTCGAGCGCGCCATCGGGCGAAAGTTTCAATCGGCCATAGGCGCCTGGATCATCCGGAGAAAACCCGAGGACGCAAACCGTCGCGCCGCGGGCGACGTGATCGATTAGGGCGCGCAAAGTCGCACCTTCGACCAGCGGCGTATCTGCATAAAGAACGAGGACGACGCCCGAAAACCCGGCAAGCGCGGGCGCAGCCTGCTTCACAGCGTCACCCGTTCCCCTGGGCGGAGCCTGAACTGCGATTTCGGCGTCCTGCCGCTCGGCGAGAGCCGCTGCGCCGACCCCGGGCGCATGATCGCCAATGACGACGGCGATTCGCGCCGGCGCGAGAGTTGCGGCTGTCGCCATGACATGCGCCAGCATCGAGCGGCCGCCGATCTGGTGCAGCACTTTCGGCGTTGACGACTTCATGCGCGTGCCATGCCCGGCGGCCAGAATAACGACTGCAACGGCCGGCGTGTTCATTGATCCTCGCAAATCTGATAAGGAGCGGCGTCAATTCGCCTTCGTCTTTTGGCGGGGGCCGAAGGAGTTGTAAATGCGAAGATCGCTGGCCGGCGTCACCGTTCTCTTCGACCTGGACGGTACGCTGGTCGATACGGCAGGCGACCTCGCCGCGGCCATGAACCACGCCCTTAAAGCCGCCGGCCACGCACCGGTACCGTTGGCGCGGGTCCGCCATCTCGTTGGCCATGGCGCACGGACGATGCTGGCGGCGGGCTTAAGGGACGTTTGCTCCGGCGAGCCGACCGCAGCCGAACTTGACGCCCATGTCGCGGTTTTTCTTGAATTCTATATGACGCACATCGCTGACACGTCCCGGCCCTTTCCAGGTGCGGTCGAAGCGATCGAGGCGATCCTTGCCGATGGCGCAACCGTCGCGATTTGCACCAACAAGCGTGAAGCGTGGGCGCGCGCGCTCCTCAACGCGCTGGGGCTTACCCGCTATTTTGGATCCATCGTCGGCGCGGACACTGCGGGCGCCGCCAAGCCGGACAAGCGGCCTCTCGAGCGCTGCCTCGCCGATACCGGGGCAAAAAAAGGCGTCTTTGTCGGCGACAGCGATACTGACATTAGGGCTGCGGAAGCAGCCGCGATGCCATGCCTCGCGGCGCTGTTTGGTTATGGCCCGCTTGACCTTTGCGATCAGGCCTTCGCTCTCTTTTCCGGGTTTGACGAAGTCCCGGCGCTGGTCCGCTGGGCTGCGAGCGAATGATTCACGGCGGCGGCTTTTAGCCCGCTGACAGGCCGATCCGACGCGGCATCCCATTCACCATGTCGCTACGGACGTCCGTCCGCGCCGATCTCATCGTAGAGACAAATCCTTCCGGCTTCAGGTCGACCTCTACGTCGAAGCCTTTTTTGCGCCAGAAATCCTGAATTTTGGCCGCGAGCCGCGCCGCGCCATCGTCGTTGCAAAGGTCCGACATGCCTCACCTCAAAAAGCGTCGTTCAATCGACAGAGGACAGCAGAATATAAGGTGGTCTGATTTTTTCAAGCACCCCAAAAAGATTTAATCGCACTGTTTTCAAAAATATCCCCATATTTTTGGCGGTTTATTGCTGCAGCGCAACATCGTTGGCGATGATTGGGCATCCTGATATATAAGCGCGTCTTATATTCTTGGGGAAGGTTTTGCGATCCTATGGCCAATCCAGAGAAAGCGTCGGCAAGCACCGATCCGATTTCGATTGGTGACCGCATTCGGGAAGCACGAAAGCAGGTCGGCGTCAGCCAGGTGGACCTCGCCCGCATGGTCGGCGTCACCCAACCGGCGGTCGCCAATTGGGAGAGCGGCGTTCACGACCCCCGCCGGTTGATGCTGGCGAAGATCGCTGAAGCCCTCATGGTCTCGCCAGATTGGCTGGCCAGCGGCGCCCGCTCCCCCGCCGAAGCCGACAAACATCCTGCCGCCGCGTATATCCGGCGCCCGATCCAGCACACGCCGGTCATCAGCTTCGCTGACGCAGCGCGACTACTCGACGACCCCGACGCCGACCCGCACGCTGTCGCTGAAGATTATATCCCGGTCACCTCAGGCGCTGAGAAACTCTTCGCCCTCTTTGTTGATGATGAAGCGGTCGATCTCGCTTTTCCAAAAGAGACGCTGGTTGTCATTGATTATTCGGACAGACGACCGGCGGACGGCGCCTTTGGCCTCTTCGTCCTCGACGGACCGCCAGTCATTCGCCGCTGGCGCGATCATCCGCCGCGGTTGGAGCCGGCGTCAGCGAGCCCCGCTTTCGGGCCAATATACCTCGATAAACAGCCCCGCATTATCGGCTGTGTTCGAGTTTCAATCCGAATTCACTGAATGCCGGGATTGAATGTAGTGCGCAGGCGATTTGCAGCCGCAAGAGCGATTCCGAAAATCGAAAATCATGCCGCGGCGACTGGCGACCCGCCGCGCACCAGAGGCACTTCCTCGATCGTCGCTGAATATTCGCGGCGCACTGCACGCAATAAATCAGGAAGCGCTGCAAGATCTGCGGATTGCCGTTCAACTTTGGCGCACGCCTCACCAAGCGCGCGCGCGCCGATATTGAACGACATGGATTTCAAGGCGTGCGCCGCGCTGGCGATTTCCTCGCCATCGCGCGACTTCGCTGCGCGGGCGAGCCGCAACATCGCCTCTTTTGAGTGCGTTATGAAGAGATCAAGCATGCGTCCGACAAGATCTGTCGATCCCGTCTGCATTGTGCGCAGCTCTGAAAGTACGCTGGCGTCAAACCGGTTGAATGAAGCGCCAGCGCCCGCATTTCCTTGAGGCGCGGGGCGCGGGATGAATACGCCAGACGCCTCGACAGCCTCGTTCGGATTTTCATCATTGTAGACCAGCGGCGCCGCAGGTCTGATGTACCGTCCGATTGCCGTTGATAGCTGCATAAGCGTAAATGGCTTTGTTACGTAATCGTCCATGCCGGCGGCGCGCCAGGCGTTGCTGGCGCCTTCGACATGCGCCGTCAGCGCAATAACCGGGGTCCGAACGCCCCGCGTGATTTCCTGCGCGCGGATCTGACGCGTCGCTTCGAAACCATCCATGACCGGCATTGAGCAGTCCATCAACACGAGATCGAACGCGCCGGACCTGAACGCTTCTACGGCCTCTTCGCCGTCGCTGACCAGCGTCGCCACCGCGCCAAGTCTGGCAAGCGCTTCCTTGACGACTTCGCGATTGACCGCGCTGTCATCGGCTGCAAGCACCTTGATCCCCGGGAACGATGGGGTGTCGCGGCGTGCTGCGGTAACGCCGAGCAATGCGTCGCTGCCGCGTAACCGGCCTTCGACTATACGTTCGATCTGATCGAAGATGTCACGGCGGCTCAATGGACGGATCAACAGATCTTCGGCGATGCCTTCTCTTAACAGCCGATCCGACGTGTCATCGCCGAGCTCGCTGATACAAATTCTTGCCGGCACCCAGTTTTGGGGGTCGCCGGAAATAACCGAATTCAATGCATCAAGATACTCGGGCGATGCGAAGATGATGTTGGAATATGTAATATGCGCCTCAAGCGGATTTTCGCTGTTGACGATCTGTGCGGAGATGCCAGACTCCTCCAGATATTTTGCGATCATCACAGGCGTCGCGGAGCCGCTCACCGCCACCACCGCGCGCAGGTCCCCGCTTGCCTCGATCACCGGGCGCGCCGCCTCAATTTCCCGCGTCGGCACAGTGAATTGAAAACGCGACCCCTTGCCTTCACGGCTTGTAACGCCAATTTCACCGCCCATCGCTGAAACCAGCCTTTTGCAGATCGCCAAGCCCAGGCCCGTACCGCCAAACTTTCGCGTCGTCGACTGATCGGCTTGCGAGAAGGCGTCGAAGATCCGGTTCTGTTTTTCTGGCGCTATGCCGACGCCCGTATCAACAACGGCGAACTCGACAACGCACTCTTTGCTTGGGCCGCGAACCCTGCGCGCCGTGACGATGACGCTGCCGCGCCCGGTGAACTTCAACGCATTATTGACGAGATTGGAAAGGACCTGGCTGATACGCACCGGATCGCCTTCGATCACTTCGGGTACGCCCGGACCGATATACGGCGTCAAATCGAGGCCGGCCTTTGCTGCGCGTTCCCAGAAAAGACTGATCACATCGGAAATCACGTCCGCCGGTTTGACCGCGATTTTCTCCAGATCAAGCTTGCCGGCCTCTATCTTTGAAAAATCGAGAATGTCATTGATGATCGTCAGGAGGTTCTGACCCGACCGGACAATGACTTCTGCATAGCGCTTCTGACGCGGCGGCAATTCGGAATTGTTGATCAGTTCAGCCATTACCAGCATGCCGTTCATCGGCGTCCTGATTTCGTGGCTCATCGCAGCGAGAAATTCCGATTTAGCGCTGTTTGCAGCTTCCGCCGACTCCTTGGCGAGCTTTAGCTCGCGGGTGCGAAGAGTAACAATCCTTTGCAGGTTTTCCTGTTGTGCAAGCAGCCGCGCATCGCGATCTTGAATCTTGTCGAGCATGTCGTTGAATGCATCGACGAGATCACCGGCCTCGTTAGCGCTAACGCGCGTCGCCCGAACGCCGAAATCGTCGCGTTCGCGCACGTCACGCATAATTCTGGCGAGACTGATAATAGGGCTTGTTACGCTCCTCTGCATGCGCAGTGCGAGCAGCAACCCAACGGATGCGGAGAACGCCGCGACGGAAATCGCGTCCCACAGAATGCTCCAGACGTGCTGACCGAGCTCTGACGTGTCTGATATAATCGTAAATTTGCCGACTAATTTTCCGCCTTGCATAATCGCCGCGCTTCCCGAAAGGGACCGCGTCTTCAGCAGATCTGCAACACCCGGCGTGCGACTGGCTTCAGCCTGATGCGACGATAGCTCGACGGTGTCGCCGAGCTCAACAAAAACCGACCCATCGGCGAGCTCGACGCGAACATGATTGAGATTGGGCATGTCCTTTATCGCACGCAACGCTTCCAGCGTTGACCGCTGATCGCCTGCGGCGACAGCGCCCGAAATTGTCGCCGCAAATACCGCAGCATTAGACCGAAGCTCGGTTGTCCGCTCCTCGCCGTATTGACTGACGTCGCGCCAGACGAACGAGCCCGTCGCCAGCGCGACCGCTCCGAACACGGCGATCACGACCAGCGACGTTAACTGGTTCCTAAGCGAGGTTTTGCGACCGGCCACAGTGACTCCCGAAAATCACACCCTAACTGCCGGAAATTTGTTGCGAATTGTTTGAAGCGGCGCGCAATTGGGATTCTGTTTACCAATTCTTCGCAAGATTGCCCGCAAATAGGCTGGCGAGCCGTGATTTAAGGGGCGCCGGAAGGCTCCTGATCACGAAAGAAGGGGGAAGATTCGGAAAATGCGTCAGACCGCGCGCGTCCTCGTCATCGACGATGATCCGATCATCCGGGAACTGGCGTGCGCCAAGCTCGCGGAGGCGGGCTTCCAGCCGCGCGTCGCCGCTGACGGCGCGGAAGGATTGGCGATCCTGCGGGCTGAGGGCGCTGACATTGTCATTTCCGATGTTGATATGCCTGGTCTCAGCGGCTTCGACCTCACACGGGCCGTGCGCGCAGACCCAACGCTTTCCGAGATTCCGGTAATCGTCGTCACCGGCAGTGAACGTCCAGACGCCGTCGAACAGGCATTCGCCGCTGGCGCCACTTCGTTCCTCGCCAAGCCGATTAACTGGACGCTTTTCACGCACGCCGTTCGCTTCGTTCTCAAAGCAAGCATCGACCAGAAGGAATTGCGCGTCGCCCGGGATGCAGCGGAAGCGGGATCGCGATTCAAGGACAGCCTGCTGTCAATCATGAGCCATGAGCTGAGAACACCGCTCAACGCCATTATTGGTTTCGGCCAAATTCTCGCTGAACAGTTCGATCGCGAAAATGATCATCTCCACAAGGAATACGCCGACTATGTTATCGACGGCGGCAAGAGATTGCTCAATTCAGTTTCCGATATGCTTCTTGCATCGGATGCGCGATCGGGTCCGATCAGCCTTAACGACGTTGATTGCACGCTGGACGATCTGATTGAGCTTGCCCTCGCGCCGCTGGAAAAAATGCTGACTTCATCGACGGCGACTTTGAAGCGGGCGGTCAAGGATGGCGGCGTCGAAATCTGCTGCGACCGCATCTTGCTGTCGCGCTGCATTGGCAAGCTTGTTGAGAATGCAGTCAAGTTCTCCCCTCCCGGCGTTGCAATTACCATTGGCGCCGCAACGACCAAAACGGGCGAATTGGCGGTGCTTGTCCGCGATAACGGGCCCGGCATGGATCCCGAACGGGTAAAATTTGTCACTCAGCCCTTTAGCCAATCAGACATGTCGCTGCGCCGCTCAAAAGAAGGGTTGGGATTGGGGTTGCCGCTCGTCAACGCCGTAATGCAGGCGCATGGCGGCCGGTTTCGCCTCGTTTCAGCGCCCGGCGAAGGCGCCAGCGCCTTTTTGATTATCCCCCCGCACCGGCTGCATTCAGCGACTCCGCATACCACGGAAGCCGCCGCCTGAAACCGCCGCGCCGGCCAACGCTTGACCCCCAGACGCCAGACGCTAAGAGGATCGCCCGGCCGGACGAAATCCGTCCGGGAACGGGCGCGTAGCTCAGCGGTAGAGCACTACGTTCACACCGTAGGGGTCACAGGTTCAAACCCTGTCGCGCCCACCATTCTGGCGAAGGCGGAAGTCGGGCTTCCTTCGGAAGCTGCTGGGAGGCTTGACGGGACCGCACCAAACAAGCGTCGGCGCGACCTTGCGCGTTGTTGACACCATTTAAGCGTCAGGAAACTATGGGCTCGCTGTAGCGACGAAGGGATCGGCGGTGGTCGTAACGGATGTGAACCAGGCGCGATCAACCTCGCCGAAACGGCTTTCGCTTGACGCGCCATGGCGCTGGCTTGGCGCCGGGTGGCGTGATCTGCTTGCTGCGCCCGCCTTATCAGTCGGATACGGATTGTTTGTGGTTGGCGGCGGCATTTTGATTATATCCGCGCTATGGCGCGCGGGACTCACCTCGCTTATTCCGGTTGCAATCGGCGTTTTTGCTCTTGTCGGGCCGCTGCTGGCTGTCGGTCTTTACGAGATGAGCCGTAGGATTGAAGCCGCCGAGCGGCCGCGCCTGTTTCCGGTTAAATTCGCCGGACCGCGTTCGCCCTTGCAAATCGCGTTTGTCGGATTTTTGCTGCTGTTTGCGGCGATGGTCTGGACGCTTGTTGCGATGGCGCTCTATGCAATTTTCACTTCTGGCAGTTACGTGCCAATCAACGAGTTTTTCAGCTTTGCGATCACCACGCCACAAGGGCTGGCGATGGCGCTGACAGGGTCCTTTTTCGGATTCGCAATCGCATTTGCGATCTTTCTCCTGAGCGTCATTTCTATCCCGATGCTGGTGAACGAGCGTACGGATGCGTTCACGGCAATAGCGGCAGGTGTCAACGCCTTTCGCAAATCACCCGGCGTGATGCTGTTGTGGGCGTGGCTCATTGGCATACTCATTGCCGGTGGCGTCGCCACGCTGTTTTTTGGTCTGGCGGTGATATTTCCATTGCTTGGTCACGCGACCTGGCATGCTTATCGCGAAATTCGCGCAGCCGCCTAATCTCCCATTTCGAGATCATCATCGAGGAGGATGCGTTCCGCATCGCCTTTTGGATCGTCAAATTGACCTGATTTGAGCGCCCAGAAGAAGGCGGAAAGACCGACGCCGCCCAGAAACAGCGCAATCGGTATCAAAAAGACCAGAACGCTCATCCTCGCCGCCTCCCGGAAAGCCGCAAGGCATTCAACGTAACAATCATTGATGACCCCGACATCGCAATCGCGGCGATCAATGGTGTTACCATGCCCATCGCCGCAAGCGGCATCGCAAAGGCGTTATAAATGGTGGCGAACAAGAAATTTTCGAGGACGCGGCGGCGTGAGGCGCGCGCGACCAGAATCGCTTCGACGATCGGCGCGAGGCCATCGCCCTGATAGACGAAATCAGCGGCGGCCTGGCTCGCATCGGCGGCCGTTCCGGGCGATAGAGAAGCGTAAGCGGCGGCAAGCGAGGGCGCATCGTTGAGACCATCGCCGACCATCGCGACTTTCGCCCCATCAGCGCGAAGTTTGTCGAGGTGTATGGTCTTCGCTCTAGGCGACATGCCCGAGCGCCATACTGAAATGCCGAGATCGGCCGCGACCTTTTCGGCGGCGGCGCAGCGGTCGCCGGAAAGCATCTCAACGGTGAGACCGATTTGCCCTAAACGACGCACTGTCTCCGCCGCATCAGCGCGTTGACGATCTTCAAACCGGAAACACACCGGGTCGGCGTCGCCGAGGCGAAACCAGCTTTCCTGCAATGCGTCATCGCTTGACTTGGCGCCGACGAAATCTGCCCGTCCCAGCTTTGCGCCGACGCCCTCGATGCTGGCTTCGATCCCGTCGCCGGGCGTTTCGGCAGCATCGGCGGCGGCCCTCCCGGCGCCAGCTTCCGCGACTATTGCGCGTGAAAGCGGATGACGGCTGATGCGCGCCAGTGAAGCCGCCGCAGCGAGCGTTTCAGCCCCAATCTGGTCACGGTTCACGAGACGCGGCCTGCCAAAGGTCAGCGTGCCCGTCTTGTCGAAGACGATGGTGTCGACCTCGGCAAGACGCTCCAGCGCGTCGCCCGACTTGACGAGAACACCCGACCGGAAGAGCCTTCCGGTCGCCACAACTTGTACAGCAGGCGCTGCAAGCCCCAGCGCGCAGGGACAGGTGATGATGAGAAGGGCCGCCGCGTTCATCACCGAGACCCGCAGCCCCGCATCCATGACAAAAAACCAGCCAAGAAACGTGCCGAGCGCCAATGTATGAACGACCGGCACATAGAGCGCGGCGGCGCGGTCGGCCAATTTAATGTACCGGCTCTTCGATTGTTCGCCCGCCTCAATCAGGCGCGTCAGATCGGCGACAAGCGAAGCATCGGCAGTCTTCGTCGCCTGCATGACGAGACGCGCCGTCAGATTGAGGACGCCGGCATGAAGGAGTGCGCCAACGCCCTGGCGCATTGGCGCGCTTTCGCCGGTGACGAGCGACATATCGAGGCTTGATTCGCCCTCTTCGATAATTCCGTCGACAGGCGCGCGGTCGCCGGGCGCAAGCAGCAACTTGTCGCCGGGCGCGATGTCTCGCGCGGATACCGACGACAATGTTCCATCCGCATTGATGCGGCTCGCGGTCACGGCTTGCAACGCCAGAAGGTCTCTTGCGGCCGCGCGCGCGCGCAATCTCAACCGATGATCAAGGAACCGGCCGATAAGCAGAAAAAACAGCAGCATGACAGCGGCGTCAAAATAGGTGTGCGCGCCGCCCTGAATGAATTCGTAGACGCTGATCGCCAAGGCGAGAATGACGCCAAGCGAAATCGGCACGTCCATATTGGCGCGGCCATGCTTCAGGGCGCGAAAGGCCGACGCAAAAAACGTCCGTCCCGAATAAAGCGCCGCCGGTATTGCAATGACTGCGGACACCCAGTGCAGGAGTTCGCGCGTCGCCGGCCCCATTTCGCCACCGCCCGCCCAAACCGAAATTGACAGCAACATGACATTGGCCGTCGCAAATCCCGCAACCGCCAGGGCGCGCAACAAGCGCCTTCCTTCTGCGTCGCTTTCTTTTTCCGTCGCCTCCGGATCGAAAGGCGCGGCGCGGTACCCAATCCGGTCGAGACGCTCGGCAATGTGCCGCGGCGAAAAGGCGCCATCCGTCCAGACAAGAGACAATCGCCCCGTCGAGAGGTTCAGTCGCGCCGATTGCATTTCGGGAAGCGCGGTCATCGCGCCTTCGATCTTCCTGATGCAGCCGGCGCATTTGGCGCCGAAGACGGCAAGATCGAGACGCGCGAGACCGTTGGCGCGCCGGACGAAGGGCGCGGGATCGATGATTGCGCCGTCGGCGGGCGGTTCAAGGCCGCTCGGGCAACCGATCTCTGCGGGAATGGCGGCAGCGGTCATTCAAGCGTCAGTCTTTTTTCGAGCGCAAAAACATCGCCGCGCTGATTCTTCGCTGTTGCATCAAGCCGCCAGACCCCTGGCTCCACGCCGTCAACTATTGCGCGATAACGGCCCGCCGTCACTTGCTCAAAAGTGATCGAATGATCGTTGTCGTCGTCCGCCAGCCGGGCAAGAACGCCGGTGACCTCTAGATTCACAATCGGCGTCGCGGTCGACGACGCGAAGTAAAGATCAAGCTCGGCGCGCGCATCGGCCAATTTCGTACTGGCGATTTCCGCCGTCCAGCCCAGCGCCGCCTGGGCTTTTTGCGCCTTCAGGTGGTCATTGAATGCGAGGCCTTGCAGATAGGATTTTTTTTCCTGTTCGCCGGGAAAGCTCTTCACGGCAAACGTGATAAAGACTGTGTTGGCGGCGATGATCGTCAGAAAAAATGCAAGGACGATCGCCAGCACATGTCGCCCGGTAAGTCTGAACGAAGATTGCATCACCGCCGATCCTTCATGAATGCCGTGGTCTTTTCGACGCGCTCGCCGCCGCCCGCTTCCGCAATCGTCAGCGTTATGTCCTTGCCGGCGCGTGCGAGCGAGGGCTGAGGTACCGTAACGAATATTCGAATCGAGCGCAGGCCATCGCCTTCCGCCGTAACCGCCAGGGCGTTGCCTGCCGGCGTCTCGCCAACAGAGGACAAGACAAGACCCTCCGGGCCAGCGACAGTGATCTGGAATTCACGCGCAGAGTTCGCCTTGTTGATAATCTTCACCGTATAGGCGTTGCGGACCGATCCATCGGAAAGGCGGACAAAAGGCGGCGTCCGGTCGCGCAGGACATTGACCTCAAGCGTCGCCCGCGACGACAAGCCGAAAAGGATAATGGCGCCGACAATTGCGATAAGGCCGGCATATAGGATTGTTCTCGTCCGGATCAGGCGGATTTGCGGCTTTTGCCCAGCCTGACGGCGCGCGATATTGCGATCCGTATCATAATCGATGAGGCCAGTCGGCCGACCGACCTTTCGCATTGTATCATCGCACGCATCAATGCAGAGCGCGCAATTGATGCATTCAAGCTGCGCACCGTCGCGAATATCGATGCCCATGGGACAAGCGGCGACGCAGGCGTTGCAATCGACGCAGTCGCCGCGACCATCCCAGCTCTGGTTTTTCTTGTGCGAGCCGCGCGGTTCGCCGCGGTCATATTTGTACGTGACCTCCAGCGTCTCCGCGTCGGTCAGCGCCGCCTGAATGCGGGGCCATGGGCACATATAGGTGCAGACCTGCTCGCGCATTGACCCGGCGAGCATATAGGTCGTGAAGGTCAGCAGCCCGATAAACAGATAGGCGGAGGCCGGCGCTTCCCCGCGAAATACCTGCGGGAAAATTGTCGGCGCATCATGAAAGTAGAAGATCCAGGCGCCGCCGGTCGCCGCAGCGATCAGAATCCACAACGCGTGCTTGGTCGCCTTCTTGGTAATTTTACCAAACGACCATGGCGCCTTTGCAAGCTTGATCCGTTGGTTGCGGTCCCCCTCGACGAGACGCTCAACAGCGATGAAAAGATCGGTCCACACGGTTTGTGGGCAAGCGTACCCACACCAGATGCGCCCGAACAGCGCCGTCGCCAGAAACAGGCCGAGCGCGGCGAGAATCAGCAAGCCGGTCAGATAATAAAGCTCATCCGGCCAGAGTTCGATGAAGAAGAAATAAAAGCGGCGGCCCGGGAAATCGACCAGCACCGCCTGATCAGGTTCGCCCGGTCCGCGCGCCCACCGTATCCAGGGCAGAAGATAATAGACCGCAAGGGTTGCAACCAGCATCGCCCATTTGAGGGCGCGGAACTTGCCACGCACGAGTTTCGGGTAGATCGGCTCGCGCGCTTTATAGAGGGCGCGCGCAGCAGCGCTATTGACCGCCGCGACATCCAGCTTTTCGACCCCGCCAGCGCCGCCGGGTTTGGTGAGGTCGTCGGTCTTCAACACTGTTACGCCTTTCGCCGTGACCGGCGAGACTTACTCGCCGCCGCCAAGGGAGTGAACATAAACCGCAAGGGCGGTGATCTGTTCTGCCGACAGACGACCGGTCCATGCCGGCATCACGCCGCCGCGGCCAAGATAGATAGACTGCTGGATATCTAGGCGCTCTCCGCCGTAAAGCCAGATGCCGTCGGTGAGATTTGGCGCGCCCATCGCCTGATTGCCCTTGCCGTCAGAGCCGTGACAGGAGGCGCATTGCTGCGCGAAAACAGCGCCGCCGCGCGCGGCTGTCGCAGCGTTAGCCTCGCGTCCCGAAATTTGAACGACATATTCCACCAGATCGCCGATCTGATCGGCAGGGAGCATGCCGTCCCGCCCGAAAGCGAGCATCTGATTGAAGCGCGCGTTGGGGTTGGTTGAACGCACGCCATAATGCAACGTCGTTTGAATGTCGGACAGTTTTCCACCCCAAAGCCAGTCATCATCGACAAGACTTGGATAGCCGACATTACCCTGGCCGCCCGCGCCATGGCAGGTCGCACAATTGTCGCCGAACAGCGACTGGCCAGCGGTCATTGCATATTGCAACAGATCCGGATCCTTTTCGATCGCGTCAATCGACCCGGCGCCGAGAAGCCGCTTCATCTGATCGCTGCGTGCGGCGCCAACGCTGGCAAGTACGGTTTCGACATTCGCCCGCTCGCTGTGGTGGCGCGTACCCTTGAGATAACCCGAGAGCCCCGGCCATGACGGCATAAAGACCCAATAGGCGATCGCCCACACGATCGAGATCCAGAAGACGATCACCCACCAGCGCGGCAACGGATTGTTCAGTTCCCTGATGCCGTCCCAGCTATGGCCGGTTGTTTCAACGCCGCTATGCGCGTCAATTTCCCTGTCCGCATTATTGTCCGCATCCTTGCCCGCCATATCAGATATCCTCTTCGTTCAGCGGAATGTTCTTGGCCTCGTCAAAATTCTTTTTGTTGCGCGGCGAGAGCGCGTAGACGAGTACGAGCACGAAGGCGACGACAAAGAGAACGAGCCCCCAGGTTTGCGCGACATGTGACAAGGTTTCATACATGGCGCTTACCTGTAGTTTTCTGCGGGTTCGTAAATACTGAAATCAACCATCGTCCCAAGAACCTGCAGATAGGCGATGAGCGCGTCCATCTCAGTGATTTCCTTCGGGTTGCCGTCGAAATCGCGGATCTGCGCCTTGGGGTAGCGCGCCATAAAGGCGTCAAAGTCCGCCGCAAAGGGGTCGACCTGCGTTGCAATGTCGCTCGCCGCTTTTTCAATCATTTCATCCGTATAGGGAACGCCGATAGCTCGGTTCGCTTTGAGCCAGCCCGTCGCGGCGTTCGGATCAAGCCGGGCCTGGGCGAGGAATTTGTAGGGCGGCATAACCGATTCCGGGACCAGGGTGCGCGGATCGATCATGTGCTGGACGTGCCAGGCGTCGGAATATTTCCCCCCGACTCGGGCAAGGTCCGGACCGGTTCTTTTAGAGCCCCACTGAAAGGGATGATCGAACATGCTTTCAGCGGCCAGCGAATAGTGGCCATAGCGCTCAACCTCGTCGCGCAGAGGCCGCACCTGCTGGCTGTGACAGACATAACAGCCTTCTCGAACATAAACATTGCGTCCCGCCAGCTCGAGCGGCGTGTAAGGACGCATGCCCCCGACTTTTTCGATCGTCGATTCAAGATAAAAGAGCGGCGCAATCTCGACGAGCCCGCCGATTGCAACGACGATGAGGATTGCAATCGTAAGAACAAGGCCGCGCTTTTCGAGAAATTCGTGACGGTCAAGCATCGCGTTTTTCCTTATTCGGCCGGAGCGAGCGCGGGGCTCATCGCAAATTCGCGCGCCCGGATGTCGCCCTTCGCCGTGCGCCAGAGATTATAGGCCATGATGAGCGCGCCGATCAGGAACAACAGGCCCCCGGTCATGCGAATGATATAATAGGGATGCATCGCTGCGACCGTCTCCACGAACGAGTATTCGAGGAACCCGAGTGAATTGTAGGCGCGCCACATCAGCCCCTGCATGATGCCGGAGACCCACATCGACGTGATGTAGAGAAGAATCCCGATGGTCGAAATCCAGAAATGCCACTCGACAAGCTGATTGGAATAAAGCTGCTTGCGCTTCCACAGCCATGGAACGAGGCAATAAAGCGCGCCGAAGGAGACATAGCCGACCCAGCCAAGCGCGCCGGAATGGACGTGCCCGATGGTCCAGTCGGTGTAATGCGACAGCGAATTGACGGCGCGGATCGACATTAGCGGCCCCTCAAAGGTCGACATGCCGTAGAAGGCGACCGAAACGACCAGCATGCGAAGCACCGGATCGGTTCTGAGCTTGTCCCAGGCGCCCGACAAGGTCATGAGCCCGTTGATCATGCCGCCCCATGACGGCATCCAAAGCATGATCGAAAATGTCATGCCGAGCGTCTGCGCCCAGTCGGGAAGGGCGGTGTAGTGCAGATGATGCGGACCCGCCCAGATATAGAGAAAGATCAGGGCCCAGAAGTGAATGATTGAAAGCCTGTAGGAATAAATGGGCCGCTCGGCGCGCTTGGGGATGAAATAATACATGATGCCGAGAAAGCCAGCGGTCAGGAAAAACCCGACCGCGTTATGACCGTACCACCATTGCGTCAGCGCATCTTGCACGCCGGCAAAGAGCGAATAACTCTTGGTTCCCAGAAGTGAGACCGGCATCGACAGGTTGTTGACAATGTGCAGCATCGCAACCGTCACGATGAACGCCAGATAGAACCAGTTTGCGACGTAGATGTGCGGCTCTTTTCGCTTCAGCAGCGTCCCAAGAAAAACCACCAGATACATCACCCAAACGATCGTCAGCCAGATATCCGCGTACCATTCGGGCTCGGCGTATTCCTTCGATTGGGTAACGCCCATCAGATAGCCGGTGGCGGCGATCACAATGAACAAATTGTATCCCCAGAAGACGAACCAGGATGACAGGCCGCCGAACAAACGCGTGCGGCAGGTGCGCTGGGCTACATAAAACGACGTCGCGATCAGAACGTTGCCGCCAAATGCGAAGATCACCGCCGAAGTGTGAAGCGGCCTCAGCCGCCCAAAGTTGGCCCAGGGAAGGTCGGGAAAATAGAAGAGATTTGGAAAGGCGAGCTGGGCCGCAATGATGACGCCGACAAGAAAGCCGGCGATCCCCCAGAATACCGACGCAAAAACCCCCGCTTTGATAACGCCAAATTCGTAAGCGTTCGGATCTGCTTTCGCGCCGGACGATACATGATGGACGAGCGCGAACGCCGCCGCGACAAATGCTAGGAGAAACATCATCGCGTGCGCGCTCATCAGCGCGTCGGTCGTTCTCGCAGCGACGATCAGCGCAAGCAATGATCCGACAGCAAGGAACGCCCCGATGAAAGGTACTTCACTACCGCCAGCACGGCCGGTGTCGCCCATTCCGTTGGTCGCGTTCATCCTGCGCCCCCTTCTGATTGTTGCGGCTGGTTTTGGATCAGGCCGCGCCTCTGCTTTTGATATAAATCAAGTCAATTGCAACTGGCGGTGAGATGCTCAATTTGCCGCATGCAATGATACCTCACCGACCCCACGCCGCGACGGTCGCTCAATCGCTCTCCATCATCGCTGACGCTTGCGCCATTGCCGCCAAGACTCGGTGAACTCACATTGATTCGGCGCGCTTACGCATGGGAACGTCAATTTGTTTCATCGGCAACAGGCGCCAGCCGCGCGTCTGTCTCGGTCTGTCCAAACGTTTTCTAAGCCGCAATCACCACCGCATGCCGCGAAACCTCGATAATCTTGCCGTTTTCCTTGAGGGTAGCGAGTGTCCGGCTCAAGGTTTCAAGCCGCAGGCCGAGATAATCGGCGATGTCCTGCCGGGGCATCGGCAGCGGCACCGTGCGCCGCGCTGATCCATCGTCAACGCCAATGGTCTTGCCGATAAGATCAATGAAACTGATAACGCGTTCTTCCGCCGTCTTCTTGCCTAACAGGACAATATGGTCTTGCGCCTTGTGGTATTCGGTTTGCCCGCGCGCGATCAGCCGGTCCTTGACCCCTGGCGCGTCGATAGCGATTTCCTCAAGATAGCGATGCGGAAAAAAACATACGGTGCTGTCCTGAAGCGCTTCTGTTGTGTAGGCGCTCGCTTTGGTCGGACGGACGCCGACAAAATCGCCCTTGAACAGGAAACCGGTCACTTGCCGGCGGCCATCCTCCAGCAGTTTCGACAGCCGGAAGCTCCCATCGACTACAATATAGAGTGACTCATTGGGTTCGCCCTCAACCATCAAAGACTTGTTCTTGGCCACATGCCGGCGCGCCATCGTTTTCTCGACATGCGCAAACTCGCGTGGGCCAAGATCGGCGCAAATAGAGCGCTCACGCACGTCACAAAGATCGCAGGTCTTCGGCCGGTCGTACGCCCCGCACTGTCGCTCGGCCAATTCTGATCGTTCGCCCATCGCCTTCCGGAGGGTTGCACCGGCTATGAATAAAGCGCTGCCAACTGAATATCCAGAGCGGGCGCTCCTTTTGGCCCGCATTATACCGCGCGGGCGAGGCGGCGCGTAGGGTTGTCCTTGTTAAAGGCCTCATAGGGATCAAGCGCGGCGGCGACGATCCGGGACAAAACGCGTGCGTCCGTTGCAAGCGCGACGATAGCGCCGTCCCAGGAAATGACCCCCTCACCCGCGAGCTCATCGAGGCGGGCGCAGACGGCGTTCGCCTCCATCGGCGACAGGGCGGCGAGGAGATCAGCGATATCGGCCGTCGAGCGGCAGAGAATCTCTCGGATCGTCCGGCCGATCCGCGCTTCCTTTGGCGACAAAACGAGACCGCGCACCGTCGCCAATTCCTGGCTTTCGATCTGGCGGTAATAATCGCCAAGTGCTCGGGCGTTTTGCGCATAGAGGCCGCCAACAAAGCTGATCGACGAAGCGCCGACGCCGAGCGTCGTGTCGGCTGGATCATCGGTGAACCCTTGAAAATTCCGCCGCAGCCGCCCCTCGTTTTCAGCCCGGGCGAGCGGGTTATCCGGCTTGGCGTAATGGTCAAAACCGATACGCCGGTACCCTGCTCCGACCAGCTGGTCGTCCGCCATTGCGGCAAGATCGGCGCGCATCTCTTCAGGGGGCAGCGCCGCCGCGTCAAGAAGGCGCTGACGCGGCAGCGCCGCCGGCAAGTGCGCGTAGCCGAAGACGGCGACGCGGTCCGGCGATAGCGCAATCGTCTTGTCGATGGTTTCCGCAAAACTTGTGATTGTCTGCTTGGGCAAGCCATAAAGCAGATCGAAAGACACGTCATTGACGCCGGCGCGCCGCATCTCGCCGACCGCCGCCTCGATCAGGTCAAAGCTCTGTATACGGTTTATCGCCGCTTGAACCTCGACATCGAAATCCTGAACGCCGAGGCTCATCCGGTTGAACCCGAGCGCCGCAAGCCGTGCAACGTCGCCATCGCCGATGAGGCGGGGGTCAAGTTCAATCGCAAGACGGGCCGAATCGGTGAGGCCGAGCGCCAGCTCGATCGCGCCAAGAATTGCGCCGATTTCCTCGATTTTCAGGTAGTTCGGGGTGCCGCCGCCGAAATGCACCGCACGCGTCCGCCCGGCGCCCCGAAGCGCATCGCCAATCAGGTGGAGTTCTTGTGAAAGCGCCCGCACATACCGAAGCGCGCGGCCATAGTCGTTTTCAACGCGCATGTTGCAGCCGCAATACCAGCACATCTGCCGGCAAAACGGGATATGCACATAGATCGACAAAGGCTCGTAAAGGCCGACCTCGCCAAGCCTTTGCGAATAGTCCGCCGCCGCGACCTGTTCATCAAAATGCAGCGCCGAGGGAAAGCTCGTGTAACGCGGCGTGCGCCAGCTCAGATATTTTCGCCATTCAGGTCTCATTGGTCTGTTTTTATGTGGCCGGCGCGCCCTTGCGCTGACCTAGGTCAAATGGTGCGACCGGGCCGAAAAAACGTAACGCCCCGCCTGTCGCCTGCAAGGCTTCGGCGCGCATCACGATCAGCGCGGCCGCAGGCGGTCTCGCGACAACTATATAACTGTATGATTTAATTATAGAAAACGTGCCGGCCACCAGGCTGCGCTGGCGCGAATCCCGAACTGAACCCCAGCATCGCGAGCCAACTCAGTGCTCGTCAGCAATTAGTTAATGCCGGCAGATGACGGACAAGGAATGAATGCTGCATCGCAACAAAGCCGGGGTTTTCGCGGGCCCTCGCGGTTAACACCTTGTGGTAATTTTGGCACGGTTGATGTGGCGCCGCACATTCGCTGCTCACGTTTACTTTACGAAGACTCTTTGGCGCGCAAATACTGCGGCACAAGCGGGCGCCTCGTTAATTGGCGCCCGTAAAATCGGCCCCGTCAGGGAGGGGCTCAAAAAGGGGTTATCCATGAAAGTCTCAAAGGGCCTCGTTTCCTTTACGGGCCGTCTGCTTTGCGGCGCCGCCGTCGGCGCCATCGCCGCCACCGCCGCATCCGCGCAATCGATCAGCGACGAGATCGTCGTGACCGCCCAGCGCCAGGAACAGTCGCTGCAGGACGTGCCGATCGCGGTTTCAGCTTTTGGCGGCGAAGACCTTGCCGCGCGCCAGCTCGAAACATTCCAGGACATCCAGTTCAATATTCCGAACTTCGCGTTCTCGAAGTCGCAGTTCACGTCGTCGTCGATCTCGATCCGCGGTATCGGCGCGCTCGCCGTTGGTTCCTCGACCGAGCCATCGACTTCAATCCACATGAACGACTTCTACCTGAACGCGCCGCGCCTGTTCGAGACGGAGTTCTTCGACATTGAGCGGCTTGAAATTCTGCGCGGCCCACAAGGCACGCTGTTCGGCCGCAACGCGACCGGCGGCGTCGTCAACGTCATCACCAAGAAAGCCTCGACCGACGGCGTTCAAGGTTATGCCGACGCCGAATATGGCAATTACAATGCAGTGAAGGTGCAGGGCGCCCTCAACCTGCCGCTCTCCGACAGGCTTGCGGTCCGCATCGCCGGCACGACAATCCAGCGCGACGGCTTCACGACCAATGTCACTGACGGCCGCGATATCGACGATCGCAATATCTATGCGCTTCGTGGTTCGGCGCGCTGGGAGCCGTCCGACAACACGACATTCGACTTCACCGCAAGCTACATGCGCGAAGACGACAGCCGCACGCGCTCGCAAAAGCAGGCTTGCGAAGCAGGTCCCTTGCAGCCATTGCTGGGCTGCGATCCGAATGGTCCGCGCAGCTTTGATCCGCAAGACCTTCGCGCGACCTTCTTCGCCAACACCTCGGCGCAAACCTTCGGTCTTGCGACTGGCAATCCCGCAGCCGCCGCCTATGGCTTGTTCTCGCTTGCTGGCGGCCCGGTTTTTGGAGTTGTGCAACCGACCGACCTTCGCCAGGTCGCAATCGACACGGGTCCTGAATACGCCGCCGAAGAATCGATCTTCATGCTGAACATGAAGCATGATTTCGAAAGCTGGTCCTTCAAGTTGAATGGCGGCTGGGGCAATTCGAAAGTCGCCTCGCGCCAGGACTTTGATGGCGGCATCGGTCCGCAACTGACGCGCCCGCCGGTGATTTGCGCGCCGCTCGCTTTCGGCGGCCTTCCGGCGATTTGTAATCTGACCGGCGGTGCGACCGGACCGGTCTCATTCCCGCTGTCGCAATTTGACGTCGGCATCACCAGCGAAAACAACGGCCTTACTGGCGTCGCCGGCGGCCACATCCAGGATCGCTCCAGCAATTATCGCGCGGTCGATTACTCGGTCGGCGAAACCGACTACTGGTCGATTGAGGGCATCGTCAACACCGACTTTGATGGGCGCGTCAACTTCCTGCTCGGCGCGAGCCACGCTGAAAGCAACGGCTTTGCCGATTATGGCGTGGCGACGACGGGGCTCGATTATTTCGCATATACGCTTGGCACGCTTTCGGCGGTTGCTGCAGCGCCAAATCCGCTCGCGGCGGCGGGCGCGGCGAGCACCGGGTTTTCGCTTTATACGCCCTTCTTCTGGAATGACACCGACGACAACTTCCTCGATTCGACGTCAGCCTTCGGTGAAATATATGTCGATATTTCCGACACGCTGAAGCTCACCGGCGGCATCCGTCACAATTGGGACACCAAGGGCCTGCGCGATCGCGGCAATCTGCTTGAAAGCGCTGGCTCCACCAACAGCGGCGTCCTTGCCGGCACCCCGCCGATCGTGCCGTTCGGCACGCCATCGGTTCGTCCCCTGCTCGATTCGGATGAATTCACGCAAGGAACGCCAGGCGCGGTCAACGATTTCCGCGTCACCGAAGACAATTTCAACGCGACCACTGGCCGCGCTGTTCTGCAGTGGACGCCGAACGATGACGTCCAGCTCTATGCCTCGTGGACCAGAGGCTACAAGCCGGGCGGATTCAACCCACGCACAAGCTCAGCGTCAGTGCCGCTGACTTTTGAACCGGAGGTCATCAAGGCCTATGAAGCCGGCATCAAGTCCAATCTCGGCGGCGGTCTCCAGGCGAACCTGACCGGTTTCTATTACGACTATTCCGGCTTGCAGGTTTCGCGCATCGTGGCCAATACGTCGGTCAACGACAACATCAACGCCAAGGTTTACGGCGTTGAGGGCGAATTCATCTGGCGGCCGACCGATCGCTTAACCGCCAACATGAACGCGTCTTATCTCCACACGAAGATCGGCGATTTCGCGACGATCGACGTCAGGAACCCGACGGCGGGGGCAACCGCAGGCGCAACGCTGCTTGCGGACATCACCAACGGTTCGAATTGCGTGCTCCTGCAAAATGGCGCGCCCTTCAATCCGATTAATCCGGCGGTAACGCTCGCATCGATTTCGCCGATGCTGGCGGGCGCTGCCCCGGCATTGGCGGCCGGATTTGACGCCCTGACCGCCTCGCCCTTCACGATCTGCGGCTCGCTGCAGGGGCTCTTCAACACCGCACAATTACCGCTCGGTCCGATGGGCGCTCTGATTTCTCTGAACCAGGCGCTTGGCACCGACTTCCAGGTCGTTGACGGGCTGGCGACGACGGTCACCGGCAATGAACTGCCCGGCTCGCCGAACTTCAAGATCGCCGGCGGCATACAGTATGAAATGCCGGTGGGCGCCAATCACGTGCTGACGCCGCGTGTCGATGCGTATTATCAAAACGACATGTACACCAACATCTTCAACACCGAGCAGGATCTGGTGAAGGGCTACGCTTACGTCAACGCAATGGTGAAGTTCGGTCCGACCGATGGCAATTGGTCGATGCGCTTCTTCATGCAGAACGTCACCAACAATGACGCCGTCACCGGCGCCTTCGATGTTGGTCAGGGCGCCGGCAACTTCCAGAACCTCTTCCTTCTGGAACCGCGCCGCTGGGGCGTTGGCCTCAACATGAACTTCTAGTCTTTCTTCATGCAGACGGAAAAGGCGGCCTTCGGGCCGCCTTTTTTGTTGCGTCTCCGTCTCTACGCTTGATCCGGTTGCGGAGGATTACCGGCGCGTTAACCTTGCCGGATCACAAAGACTTAAACGATTTCCGGCAAATTGACCTGATCGGGACATAGCCATTGGCGCGAGTCTTGCTTGGATATGCCCGCAGAGGCTGTGCCGGCGCCGTCGCCGGCCGGAGTTGGGCAAAAATGAGAATCGGGAGCAAGCGTCTCGACCGGCGCTTCGTCAAATGCCGAAACGGCTCGTCAGCGGTTGAGTTTGCGCTGGTCGCGCCATTGTTTTTCGCACTGATTTTCTCGGTGCTGGAAGCCGGCTATTTCTACTTCATCGAATCAGCGGTCGAAGCCGCCAACGCCAAGGCCGCGCGCCTTATCCGCACCGGCCAGGCGCAAACCAATGCAATCTCGCGGGACGCCTTTTTTGACGAGATCTGCGACGTCGTGAAGCTTTTCGGCGATTGCAATGAACGGCTGACCGTTGACGTCGCGCGGTTTTCAACCTTTGCCGCGCTGGCCGCCGATGTCGCCGCGCCCGTCTGCCGCGATGCTGATCCGGACGTCGTCGATGCCATGTCGTACAGCGCCGGGGGCGCTCGCGACATTGTCCGCGTCCGCGTCTGCTACATGCACAAGAGCTTCAACCCCGGCCTCGGCCTCAACCTCGAAAAAGCGAATGGCGGCGCCGTCAAAATGTTCTCGACGTCGATCTTCCGTAACGAACCTTATGAGGGATCGTGATGCGCAAGGATATCGCCGCCATGGCCGCTGCCCGCACCCATTCACTCACCGGCGCCGCATCGCGCTTTGCCCGCTGCCGGGCGGGCCTCGCCGCGGTTGAGTTCGCTTTCATTGCGCCGATCATGATCTTGCTGTTCTTTGGCGTGCTTGAGGGTTCATCCGCTTATTCGGTAAATCGCAAGGTTCTGCTCGCGTCCAACACGCTCGCCGATCTCGTCGCGCAAGAAACATCGATCACCAAATCCAGCCTTGAAGATCTCTTTGTCGGCATGGAAGACGTGATCGATACGAGAGACATCAATGTCACCTTCAGGGTCATCAGCATCGTCCTCGACACCGCAACGGGCGAGGTCAAAGTCCACTGGAGCCTCGATTCCAATGGCGGTACGCCCTATGCCGCCGGCAGCGTCTATCCAGGCAATCTCGACGCCGCGCTACTCGACGACGCCTCTTCGCTGATCATCGCCGAAACGTCCTATGACTACGCGTCGCCGATCTCCCAGAAAGTCATCGGCCCGGTCACCATGAACAAGATGGCGACGCGCTGGCCGCGCCTTTCGTCCAAGGTCCAGTATTGCGTCGTCGTCGGCGCGTGCACGAACTGACGCAAAAAAAAACCCGCCTTTTACAGCGGGGTTTTCATTGGCGCGCAGCAATTGCCGCCTATTGGGTGACGTTGCTGATCTTGTTTCTCGGCGCGTTGTCCGAATTGATCAGCCTGCGAACAAGTTCCGGCGTTGCTTCAAGGCTTGCCTGGTGAACGCCGGCCATCGCGCCTTCAGGAGCAACGGATACATTGACGCCCATCGATTCGCCTGACTGCATGTTGAGGGCGGAGGCCGACATGTCATCGGCGTAACCGTCCGCGCTCACCGTTTTTGAGGCGATCTCATCGCGGAAACGTTGGGCGAGCTGGAAAAATGTGTAAACGCTCGATGCAATATTGCCGCGCGGGATGCCATAGTCGGCAATGTCATACCGGCTCAGAAATGCGCTTGACCCGTCAGAATACATGCCGGCGCTGGTGAAAACATATTTCTGGTTGAACGCCGAGACCGACTGCGGGTTCGGCGAGCCGCCGGTAAAGAGCGTGATGTAATTGGCGCCAACGCAATTCGACTTGCCATCTGCGCCAAGGCAGGCCGCCGGCAGAATGTTGAAGCTGAGCGCAGCGCCGATCGACGCGGCGATAAACGGGCGGCCGTCAGACAGCTGGCGTTCCTGCCAGACAATACCGAGCTCGGTCAGCACCGGCCCGAGATTGACGGCGTCGAAATTCGCGACCATGCCGCGCGGATTGGAAATGAGTTCCTGCGTCTGCGCGCTGGCTGCGCCAGCCGAAAAAGCAAGCGCCACAGCGCCAAGCGAAGCGCGCGCCAAAGATGTCATCATGTGATCCCCAATTCTGTTTGCCGTCCCGAAGACGCGGCGAGCGCCCCGACGCCCGACTGGCGCCGATCTTACGAGGGAAACCCGCGCCGGGCAAATGCCGCGTGACATTGCGCCGCCGTCATGGTTGAAGCCGCGGACCATGGACAATCGACGCCCCAATGACACGAAACGGGGGCCCGCGGATCGCCCGAAACGGCCGCCGCC